>JBCDDJ010000413.1:0-6107 GCA_039180385.1 Cyanobacteria bacterium P01_G01_bin.38 | reverse complement strand
GCAAATTTTACTGAGCCTACCCACTATACAAGTTCACCATCGATCGGTGCAGATTGCACTGACAAAACTCACTGCGGGTGACACCGTCCGTTTTAGCCTCGACTTGTGACTTGCGTTCACCACTAATAGAGACTGCTTCTGCCGTCACTTGAATGTCTAAATCATCTTTGCTGACACCTGGGAGTTCCAGGCTCAAGTGATAGGCGTCTGCTTGCTCTGCTAGCTCAACACTCGGCGTAAAGCCAGACATGCCATTGCGATGATGCGAAGGTGTAAAAACATCGTCAAATAGACGATTCATCGTTGAGGAAGGTCTCCGCAATATGGCCGCAGGCGCTAATCCGGTTGCCCTCAAGCGAGGGATTGATCAGACAGCACAGTTCTTAGTCAAAGCGTTGGCTGCCCAAAACCACCCCTGGGGCAGGGGCAACTCTGTGAGGGTAGCGAGGGGCACTCTTTTCCTTTCGATCGTCGAATTTCTTCACTTGTCAAATTTCGTCATCTTGGAGGTTTTTAGGAGACTAAACTGGGCGCGATCGCAGCATGATAGCTGGTTCAATGGTTCAAAGTCTCCAGCATTATGTCTTTAACAAACGGCGTCATGATGCAGTTTTTCCATTGGTATGTGCCATCGGATGGCTCTTATCGGTCCGCCAGACCTATGCCCATGGCGAACAGCAAGACTATTTTGATCACCCAGTACGGTGGGCTGGACCCGGTTAGGCACACAACAAAATCCGGGGGGCTGGCGGTTCTTCTCAGTAATGGAGAGCAGGGACACAAGTGGATGGAAATCGGCCAGCCTAACCGCACCTACATCGATGTTACCAGGCATATCGATGAGCCCATCACGACAGATGAACGAGGGTGGGCTAATTTCTGTTTTGCAGCAGGTTCGGTATCCGTGTGGGTCCCAGGGTAAGCGGACGACAGAGCTGCGACCTATTCTACTCACGTTGTCCAATTGGCAGATAGGGCAACCCGTGCACTCCCTCATAAATTTGGGTGGGGCGAAAAATCCGATTGGTGGCCAGCTGTTCTCGCCAGTGGGCCAGCCACCCGGCGGTGCGTGCGATCGCAAACATGGGGGTAAACAAATCCCGAGGAATCCCCAGTCGGCGATAGACTAACCCAGAGTAAAAATCAACGTTGGCATAAACCCCCTTTGAGCCGAGTCTCTCCTCAACCACTTCTTCTAACGCCAGGGCGATATCGTAGTAAGAATCGTAGCCTCGCTCAGCAAAAAGTTGTTTAGCCAGCGCTTGCAAAATGGAAGCGCGGGGATCTTTGACCCGATAGACCCGGTGCCCGAAGCCCATAATCTTTTTATGATTTTGAAGACAATCATCCACATAGGGGCGCACATTCTCTACCGAGCCAATCGCTTCTAGCATGTCCAATGACTCTTCTGCAGCCCCGCCGTGCAGCGGACCAGCCAGGGTCCCAACCGCCGACGCAATCACCCCATAGGGATCGGTCAGGGTAGACGCCGTTACCAGCGCCGAGAAGGTTGACGTATTCATCGTGTGCTCAGCGTGGAGCACCAGACAGGTATCAAACACCCGCGCCGCCAGCGGCGACGGTTCCCGCTCGGTGAGCATATAGAGGAAATTGGCAGCATAGTCGAGATCGTCGTTGGGCATAATCGGGTCGTTGCCATGGCGGATCAGCTCAAACGCAGCCACCATCGTTGGAATCTTTGCCAACAGACGGATCACCGCCTGGCGAATATAGTCTTCGCTATCAATGGCCCGGCGGGAGTGAAACAACCCCAGCGACGCCGCCGATGTTTGCAGCGCGTCCATCGGATGTCCGGCCTCAGGGAAACATTTCATCATGTCCCGAATTTGATACTTGAGCCGTCGGTGATGGCGAATATCGTGTTCAAACTCAGCCAGTGCTGACGGACTGGGCAGATGGCCCCAGATCAGCAAATAAGCCGTTTCTAAAAAGCGACTGTGCTCGGCGAGCGCTTCAATGGGAATGCCCCGATATTCGAGGATGCCGACATCGCCATCCACATGGCTAATGCTGGATTCGGTGGCGGGCACATTGCCTAAGCCAGGAATATATTCACACTGGGGTGGGGCGGATGATGAACTCAGCATGGGTAGATCCTGATTAACGGTAGGGAATGGCCTTTACGTTCACAGTAAGGGGCACACCTTTAGACCCAGCCCTGAATCATTGCGAATAGCTGCAAATCTTAATTAATTGAGACTGAGAAGTGACGGTGACTGACCCCATGGACGCGGTCATTTTTTCTGTGTTATACCCAGAGCGAAGGCCCTCGTAAAGAAATCTTAAAGCATATGGTGCTCGATCCAAGTTTATGCAGTCGCCCACCCATGCAATGGTTTGCGATTCGTGAAGGGTTTACTGCTGTACTCAATAACCCAGGGCTCATGGTAACACTATTAGGGTTGCTGTCCTTTAGCCTTTGGCAGGTGATCCAACGCAAATATCGCTGGCGCGGTCGGCGGATGGTGAGATGGGTTTCACTGTTACCGCTGCTGCTCTATTTTTCGCTACTGCTGCCGGTTGGGCAAACCGTAGCTGAGAAAGGACTCACTGTTTGGCTACCCGCAGATAAGGGGCAGAGCGCCGATGCCATCGTGGTGCTTGGGCGGGGGCCTGACTTGCAAAAATCTCGCATCCAGGAAGCCACTCAGCTCTGGAAAGCGGGACGGGCTCCTCAGATTTTTGTCAGCGGTCGGGGAGATGCCCCTAAAATTTCTCGTCAGCTCAGGGCCAAGGGGATCAAGGCCAGTGCGCTAGCCTCAGAGGACTGTTCGAGAACCACTGAAGAGAATGCAGAATTTACCGCAAAGTTACTGAGCCCCGAGGTGCGTTCTATCATATTAGTGACCGATCCGCCTCACATGTTGAGATCGCTACTCACATTTCGCAGCTTTGGGTTTCGAGTCATCCCCCACCTGAGCGATGTCGCTTACCAACCCAGCGATCGCACCTTTGCCATTCGGGTCGTCAGAGAATACGCTGGCCTGATTGCCTACGGCCTCAAAGGGCGATATTTCCCCAGAGAAACTGCTAACCAGACGTCTACGCCAGCAGAATCCTTGAGCTGAATAAGCGTTAGGTAGCGGGTAATGGTTGATGAGTAGTGGGTCATAAACAAACTCAAACGCCGAAGCCCACCACCCGCTGCCCGCTATCCCATCGCCTGACGCTGCAGCGATAACAACTCACAAATCCCGGTCTCCGCGTAGTCGAGCATCTGATTAAGCTGCGGACGGGTAAAGCTCCCGGCTTCGGCGGTGCCTTGTACCTCAATAAATGCCAATTCGCCGTTGAGCACGACATTCAAATCAACATCCGCCGCGACATCCTCCGGGTAGTTCAAATCTAGAAAAGCCTCTCCCTCTAGTAGCCCCACCGAGACAGCGGCCACCTGATGCCGCAGCGGAGACGTGGAAAGTTGGCCTGTCTTTAATAAAGATTGAATGGCGTCTTCTAGGGCGACATAGGATCCGGTAATGGCAGTGGTGCGGGTCCCCCCGTCCGCCTGCAGCACGTCGGCATCTACCGTCAGCGTCAGCTCCCCTAGCACCTGGAGATCAAGTGCTGCCCTTAGACTGCGGCCAATCAACCGTTGAATTTCTTGCGTACGCCCCGAAAGCCGCATATATTCACGGGCCTTGCGCTGTTGGGTGGCGCTTGGCAACATCCGATATTCTGCCGTTAGCCAGCCCTGGCCTGAGCCCTCTAAAAAACGAGGCACCCCTGGCGCTACCGACACCGTACACAGCACTCGGGTATTGCCACAGTGGGTCAAAACTGCCCCCGCTGCATATTGCGTAAAGCTGCGGATAAACTTCACCGGGCGCAATTCATCAGGCCGTCGCCCGTCGGGTCGCTGCCAAGCCATAGGGGTCTCCTACAAGTTTCAATCAGAATACCAGGTGGCCAGCGGATCCAGGGATGACCCTGGACAGAGAAATCTTAAACTTAATCCCGCACTTAGCCTAAATCATCTCTACCTGTTGGCTGGCCGTTTACAGAGTCTGAGCAACCCCTGTAAATACTTTGCGGTGGTCGCTATGGGGCTTTCTTAGCGCCAATTATGGCTGTCTAGGGGAGATCCCCGCTGATGGGTCCGATAGCCCTATAAGGTCATTTTAGGGGGCTGACCTCTCCTGAATTTGATATAGTTTTGATATAGACTTAAATAGCTTGAATATATAGACAGTATATAGGCGTCTGAGCCGACAGCCAGGAAGTCGAAAGAGCACTCTTGGCGAACGGGCAGACTATGCTAAGCTGTCTGAAAGTATTATTTTCGGTCGAGTAAATCGTTAAATTAGCGTTTCTCCGTCAATAAGCTCCCTACATTTTCATGACTTCGGAGAATTTTCATGTCCATTTACGTCGGTAACCTCTCGTTTGACGTCACCAAAGAAGACCTAACAGAGGTTTTTGCAGAATACGGCAGCATCAAGAACGTCCATTTGCCCACTGACCGAGAAACGGGCCGCTTTCGGGGTTTTGCCTTTGTCGAGATGTCTACAGATGACGAAGAGACTGCTGCCATTGAGGCCCTTGATGGCGCAGAGTGGATGGGTCGCAGTATGAAGGTTAACAAAGCCCGCCCTCGCCGCTAGGCAATAGCGTCACAATCTCTGTCAATCATGCCCATCAAGTGCAGTCCCAATATGAGGAAGCTCAATGGCCCAAGTTATTCTGGGTGAAGACGAAAATATTGAATCAGCGCTGCGCCGGTTTAAGCGAAAAGTGTCTCAAGCTGGGATTTTTCCAGACTTGAAGAAAAATCGTCACTTTGAAACCCCCATCGAAAAGCGCAAGCGCAAAACCCTGGCCAGACATCGTCAGCGTAAGCGTCGCTCTCGGTTTTAGTGCTCGAACTCCACTGCCACACCACTTATTCAGACGGTACCCTGACCCCAGCTGAGTTGGTTCAGCTGGCAGTAAAGCGAGGGGTCAAAGCGCTAGCCATTACCGATCATGATACGGTGGGGGGCTGGGGCGATGCGATCGCAGCCGCCCCGTCCGAGCTCGAAATCATCCCTGGTATTGAACTGAGCACTGTCTACAATGGCCGCTCAATGCACATCCTGGGGTTTTACCCTAATCCAGATATATTAGAAACGCCTTTAAAGGAGCGACTCGCTGGTCGGATACGGCGCGCCGAGGCGATGGCCAATAAGTTAGCCGCCCTCGGATGTCCGATCGAAATGCCAGCGCTACATCCCAATCGAGCACCGGGTAGACCCCACGTCGCAGCGGCCCTGGTGGCAGCCGGACATGCCAAGTCCGCTAAAGAAGCCTTTGATCGTTTCATCAAAGAAGACGGCCCGGCCTACGTTCCCTACGAAAAATTTACCGCCGCAGAAGGCATCGCTCTGCTCAGACGCTGTGGTGCGGTACCTGTTTGGGCACACCCCTATTTGTTTCGGGGGGGCACGGTGCCAATTGTTTTACCTGAGCTGGTTAAGTCGGGCCTGATGGGAGTCGAGGTCTATCACCCTAATCACAGCCCCAGCGACCGCCGACACCTAGAGAACCTGTGTGAGCAATACAATTTGCTCATGACCGGTGGCAGCGACTATCATGGGCCACCCCCAAAAGGGAAAAAAGATAAGCACGGTGAGTTGAACTCGCTCCAGGTTTCGCTGGAGTTGTTGGCCCCGGTTAAGGAAGCTGCCCATCAGTTGAGAAAGGATGTGGAGAGTAGAGGGTAGGGAAGCATAGAAAGCAGAGAGAAAATTTAATCCGGCATAGGTTATTTTAGCCAGGCAGATAGATCGCGCTGGATCAGCTCTTGTAGTTTGAGAATGTCTTCACGGTAGTAGTCTTGTAGCAGGGCGCGATCTTCGGCACTAAGGCCCTGCTTTTTGCTACCTGAGTTGAGGCTAATCACCTGCGATCGCAGCCGAGATCGTGCGGCTTCGGGCAAAAGCGCCCGCAATAGCCCCGAGGCAGCACTGCGAATCGGGTTCTCGGTTTTGAGTAGACGATTGAGGGTTTGGTTTTTGGGCACCTGGGCGGTTTGAGCCTTGCGAGAGGTGTCGGGGGTAAAGTTGGCATCGACGCCGATAAAGGCATACATCTGCTGCATAAATGCGATC
>JBCDDJ010000412.1:0-6133 GCA_039180385.1 Cyanobacteria bacterium P01_G01_bin.38 | reverse complement strand
GCGAATTTCCCTAATGTTTTTCTCAGAGAGGTTTTGGCAAGCCTGACTTTCTAAGGGGCAAATAGAAAGAGAACTTACTTGGAAATCGAAATTACGCTTGCTGTGAGTCATTGATTTTCTTTCTAGTTTCAAACTGTTCAATAGGGTTGATTATGTTGCAGATGATTGCCTGATGTTAATTAAAGGGGGGCAAAGCAGCAGATAGTAACTCTATATAGGCCTACTGCGATGCTTTCAGCCAGAGCATGACCGCTCCTAACCTTCTTGCTAAATACTTTATTCGGAGGGTTTCAACAGTCTTAAGTATTCGGCATCTTCATAGAGTCATGAGTCGCACGATTAATGTGGCCAAAATGGTATACAGTTGTCTTTCGGTATTTCAGGGATCAGTGAGTGAAGGCTGGGGTAAGTAGGCAATATTGTGGGGTAATCAGGATCAGTAAAAGCGGACTCAGTATTAACAAAACCACCACTAAGCTGTGTCAAAAGGTCCTCATCTTTGAGGTCATCGAGAAAGGTCTCAGATTCTGAAAAGAACGCTGAACCTGCTGGATATAGTTCAGTAATTGCGATTTTTGACATGAGATAAATTCTCCTATTTCTGACCATTATCTATTTGCAATTTTGGCGTGCTGTTCGAAGCACTCATTTATCTGTTAATACTTTAACAATTTTATTTCTGAAGAAAGAAGGCATATGAGAATCTCAAAAAGACATAAATTTTCCAGTTTTACCTAACCCATTAGAGTGAACATTCAGCTCCCAATCAACCTGAAGCGCAATCACAAGACTTTAAGTATGATTCAAACTCATGTTTTTGGTAAAGCTACCAAGGCTTGTCTTCCTAGCAGCTCTGCTTTAGCTAAACTGATGATGCTTCAGAATGAGCAGAAAGTAATTTCAAAGCATCCTAGCTTAGGACTTTCAATCATCTAAAGATGGAGGAAAATCCCAAAAGGACGTATTGGGAGGAGCTGAGCAAAAAGCACTGTTTTCGAGTGAGAGTATCCCTGAAGGAAGACTCTCAACATATGCCCCTCCAGCTGACCCACCTACAACATTGATTAAGGCATCATCGGTGAGGTTGTCGAGAAAGGTTTCAGACTCTGAAAAAAATAGCGTTCCTGCCGGACGCAGTTCGCTGATTGCAATCTTTGACATACGAGCTAATTCTCATCTAGTCTTACAGAATTGATGATTCAGACTAACGCTAAAAATTGCTTGTCTGAACTAATCACATGTTAGCTTTTTAACGCTCGAATGAGAGAGAAAAACAGGGAGCTAAAAAGATATAGATATTCAAATTATGTCTTAGATAAAGCGCTGTTTCTCATCATTTGTAGGCAATATTTTGAGGGCCTTTTAGATGCCTTTTTGAATGCTCAATTTTGTTGAGCTTGATCTTCAAATTAAATTTTTGCTAGCTGCTCTGTGCGACCCTCAAAATAGTGAATATGATGGCCTAGGGGAGACGGACAGGTTGCGGTGAGTATGGCGGTCGGTTGTTCCAATGATTATACCAAGCACCGCCGATGTATCCGATAAGGAATCCAGCCGTCAACACTGACGCGCCAAATAAAGGTGTTCCACCCCCCTTGGTGTTTATCAGGTCATCGTCCGTGAGAGCGTTGAGAAAAGTTTCAGGCCCTGAAAAGAACTGTGTTCCGGCAGGGCAAAGTTCAGAAATTGTAAGTTTTGACATGGTAATAGAATCCTCCTGTTTTTAGAGTTGTAGTGACTAAATTATTGGGTCTGATGAATCAGACAAAACATTCTACTGGATCGTCATAGGTTCAAGGTTTTCTTCCCTAACGAGGAGGGTACGAAAGGACGTTAGTGGGCAGGCACAAAATGCTTTTGTCGACCGTGAGTGTCTCATGGAACGTACTCGTCACATTGGTTGCGCTTACCATCAAGCCCCCGAAGGTGTTCATCAAACCCTCTTCAGTCAGATCGTCGAGAAAGTTTTCAGAATATGCAAAAAAATGCGTTCCTGCTGGATACAGTGCATCAATTGAAATCTTTGACATGGAATATGTCTCCTCCAAGTTTTCAAATTACGCGGTCTTCAAACTACGCGATTTTGCCTGGTTGTTAGCGCTAACTAACTAGCTGTATACAACATAGCTCTTTCTATTGAGAGCGGGAAGAATTTTAGCCATTTAAGAAGACAAAAAATAAAATAATTCTGTCTCAGAAAATTCTCTGAAAATGGTCGTTGAGCCGAACTATTGCCCGTTCTCAAGTTTGGAGGTTTGTAGCAGCGATCGCACAGTTGTTTCTAGCCAGTTTTGCAGCATTTTTTCGAGCAGTGTCTGGCGGATATCTTCGTCTAGATGAGGCGCAAACCATTTTTCGACTCGGAGAAGATGATAGCTTTGTTTGCTTTTGACTGGGCCAACAATTTTACCTGCTGATTGATCGGCGATCGCTTGAACAATTTCTGGGGCAAAATCTCTCAGATAGTGAATTCCCATGAAACCACCCTGATCTTTAGAGGGTCGGCTTTGAGAGTAGTCTAGGGCCAAAGCACTCAGGCTAGCTGGCTGCTGCTGCAATTGCTGCGCGAGCTGCTGGGCTGTGGCTAGGTCACGCACGACAATTTGGCTAAGGGCAACGCGGCGAAATGCATCGCGATCGCTCATATAGCTACTGTCGATCATCTGACCGAAGAGATAATTAGCCAACTGCCGCCTGAGTAGCTGCTGACGAATGCCCTCGGTCCAATCTTCAGCCGTGATTTGCTGATCGGCTAGCCAGGCTAAGGTCTCTGGAGCACCGAGTAGCTGGTGTTCGCGCCGAAACGTATCGCCTGCACTTTGCAGATCCTGGTCAGAAATTTGAATATCAAACTGCTGACAGAGCTGGCGAACCAGGTGATCTTGTTGAATCTGGTGCGTGATTTGCGCTAGCTGATGAGTCTGGCGCAGGTGGGTTAGCAGTTTGGCATCGTCAATGGACTGCAGGCTAAGGTTCTCAAGTACCTGTTCCAGGGACAGTGGGGAGGTTAGCGTCTCTTGCATCGGTGTACTTCCAGATTAAAGCTTACTTATCGGGCAGAGGGGCTGACAGCAGGCGACTGGGATCGACATCAGCGATCGCAATCCGACCCCGATGGAGATCACCATAAAGGTTGAAGTAGTCAAGTTCGGCTGGGGTCAAATAGCCTTGTTGCAAAGCCTCGAGAGCTGCGTCAATTTCATGCCGCTCTCGAAACCCTGCCAAGCAGAGGTCTACGTGTTTTTGAGAAAGAGAATAGCGATAAAAGTCAGGCACTGTGGGCTGCCAGCAGCCAGGCGGTAAACCGGGAGGTGCATTCCACAGCGGTTGAAACGTGTGAAGGCCCGCCGACTTGAAGGTGACGATACCTGGGCGGGATGCCGCTGGAGTCGCGAATTGATCAAAGACTTTGGTCTGGGCCGTTCGGTGAACAGCATTATGGCGGACCATCACCACGTCTAAATCGGGGCTGTTAAGGTAGTCTTGCGCCATATCAAGGTTGTGAAAGGAGGTGCCCACATAGCGGACTGCTCCCATACGTTTGAGCCGTTCGGAGGTTTTCATCATCCGCTCTAGGGTACGTTGATAAACGCTGTTGGCCCCCCGCAGGTCGGGCGAAAGCTGTAGGCACCGGTCATAAGCAGCGCGATCGCACTCATCTACCCATCCCCAAAAAAAGACATCCACATAGTCAATGCCCAGCTCCATAAACTGATCAAAGAGTGCCGTCATGGCCATCTCTGGCTGCTTGATGTAAGTCACAGTTGCTAGCACGACCTGCTCTCGTTGGGGCGATCGCCGCCCACAGAGCTGACGTAGGGCTGGGGCCATTGCCCCGTAGAAATGATGATGTAAGTCGCTGGAATAAAAAAAGTAATTGATACCTCGCTCAAAAGCATACAGCACATCGTCGCTGGCCAGTGCCCCCCCGCCCCCAATGCCCAAGCAACTGACCTGGAGCCCTGTGCGCCCGAGGGGACGATAGAAGGGTAGCTTTGTCGTTATCTGATCCGCATCGATAGGGATTTGGGAGGCTTCAGGACCTTTGAGTGGAGTCGTTTCTAACGCTTGGATTTTCATCGGCTGAGCGGGGCGTAGATATCATGGGAACCCGCGTTTAGATAAGGACGGGCCAGGTCTAAACCGACCTGCTGAAAGTGCTGTTGGATCATGTCAAGTCGCTGTTCGGCATGATCAGGACGCTCTCTAAAGGTTTCGGCTTCTAGTAGCGCATTGGCCACGATTTGGCAGCGGTTCTGGCCAAAACTCTCAACGTGGGAGAAGGTGCGATCGGGCTCTTCGGCCAGTCCTAACCCAGGTGCCAAATGCTTGGTAAACAGGGGCTCTAGCGGTCGAAAATGAGCTTGATGGGTTTCATAAAGGGGCTGCAATAATTGACGCACTTCGGCATAGCTCGAGTAATCAATATAGAGAACGCCAGCATCATAGCGCTGATAATCTGACGGGTTATAGAGCACTTTGAACGTGAAGGGTAACCCACAGGTGTTGAAGGATTGAGTCAAAGCGCCCATTACGGCTACGGCTCCCTGGCTAGTCAGGTTAAAGTAAACCCGCACGATGGGATTGGGCACGGGGCCAGCCGCTTGAGCCTGCTGTTTTCCGGCATCCCCGACGGCCATATAAAAGCCGTTTTGCATCAAATTTCGAGGCAACCGAATCGCCACTGTTTTCCCTGCTATTGCTGTGACCTCGGGAGCCAGGTGCTGCTGGGCATCGATATAGAGGGTCAATCCCCCTTTATGGACGGTAAAACTATCGTCTGAGAGTTGCTGCACTACCTGCCAACCGGGGTCAAAGTAGCCCTTTCCGACATTAGCTTCATGCAGTTGGGCGACAAACTCCAGATCAATTCCCAAGAAAGTGCTGTTTTCTAAATCTTGGAACTGAGGCTGCCGTTCGGAGGGACTCTCAGGGGCCAAACTCGCCTGCAATGAGCCGCTGTAATAGATGCCGTATAAAAAGGTTCTGAGCTGAAGGGTGAGAAATTTCTGCTTCAGCTCGACGGGCAGGGTTTCAAACCGACTGAGCACTTCAGACGGCACTTGAAAAGGCTGATACTGGGGATGCTGGATGCATAAATCTGGCTGAATCGTCAGCGAATTGGCCATATCCTGCAGAGCATGGGCTAAGCGGTGAGGCAAATCAGCCAGAGGCGGAGTCGAGACAGAAGAAGAAAGGGGCATCGGAGACACTGGATAAGCTACACGGCACAGGGAATCGGTAGGGACAGGGCAGTAGTGCCAAATAGGGTTGGAATGGCCGCCTCAGGTTGGCACAGTAAACTTTTAGCGACCTGCAACATGCAAATTTGGTTGTTGCCAAAGCTTTTTTGGTGCTGTAGGAAAGACTGAATTTGCTGAATCAGGGCGATACCTGCCAGTTTGAGCGTCAGCATGAGCACATCAGGGCGCTGAGCCAAGATTTCGGGAAACTGGTTGAAGTAGGCTTCGACCAGGGCACAGAGGGAGGGCTGCAATGTTTCGAGGGGCACAATGGCTAACCTCAAGCTCTCTTCGATCGAGATGTCTTGGCTGACGATGAGGCTGCCTAGCCAAAGCTGTAAATAACTGGCAATCAGCGTTCCCAGGTCAAAGGCTGGGTCACCCCAGTCTGCCCTTTCCCAGTCAATCAGGCGAATGAGTTCAGGCAGTTCGGGGGTCGCTTCTGCAGCGGCGTGCCAGGTTTCAGAACGGAGCAGAACGTTGTTGAGCTTGAGGTCGTTGTGGGTCAAGCAGCTGGGGGTGAGTTGAGCTCGGGTGGCTGCGATCGCCTGAGCCAGACTCTCGAAGCGCTGATAGAGTACGATAAATCGCAGACCATCTCCCGGCATCGAGCCAAATATCTCTGGCCCTGGGCGTTCTAATCCTGCTAATGCCGCTTGAGGAGGGGGGGGGGAGGATAGTTTATCGAGCAAAAAGGCTTTATAGTCAGCCTTTTGAAAGGTGGCTTGATGCATTGCAGCCAAGGTCTGCCCCAGAGCTGCAGCAATGTGCTCTGGATACTGCTTTTCCTGGCTATAAAAGTCGGCGAGGTCGCGGTAATCATCGAGATACTCAAAGACTGCGATCGCGCGATCGGCATCAAAGTGCAGCAACTGAGACACTGTTGATTG
>JBCDDJ010000411.1:0-6137 GCA_039180385.1 Cyanobacteria bacterium P01_G01_bin.38 | reverse complement strand
GGCGACATTCACCACGCTGGGGTAGTTGGCAATCTCTTGGTCGTCGGTGTCTTGGGTATAGATACTGCGGCTGTTGGAGCGCACCAGCGTTTTTTTGATAGCTTGCAGCTCGGTTTTGTTGTGCAAGAAGCCGAGTAAGACAGACTCTAGACGGGTGGCACGGGTATAGTCTTTTTCGTTGGGGTAAGGTGGCGAGGTGATGACGGCGTCAATGGATTGGGGCGGCAGCTGCTGAAGGATGCGAGCATCACCTAGATGAACGGGGCTGGGGGAGGTAGAACAGGGTGCCACGGTGGCGAGGTCGGTTGCGATCGCATCGATCGCCGCTAGCCATAGCTCAACCACTTCGGCATCTTCCTTGGCACGTTTAGAAACACTAATCTCTGGAGCGAAGCGCAAATTGCTGGCGAGGACGGCAACCTTGGCCAGGGCCAACCGCTCGTGGGCGTAAAAATCAGGGTGTTGGCTCTGATCAATGCGGCCCAAGAGGGTCAGTACCTTGTGCAGGGGCCGACAGCTAATAGCATTTTTGAGTAGTAGCTTTGCCGCCTCGGGGGACAGGGTCGGGCGCAGCCCCTCAAAGCTTAGCAGCGTTAAATCACTGCGGGTGGCCTTGGCAATTTGCTGGGCGTGGTGTCGCAGCTGCTGAGGGTTAACAGACCAGCACAGCTTAGTCTGGCTGGCAAAATGGGCCATGGGGTTCGCCTCAGTACCCACACACGGAATCCCCAGCTTCTTGCATTCCACCAGGGTGGTGCCAGTGCCCGCAAAGGGATCCAGCACGGTTTGTGGGGGCGTCACTTGAAACTGATCGAGGTAGTGACGCACCAAATGGGGCGGAAATGAAAGAATGAAGCGATACCAGCCATGAAAGGCGCGATCTTGAGGTGTCAGCTGATTGAGCGCTTTGCAGGATGGATCATGGGCAGACGCGGGAGCTTTCGCTAAGGTAGGTCCCGCCGTGGGGCCAGTTGTTTGATGCGCTGTGGGGCCAGCTAAAGAGGGGCAGTTATCCATCCGTGACTTTAAAGCAGGGGAGGGCAAGGCTCTGATAAATTAGCTATGGGTTCAGTCGAAATGAACAATAGCATCCATGGGCGCGCTACGAACGTTTGTACCCCTTTATACGGCGAGGTTGTGATAAAAGCAACTGAAGCAATCAGGGCGTGAGGCAAATTCGTAAAACAGAACATGAGCTAATCCTACGGTTTTCAGATCGTGAGGGTCGTCTGGGAAGACGCTTTTTTGGGCAATTTGGCAAATTTATTGGGGTGGCCTGTCTGTTTACAGGGCTCTGGCTAGGGTTTAGAGATGCCCCCTTTTTGATGGCCTCTCTGGTAGTTTTTGGCAGCCTCTGTTTGCTGATCAATGGGTTTATCCCCAGACTCACGCCAGAGGTGGCAACCTGTATTTTTAATCGGTCGCGCAACAAGTTAACGGTCATCCATGAGTTGGCTGGCGACCTGCGCGACAGTACAAACTTATCTGGTCGGAATGTCGTCCATTACAGACTGGCCGATATCATTCGTTTTGAAGTTTATCGGATGCGCACTGGCCTGTTTAGCAATGCCTACAGCCTCATTATCGAACTCTCTACCGAGTCGCCCAGGGGTAAACAACCCACCCTAATCCGCTTAGACGGGCTCCACGATCGGATTTTGATCCAACGAGGTCGTGTCCCTGTGCAGCTCTTGTCTAAGGAAATCAGCTACCATTTGGGTCGCCCTATCCAACTCTCGTGGACCTATATTGACGTCCCAAAAGAGATGGGATGGTCGCAGCGAGGACGGCGGGTCATGCCTCGTAACTCAGTACGACGGCTTGCTAAAGGCGACATTCGCCGCATGGCCCGCGAAATCGAGCTGTTTATTAGCGCGCCTTAGCACATCTCATTAGCGCGCCCTAGCGCGACGCACTAATCCGGCGAACGATACCCAGGCCCAGGGTGGTTTGTTGGCCAATGCCGCAGTAGCGCGTATAGTCTGCCACAGTGTTAATGCGCTTGATGGTCAAAGCATCCACATCGCCGACGATCCTAAAGTTAATCTGGCCCAAGCAGCCCACGATTGGGGTATCTGCCTCTTGCAAAATTTCGGTGTGGATATCAAAATCAACGGGCATGATGGGGTCGATCAAACTCGGCGCAAAGGCCAGGCCGCTGTGGCGGTTCCAACGTTTTCGTAAACAGTGAAACACCGCGTCTCGGGTGGGCAAAGGTGACTCATTCCCCCCGTAGCGAAACAGGGTCGGCGTCAAAAATTGTAGCGGGATATCTCGGGTCTGATCGCTGGCTTGCTCATAGAGCTGCTGATAGCTGCTCACCCCAGCCCAGTCTGGATGGCGATGAAAGCGATCGCACAGCTCCGTAATATGCAACGGGGTGGAGCCTAAGAACCATTCTTTTTTAGTTGCAGCCCGCTGCCAGGCGCGGCTGAGATGGCCAAATAACCCATCGTCTAGCAGAGAAATCCGCCACCAGCAAGAGGCCCCGGCTGGGATTTCGGCTTGGTAGCGATATTGTAATGGCCGCAGCGGGGTACTCCAGCGAGGAAACAAGAAGCGCAGGTTTTGCATCGACGCTGAAAACCCTGAACGTTGACTCACCTGTAGCGGACTGAGGCTAAATGAGTGATTTTGGCTATCGATGGCAAGGACCCTACCCAGCTGGGGATCCACCGAGCTGACCAGATTCAAAAATAAATGGTGCAAATGGGCACCACTTAAGTGGTGCTGAGGGATAGAAGATTCAGGAATTAAATTTAGTATTAGACTCTGGGGCATGCTTTGCAGTTGATGGCAGTTTTTTCACAAAACAGAGAGATCCATTCCCTTTTCCAAGGGCTGGGGAAAATTATCAGGAAAAAGAAAAAAAGTATTAAATAGTTAGATATTCCTAAAAACGATTGATGTCGCTATTTGCAGCCCAGGCGAACTCCCCTGAAGCCAGACTATATGCCCTAATGCGAGACTATAAGCACAACAGTTGAGTACCCGTAAAATGGCTTGACAATAAAGGGCTTGACAATAAATTTACTTTTGCGAAAGTCTAATGTACTGCCTTAGGCTCGTATTTCAGGCAATGCTTCAAAAGTATTTATATTTAATGAATATATATTTACGGCATGTCGGTGACGACCCGACTGTGGAACTTTCAACATTATCTGATTTTTCTTTAAAGATCTTAAAGATAGACAGTGAAAATAGGAACCTTTCTGACAAATCTGCTCCCTTAAGTTGACTGGGTGTCTTTAACGACAGGCATCTGAATATATCCGAGAAAAATGCGAGCGCAGGCAAAAAAAGCTGCTGCTCGCAATGGGCTGATGCGCAATCCTGGCGAGATACACCCGGCATCGGAGGGCGTAAAAGGCGTGGATTGGGTTATCTCAGGACGCGGGTGACGCGAACATCGTATTCGGTGGCTCTGGGGTATTCGTGCTCGGCCTGGTCCAAGGCTGAATCGTGGGCTCGATTAAGGGTATCTGCGTTGATTTCATAGCGGGTTTCCATGACGTGACTCATCAAGCAGGTGGGTTCGTCACATTCTTTGATGTCAACGAAAACTTCATAAGTGTGCATTGTTCTTTGCTCTCCTTACCCGCCAACACGATGAAATAGCGGATGGTTTCAGTATCTCGCTTTCAGAAACAACGTTTCTACCCGCCAAAGGAGTTATTTCACGATTCTTCTCAGAAAGACATAAACAGATTGCGCAAGATTAATTTTTAAAGGGCGGGAGGGGGAGAGCTGATCATGCAAGGGATTGGCCTTGGCGTTGATTTTTACAAAGGGTTACTCGATTGTTCATAAAGCGTTACTCGCATCCTCACAATGTCTTCAGATTTAGCTGCTTTTATGGAGTCATCAAAGTTGATATCAAAGCCGTCAGCTGCTATCAATATCGCTGGCATTTAAGAAAATGTGGGCCAGATTAAATGGGTCTGGCCCACATTTAAAAAAGCTACTAGAGGTTTACATGCGCTTACCTAATACCTGCACGTGCTGCTCTTATCCGCTACTGCGCCATGTGCGGTCGTCTAAAATCTACTGGTACTGTAGCCACTGCCATCAAGAAATGCCCAGCCTATCTGAGTCAATTCATCTATCAGACTCGCTGCCTTTACTCAACACTCGGGCTAGCGCTGTAGCGCTTTAGACCTGTTTCAGGACAATGGATTCGACGTATTCAGCCCTGGTTGATCCCTTTTGATCAACCAGGGCTTCGTTTTTCTCAGGATGAGTCTCACCGAGGGTTGATTGGACTTAAGCTGAGGGGATTGAGTCTAGGATTGAGATAGAGCGTTTTCTGGCCTGCGATCGCAAACCAGGCCCGGTTATCTCCAGCGGCAGGAAGCGGCTAAACCTTGTCTTCAAAGCGCTGATACCAAATAAAATTTCCGATCACGGTGATGACAAAGGTGATCCCTCCCCCTGTGATGGCAAGCGTGGGGTCGTATCCGCCGTGACTCAGGTTGGTGAGCCACAGCTGAGTGAGGTCTGAATGAACGATCAGATTAGCCCAGACGGGAGCAAGGTAAATCAGCGCAGCGCCTACGCTCAGCCAGCCGACCATTGAGGCCAGGAGAAAAATGGTTTTGCCTTTAGATTGGGTCACCGTTCTTACTCGCGGGAAAGGAGTTTTATCAAATTAGCATGGGGGGTTGGGTAGTGATGAGTAGGTGCGTCTCAGGTACGTTATTAAATCTGGAGCCTAAGGCCTATTTCTTTGGGCCAATTTAAGAAAGTTTCGCCACAATTTCGCCACAATGGGATTGGCGTTGCACAATCCTAACCCCATGACTCTTTACCGTAAAAAGACTCGTCGAACGTTTTTGGCAACGGGCGTTACCACTGCCTTAGGCCTGATCGGATGCTCAACGGTGCGAAAGCAGCCGGGGTCGTCTTCGCTGGCGCTGTCTGAGCCGGTCTCTGACCTATCTGTGGCCTCCTCGGACTTACCTGTTGCAATGCCGCTGCGGCAGCTTGGTCGTACAAATGTACAGCTGCCGATTTTAGGGTTAGGGGGGGCGGGGCGTACGCCGCTCTCGAAACCTAATCAGGAGCAGGCGGCATTAGAGCAAATTCAGCGGGCGTGGGAGCTTGGCATTCGCTATTTTGATACGGCGGCGAGCTACGGGCCGAGTGAAACGTACCTGGGTAAGGGGTTGCCTGCCTATCGGGATGAGGTTTTTTTGGCGAGTAAGACGGCGGCTCGCGATCGCGACGGGGCCTGGCGTGAGCTAGAACGCTCGCTACAGCGGCTAAACACCGACTATCTAGACCTCTGGCAGTTTCACCATGTGTCGTTTGAGTCAGAGTTGGATACGCTGTTTGGGGACAATGGAGCGGCTAAAGCGATGGAAGAAGCCAAGGCGCAGGGATTGGTCCGCTTTAGCGGCATCACGGGCCACCATGAGCCCGAGATTATTGCAGAAGGGCTGCGGCGCTACCCGTTTGATCACACGCTAATCCCGGTAAATGCGGCGGATAGCCATCATCCCAGGCCGTTTATTCCCAGCGTTTTGCCGCTGGCCCAAGAACAGAACGTCGGCGTGACGGCGATGAAGGTACCGGCCTATGGGCGGTTGTTTAAGCCGGGGGTGCTGGATGGTATGCCCCAGGCGCTGGGGTATACGCTCTCGCAGGGGGGGGTTCACTGTGCGGTGATTGCGGCGGAGTCGGTTGAGCAGTTGGAGGAAAATGTGCGGGCGGCATCGGCGTTTGAGGTGTTGGAGGCTAATGCTCTGGCCGAGATTGAGCAGCGCACGGCAGGGGCCTGGGAAGATAATACGTTCTTTAGGGCCTGGACGTAAGGCTACGTCGCTCAACACTGACTGGGAGCTTATGGGGATTTCTCTCTTTAGATGGATGAGCAGAATTGGATAGTTGACTATCTTTCTATAGGGTAGTTTGGAGCGTTCATGTCCGAAAAGATAGCATTTGACCCGCTCAAGAGCCTGGCTACTCAACCAGCCATTTCTGAATCTTCTATCAGCGTCGAAAAGGGACTTACGGTCCACTACAGACACGACCTGCCTGGGAGGTTAGAAGCTCCCGAGACCCTCAGCCATCATCTGCTGACGTTTTTCTTAACAAGAAATCAGCGGCAGGTTACCACCATCAACGGGCACGGCGAG
>JBCDDJ010000410.1:0-6142 GCA_039180385.1 Cyanobacteria bacterium P01_G01_bin.38 | reverse complement strand
CCCCAGTTGGCTCCCACCACGTGGTAGCCGCTCTCATTGGAGCCAGTAACAAAATTTTTGAGATCCACCACTGTTTGATCCACCAGACGCAGAAACTTAGAGGCTACAGTGGCTTTGGGTTTAATGTAATCATCCGCCAGATCAGGGGCAATGTAGCCCAACGGCAAGGGTTTCGCCGCCCATTTTGTCTGATCGGCTGGGCTGGGCACCTCCAGCGCCAGCACTGCACTGCCCCCATAGTTGCCCGCTAGTTTAGTCAATTCATTCTGCAACTTCACGTCGTTCACATCCTGGTCACCGCGAATACTCACCAGCACCAGCACCGCCTGCTCACTGTCCGCTTGCTTCTGGTCATAGGTCACCTGGTACAGCACATTTTTCACAATCTGCGTCGGTGAGCACTTGAGAAACTGTGCCAGGGTCTCAATCGTAGGGGTATTCGGCGTATCCAGTTTTTCGTAAGTCTCAAAAGTAGAAGGCATCGCATCCGGCGGCAGCGTCACCGCCTTCTCAACATTAGCGGCGTATTTGCCATCTGCGGTGTAGAGCACCTCATCTTCACCCGCCTCGGCCAGCACCATAAACTCAGTAGAGCCCGCCCCCCCAATCGCCCCTGAGTCGGCCTCAACGGCGCGGAACGCCAACCCACAGCGACGCAGCATGTTGCTGTAAGCCTTATACATGTCCTGATAAGTCTCAACCAGGCTCTCGTGATCGGCGTGGAAAGAATAACCATCTTTCATAATGAACTCGCGCCCGCGCATCAGGCCAAAGCGAGGCCGAATCTCATCGCGAAACTTGGTTTGGAGCTGATACAAATGGAGCGGCAGCTGACGGTAAGAGCGAATCATATCCCGAGCGATAGTGGTGATCACCTCCTCATGGGTCGGGCCAAGTGCCACCTCCTGCTCGCGGCGGTCCATAAAGGCAAACATGATGCCCTCTGCCTTGGTGTAAGTATCCCACCGACCCGACTCACGCCACAGTTCGGCGGGCTGCAACTGCGGCAGCAAACACTCCTGAGCCCCCGTCGCATTCATCTCATCGCGGACAATCGCGGAAACCTTATTCAACACCCGCCACAGCAGCGGCAGATAGGCATAGACCCCGCTGGCAATGCGCCGCGTGTAGCCAGCCCGCAGCAGCAGCTTGTGACTGGGGATCTCTGCCTCAGCAGGATCTTCGCGCAGCGTAACAAACAGCATTTGGGACAGTCGCATACGGGGTTCGGGGGGGGGAATTTACTTGGCTCAGTTTAATGTATCAAAGGATGATCTGTGTAACCGCGTTACTGTTAACTTTGCGAAAGGAATAATAGACATTAGAAACAAAAATATTTGATACGGCCTCAATCACATTGGGGTTAAATTCAACTGCTCTAACTGGATTGAGCTTGGGTATATTGACGAAGTGCCTGGAGAAAAGAGGTACCCAGGCTGATTAGAATGGAAGCAGATGCAGCAGTCCCATTATGACCAACCCAAACATTGATGCCCGCCTGGATCGCCTGGAAAATCTGTTCGCCAGCGCTGGCGAAATGATACTACAAACCGCTGAGCTATCCAGGCAAAATGTTCAACAGATAGAGCGTAATGCTCAGCAGTTGGCCCGATTGGAAAATACTATGGCTCAGTTGGCACTGCAGTCTGCCACTGACCGGGTTGAGTTTGAGGCATTTCGCCGGACCACCCAGGCTGCCTTAGAAAAGATCGATCGCGTCCTCGACTATCTCATGCAGCGAAACGGCGATAGTTGAACGCACCAGGGTTACTTTTCTTTTGAGATCGCACCGACCACCCCGTCGATCGCCCTCAAATAATCCGCCGGAGCCAGCCAAAGCATAGTCCCCCGTATCCCCGCCGAGACTGCGACCTGGTCATAGACCTCCATCCATTCATCCACATAGGCCGGATACGCTTTTTTGCAACCCAGCACCGTCACCCCACCGCGAATGTAGCCGGTCAGGGGCTGCACTTCTTTGAGGGCGACGGTTTCAACTTTGCGATCGCCCGTCAGCCTGGCGAGCCCCTTGAGGTCAAGCTGGGCATTCCCAGGAATCACCGCCAGACAGACCCCGTTGCGATCGCCCCTGGTCACCAAGGTCTTAAACACCTGCTCCGGTGGCAGCTGTAACTTCGCTGCAATATTTTCCGCCGCGAGGTCTGAGGGGTCTACCTCATAGGTCAGCAGATCATACGCAATATCCAGGGCATCTAAAATTCGAGCTGCATTGGTTTTGCCCATCTTGACAGGCCTCTACGTTAGCTCCACAGATTGACAGCTCAAAGCGTTTAGCACCGTCTCGAGTAAGCCTGGAAATCGGGCGTTTAGATCGGCGGTGCGGAGGGAGTTTAGATGCTGGGTGCCTGACTTTTGGGTGGCGATCACCCCGGCCTCTCGGAGAATTTTGAAATGGTGGGAGAGGGTTGACTTTGCGATCGCACCGCCACAATCTCGACAGGGTTGCTCCCCTTTTCGCGCCAATAGCTGGACAATCTCAAGCCGCACTGGGTCACCTAGGGCATACAACACCCCGGCCAGCGTAATCTGATCGCGCTCTGGATGGTAAATTGGCCGCATAGTTGCATTATGGCATATCGCTGCGCTAAGATTCTATTGTTCAATATTTTCGAACAAAGATTGTCAAGAGGCGTCATATATCGAGAGATGACATCTATGACGTCTCCAAATCAGGTTCTACAAGGAGGGAGTTATGTCCTCAGCAACTACTGTTCAATCCGTTACAGAGACCACATTTGAAGCCGAGGTGCTTTCCCACAGCGAAGGGCCTGTGCTAGTAGACTTTTGGGCACCCTGGTGTGGCCCCTGTCGGATGGTCGGCCCCGTGGTCGAAGAGATCGCCACCCAGTTTGAAGGCCGCGCCAAGGTTGTCAAGGTCAACGTTGATGACAACAGCACCATCGCCAGTCAGTACGGCATCCGTAGCATCCCCACCCTGCTGATCTTCAAAGATGGGAACAGCGTGGATACCATCGTCGGGGCCGTGCCTGCGAAGACGTTGGCAGCCGCGTTAGAAAAGCACTTGGACTAAAACACCGAGAGCTGCTCCCCTTGCTGAGCGTAGAAAAGATCCTCCACATCGCCGCGACGAAACAGGGGCTCTTTACTACGTTTGGACAGCTGATGGGGTTTATTCGCATCTTCTAGCTGTTTAAGGGCCTTTTCCTTGCGACAGTGCAAAATCACAGCGGCGTCTTTGAGCCGAATCCACTGCTGGCGAAACAGCTCAAGGAGGGTCTCCTCTGGTTCTTGCTGAATACGGGTGAGCAGCATTTTGGCCAATAGCCAGCAGGCTTTAGTGTCGGCCCCGGCTCGGTGAGACGTACCCACGTCAAAGTTAAAGTGTTTGACCAGGTTGGGCAGGCTGCGGGAGGGCAGGTCAGCCAGCATCAGCCGGGAGAGCAATACTGTACAAAACCGATGGCTGGGGGGGCGATAAAAGTGCCCCCCCATTCGCTTATATTCGGCTTGTAAAAAGCTGTAGTCAAAGTCGAGGTTGTGGGCAGTGAGCACACCTTTTGTGAGCAGGGCCTCATAGTCAACCCATACGTCCTCAGGAAGAGGCGCTTTCCCCACCATGGCCGGGGTAATGCCGGTGATTTTGGTAATAAACGGGGGCACCTTGACCAGCGGATTAATCAGCGACGTTTCTTGCTGCAAAATGCCGTCTTCGAGGGTGCCGTGCAGTACTGAAACCTCCATCACCCGAGACTTGTAAGCGACAGACCCAGTAGTTTCTACATCGACGACGGTCAACGGCGATTGGCTCACTCGACGATAAAACGCTAACAGCTCTGTGGATAGCAATGATGCTTGACCTTGATGCTTCGTGCTCATGGGCAGTGCTTATAAAAGGGTATGCGTCAGGGGGCGCTGGCTCGAACAGACGGCGAGGTGGCCAGCTTTTGGGCCGCGGTTTGAATTTTACTCACATCCTGCGCTGACCAGTGGCGCGTTTGTTGGCAGTGATGTGCTACCAGTAGCCCCCATAGACCTTGCCCAGTTAGGACAGGGGCGACCAGGTTGGCACGAACCTGAATGTTTTTCAAAAAACTAAGATGGCAGGGGTCGAGACCCGCCATTTCGACGTCATCCATGGTACGGACGCGCCCATCGAGGTAAAGCTGAGCATATTCGTCGTTAAAGCAATCATCCGCCCCCGTTGAGCCATAGATGGAATACTCTAAAGCGCTCAAGGACTCTGCGGTCACCTGACCTTTCCACTGGCGATAAAAGTAGTAGAGAACAACGCGATCACATCCATAGTAAGTTTGCAAATCATCGAGTATCTCCTGTACGAGGGCATCTCGCTTAAGCGTTCTGGCTAGACGGTCTGCAACCCGCCGCATACCAGTATCTCCATCGGGGCTTAACATTGTGGACTTTAATTGTGGGCTTTAACTGATTGGACTTTGGCTGGATGGGCTACCTGTGAATTTTGGCTCAGCGTTAACTTTGGGACAATCGCTTGACCGGCGCACCGCTGAGACGCTGATGAATCTCTGCCAACCGCGCCGGAATCTGATCGGCATGGGGACTGTTGGCCAGGCATTGACTGAGATCAAGCTGCTTAAGTCGGTGGGCCTGCTGCCCTGGAAACCAATGACCACCGTTACCCAGCAGGTTATACCGGGCCTGGGCAAATTCCACCATATCGTAGGCATCCATCAGATTACCTAACCACAGCATAATCGGAATGTTTAGGTTGCCAGGGGTTTTTTCTGGATCGGGCAGCCCCACATGCCAGGTTTTGTGCCAGGTTTCGCCCAGGGTTGCGATCGCAGCTGACTCCAGGCGTTCTAAAATCGGCGGCAGTACCTGATCGGCCTGATCTATCCAGGGTAAGACGTTTAGGTGCTCGTCAAAGTCGGAGGGGCGAGCTGCACCCAGGCTCAGGGTATGGACCTGGGCATGGTTCAGGCAAAACAAATCATTAAACACCATGGGGCTGAGGGGATGGCACAGCTCCACCAGCGTCTCAGGGGGGTTGTACAGATGCCCCCCCTTGTCAGAAGGGCTGATAATAAAGACCCCCATATCGTGACGGGTTGCGGCCTCAATAGCAGGCCAGTTGCCTTGAAAAATGTAGTACCAGTGCAGGTTTACATAGTCAAAAGCGCCCGTCTCAATGGCATCGACAATCACCTGGGTGGGGCCGTGGGTCGAGAACCCCACATGGCGCACCCGACCCTGCTGTTGCAGCTTTGCCACGACATCTAGGCAACCCCCAGGGCGCACGGTCCACGCCAGCAGTTCGGGCGTATTGATGCCGTGGATGCCGAGCAGGTCCACGTAGTCGAGGCGAAGATTTGCTAGAGACTTTTCAAACGTATCCAAAAAATCTTGGGAATTTTCTCTGGGGGAGACTTTGGTTTGTACGATAATTGCATCACGGGGCAGCGTGGGCAGCACACGCCCCAGCTGCACTTCTGAAGAGCCGTACCCCCGAGCTGTCTCGATGTGGTTAATGCCAAGGTCAACCGCACGATAAATCGTTGCGTCTAGATTTTCTTGGTTTTTACGAGGGATATCTGCAAGGGGCCCATCTTTCCAGGAGTACTGGTAGCGCATTCCCCCGCAGGAAAATACCGGAATTTGTAGCTCAGTGCGACCAAAGCGGCGATATTGCATGGATCTGTCTCAGGGCTAAGGGGCTTAGAAACCCGGTTCTTATTCAACACCTGGGTATATGTATCATCAACTTACCGAAAAAACCGGGTTTCTTGGAACAGCTACATAGACCGCACCGACGCCTTACCGTCGATCACTTCGCCAATCAGCACTTCATCCGTCACCCCGGCAAAGATACCGTTCTCCAGCACCCCTGGAATGTTATTGAGGGTTTTTTCTAGACCGGCGGGGTCGTCAATGCCGTTGGCAAATTTGACATCGACGATCAGGTTGCCGTTGTCAGAGACGATCGGGCCTGCTTTCTTTTGGCCCATGCGAATAGCTGGTTCGCCGCCGAGGGCTGCGATCTCACGCATCACCGGGGTTACCGCCATAGGCACCACTTCCACCGGCAGTAGAAAGGTCGTACCCAGCTTATCCGTCAGCTTGCCATTGTCTACCACGACGATAAACTTAGCCGCCAGGGAATCGACAATTTTTTCCTGGGTAT
>JBCDDJ010000409.1:0-6150 GCA_039180385.1 Cyanobacteria bacterium P01_G01_bin.38 | reverse complement strand
TTTCGATACGGTACTCGGTTGAGCAACTCCACAAAGATGAAGGCAGAGAGGTGACAGAATCAACCCTAGCGAGTTTGCTCAAAACCCTGCCGGTAGCAGTGACTGCCTTGGCCGCCGACACTCAACATACTAAGGCTCAGATCCTGGCGGCTATCCTGGAGAGCCTCGATACCCTGGTCATTAATTTGCAGCCTCGGGTTCAAAAAAACCAACTTTATGGCCTCAAGTTTTTACAAGAGGACTCTAATCCATTAGCCAGAAGTGTATTTGCCTTTGTCTCGAGACTACGAGAGCAGCTTGGGTTTGCCGACGGTGAATTTGAAACTTGGAAAATTATCGAAAAAGCCATTGAAAAAGCGAATGTACGTTACCCAGACGAAAAGCGCGAAGCGCCTCAACAGTGGCGGGGGATGAAGGTCTATTCCCAACGCATCCGCCGGATTTGCTTTGAGCTAATTTGCGACTACGCCTGTCGGGAGGCTCAACTATCCGCTCGCCCAGAGACTAACCATCAGCTGATATCAGATGCCAGACTCCGCCGTAATTTGCAAGCAGTGGATTTAGCCATTTTGGATCTGTACCTGGCCTACAAAAACCATTACGAAGCTAACTTCAATTTCTTCGATATTATTCGCATGCGCTGGCTGCTGGATATCCCCTGGGGCACCTTCTCAGAATTTTTGAACGACGATAGCAAATATCAGGGGGTCACCATCACTGATCGGTGGGACTACGAACGCAAGGCCCTATCTGCATTGCGCAAAGCCTATCATCAGTATGATCGCGCTAGCACAGACGAGATGCAGTGGCAATTTGCAGACAAGGTCGCCGAGCGCAAAAAAACATACTACGACAAGCTATTTTTCTCACCTTGCAATGACATCACTGAGTTTTACAAGCTGGTCGCCGTGCCCCAAGAAGATGGTCGAGGACCGTCTGATTTAGATATTTCTAAAGATGTGTGGACCTATTGCCAGCTGTGCAGTAAGCCCTATTTAACAGAAACCGACTTAGAGACGTTAGCAACCCTGTTAAAACGTGCCCAATCAACCTCAGGCCTCGACTTTTGGATGCGGGAAGTCGATCACTTTGTTGCCCATGAGCTAGAAGACAAACCAGACTCGCTGATCGGCATTGAGGCGACTCAAAAGGCTCAGCTTAAGAAGCACGCCATCCGATAGGATTAGTTTATGGGGCTCGATTTGAACCGGAAAGTTCTGACTAATGGAGAATTCAGGAAGCAGGGGCCAGAAGCCAGAATAGAAGCCTTCTGGGTTCTAGATTCTGAAAACTCCCCCAGGGAGAACTTCCCACTTTAAGTTGATAACTTTAACCTATGCCGATCAAAAATCTTCCTGCTCCGACAGAGCGCTTTCCTTATTTATGCAAGGTGCTGTATTTTCCTAACTCTGATCAAGGCCAGCGAGATCCCTACGCGCCGCGGGAAAAGGGTAGCTGGTTTTTACGTTGCTTTACCTTACCCAGACAGGGAGATGTGCTCCCCCACGGTAAGTACTTATTTGCTGTCACTGCCGTAATTTTAGACGACTGCTATACGGCCAACGACCTCTCAGCCTTAGAAAGACAGATTAGAAAAGTCGCTGACAAAAACCAACACAGCCAGCCCCAGGCCATCCTATGGGTAGAATTTTGGGGGGTGCGAACGGCTTAGGCGACGACTGCCAAAGAGATGGGCATAGACATAGGTAAACTCCCCTCCAAGGAAGAAAACCTGACTGGTCAGATAAATCCATAGCAGCAGCACCATTACGCTGCCCACGATGCCGTAGGACTGAAAGCGGTTGCCCAGGGAGATCACACTGTTGCTGATCAGCTGCTGTAGCAAGACTAAAATGCTGGCGGTCAAGACCGCCCCCAGGCGCACATCCTGCCAGGTCACCCGCGTCGAAGGCAGGATCTTAAACAGCGTCATCACCACAAGCGTCAAGATAAACCACGAGGTCCCCAGCTGCAAAATCGGCAAGATAGCCACGCGGTCAATGCTTAAAAACGCGTCAACATTCCCGACACTACTGACGTTCTCTATAATCTCGAGCAGGATATCAATGGCAATTTTGGACAGTAGTGAGGCCAAAATCAAGCTCGCTGAGCTGATGACTAATACAGATGCCAGCAACCGATACCAAAGAAATCGCAGCACAACTGTTACCCAGTCTTGATTTTGCTGGTTAGCTGGGTGGACGTGCCAAATTTTGTCAAAGGCCCTACGCAGCGCGTTGAAAAATGTGCTGGCGGTAAAGAGCAAGATTGAAAAACCTACAATGCTAGCCCCCGCGCGCCCTTGATAGAGCTTGAGTAGGGTCGTATCAACCAGCTCATAGGCATCAGCCGGTAAAGCATCGCGGGCAAACAGCAAAATTTGGTCATAGGCTTGGGTGGTCGGCCCCAGCAAAAAACCAAACACACTCAGAATGACCAAAATAATTGGGAACAGTGAAAACAGCGCATAGTAGGCCAGCGCGGCTCCTATTTCCAAGCAATCATCGCGCTGCCACTTCATGACCGTGCGGGTCAGCAACTGAACCAACTTGTAGTGGTTAAACAAGACGGGCATGGCCAATAACTACAATTGCGATCGCGCCAGCGCTGACTGGTCAGTTCGCGCCAGCGCTGACTGGTCAGTTCGCACCAGCGCTGACTGGTCAGTTCGCACCAGCGCTGACTGGTCAGTTCGCGCCAGAGATCGAATAACCGCCGACTGGTCAGTTCGCACCCTCATTACTGCCTCAAGCTCGAAACCCTCCTTTCAATGTAAATCTGCCCCATTATGCAAGATAGGGCAACTGAACGCTAACTTGAGTTCCGGTTTCTGCGCTTGAGGTGATCATAAACTGCCCCCCGTGCGCTTCGATAATGCGTTTGGTAATGGCCAGTCCTAACCCGTTACCGGAGGATTTGGTGGTGAAAAACGGCTGGGTTAATCGCGGCAGGATTTCAACCGGAATGGGCTCGCCTCCGTTATGAACGCAAATAGTTAGATAGCCGGGTGACTTAGCCAGCTCTACCCAGCAGCTGATTTTATCGCCGTCGTTAATGGCTTCACAGGCGTTGGTAATCAGATTAATGAGCACCTGCTTGAGTTTATTGCTATCGGCTTTTAAGGCCAGCGCCTTGCCAGTGGGGGTCCAATGGATGTGGCGGGTTGCGATCGCAGGCTGCTGCCGCAAACTCTCCACCACCTCGGTGATGAATTGATTGATCTCAAGATCGCTCGTGTCCAAGTTTTGCTCAGGCTTGGCATAGAGCAAAATGTCATTGAGCAACCCCTGTAGTCGCTCGGCCTCGTCTAGCGCCATGGTCAGACGGGCGGTGGAGCGATTAGAGAGGGCTGCTTCCCCTTGCATAGCCTTGATCGCCATCCAGACCGTCGTGAGTGGGTTACGCACCTCGTGCACAATCATGGAGGCCAGTTCACCAATCTCAGCCAGACGTTCTCGGTCAGCCTCGGCCTGTTTGCGATCGCTAATGTCACGGGCCAGGGCCAGGTAAACCGTTTTGCCATTCAGGTCAATCTCGGTGATGCTCACCTCCACCGGAAAGGTGCTTCCATCCTGGCGACGATGATACCCTTCCACCGTCACCGGATGTCCGGGTGTCACCGAGTTTAAGAGCTGTCGCAGAGCTGTATCATCTTGGGACACTTGAATGTCAGTGGCTCGCATCTGCAAAAGCGCCTCGCGACTATAGCCCAGATCTAGACAAGCCTGTCGATTAACATCCAAGATCCGCAGATCCGCACAGACCACATAAAAGGCATCGGTCGCCTGCTCTACCAAAGCCCGAAACCGATTTTCACTCAACCGCAAAGCCGCTTCAGCCTCTTTGCGCTCCGCGATTTCAGCGGCTAGACGCTCATTTAGCTGCTGCTGCTGTTGAAAGAGCTGATAGTTATCAATCGCAATGGCAGCCCGCTCGGCAAACAGCTCGGCCAATCTAACATCATCTGGGCTAAAGGTTCGTGGAGTTTGATGAAACGAACAAATGGTGCCAATGATTTTGCCCGTAGGCAGCTTAAGCGGTACGCCAAGATAAGCGCGATAACCCTCTACCCCCTGCCCTTGGCTCTGGTCAAGCTTCGTATCTGGCACACTCAGCGGGCACCCCTGGGTGACGACCGTCCCAGTCAGCGTGCCATGTAGGGGATAGACCTTGTCCATCGCATCCCCGATGTCTACATTGCTGGCCAAGATTTTCTCTGAGTCTGCTTCACACAGCGTTACCACTGACCAATCGATGGAGAGTAGCCCACTCACCCCCTGCACCACCGTGCCCAGGTAATCAGGTAGCTCGCCCGTACGATAGCTCAGGCTAGACAAGATTTCGAGGGCCTGCTGCTCTCGGCTCACACATTTTGAAGTGACTAAACTCATCTATCAGGGACTTATTTGAAGAATGGTCATATCGTAGCTTGAGAACAGCTGCCGCTGCCTCCCCTATACCCCTGCTGTCTGCTCGCCTACCCCCTTATCTCTTCTCTACCCTCACCCTCTACTCCCCACCCCTGGCAAGGCCAGCTGTATATACTGCCGACTTGAGGTTGCCTCGGTCAAATTCGCCAGGGTAATGCCGAGCAGACGCACCTTGCGGGTTGGGTTAAGGTGGGTATTTAACAAGGCCTGGGCGATCGGTAAGATATCGTCTACGGTCTGTAGCGGATAGGCCAGCGTGCGGCTGCGGGTAATCTGCTGATAGTTAGCATATTTGAGTTTGAGGGTCAGGGTGTAGCCCACTCGCTGGGCTTTTTGTAGACGGGTCTGGACTTCCTCAGCAATAGGGTGCAGGGCGGCGATCATTTGGGTGCGATCGCACAAATCCTCTGAGAAACTTCGCTCAGCCCCAATCGATTTACGAATGCGGTTGGGGTTTACTGGACGATCGTCCAAAGCGTAGGCCACCTTGTAATAATGACGGCCCACCTTGCCAAACTTTTCCACCAGATCAGCCTCTGACCACTGCCTGAGATCAGCCCCGGTGGTAATACCATAGCCCTTCATCTTGGCAGCGGTAGCTGGCCCCACCCCGTGAAATTTTTCGATGGGCAGGCTTTCTATAAACGCCGCTGCCTGATCAGGCAAAATCACGTATAACCCGTTGGGCTTATCCATATCAGAGGCCATTTTAGCCAGGAACTTATTAAATGAAACCCCAGCTGAAGCGGTGAGTTGAGTGTCTTGATAAATCCGCCGCTTAATCTCTCTGGCCACTGCGACGGCTGAGCCAATCCCCTGTTTGTCTTGGGTGACATCTAGATAGGCCTCATCTAATGAGAGCGGCTCTACCAGGTCAGTGTAGTCGTGAAAAATGGCCCGAATCTGCTGCGAAATCGACCGATAGACCTCAAAGCGGGGTTTGACAAAAATCAAATCCCGATAGCGCTGCACCGCCACCCGCGATGGCATGGCCGAGTGAATGCCGTATTTGCGGGCCTCATAGCTAGCCGCCGCCACAGCCCCCCGCTTGTCGGGCGAACCCCCAACCACGAGTGGCTTACTTCGATACGCCTCACAGTCTCGCTGTTCAATCGAGGCGTAAAACGCATCCATATCGATATGCAGGATTTTACGAATCGCGGACATCCTGAGGTGGGGAGACGACGCTGTGAGCTTTTTGCTCTTTGAGTATAGGCGAGGGAGCACAGATGAACTAATGAAGGATCTGTAAAGCCTTAGCGAACCCCAGGAACCTACGTAGTTACACGTAGAGAGTCTCTGAAAAGGTCTAAATATAGTCCTTCCAAATCTCCGTATTTTTATTTTCTAACCACACAATATAAGAACGGTTTATCCCAATTATGAGGTTTTATTGAAACAGCAAAAAAGCTTACTGTTAACCGCTCTTAAACGGGAACAAATTAACAGTAAGTCGAGGTAGAATTTAGTTATACTAAAGACTACTTTCAGACCTACATTCCAGCTAAGTCAGAATGTTCTGACATCTCTACGCATCACTTTGAAAGCTGTATTGTTCCTTTAGAAAGGGTTGAGGTTTTTGCATGTTAGCTCGTAACTACGGTGAGTTATTTTCCAGTCTGTTTACATTTCTGAAGCTAGGGCTGGCTGGCGTTGTTTTATTTTTGCTCGTAAGTAAAGTTGTTGACATGTGGAAGGCAGACGACGCCCGCCTCAACAT
>JBCDDJ010000408.1:0-6169 GCA_039180385.1 Cyanobacteria bacterium P01_G01_bin.38 | reverse complement strand
TCTAAAAAGGCAGGATCGATGCTGAGGGCATTTTTGAGATCAAAGGCCTGTACACCTAACAGCGCCTTCAGGTCAATGTCGCAGTTTTGGGTGGTATGGATTTTTGCGATCGCATTCATGCCTCGCACTTTCTGCGCCAGGGCGTCCAAGATCTCCGGGGAGACCAGATCGATCTTGTTGAGCAAAATCACATCGGCAAAGGCAATTTGCTCCTGGGCTTCGCTGCTGTCCCAGTGATCCCAGATATATTTGGCATCCACCACGGTGACCACCGCATCCAACTGGGTTTGCCTGAGCATCACCTCATCGACAAAAAAGGATTGGATGACGGGGGCCGGATCGGCTAAGCCAGTGGTTTCAATGACGAGATGGTCAAAGCGATCGCGTCGGGTCATCAAGTCATTAATGATCCGAATCAAATCCCCTCGAACGGTGCAACAGATGCACCCATTGTTCATCTCAAAGATCTCTTCGTCAGCATCCATTACCAGCTGATGATCAATGCCGACCTCGCCAAATTCATTGACAATTACCGCAACCCGCTGGTTGTGTTCTTCGGTGAGAATGCGATTGAGTAACGTGGTTTTGCCCGCGCCTAAATATCCGGTGAGCACCGTGACGGGGACTTTTTGAATCAATGCCATAGTTTGGGAGAGATGGGGAGGATGGAGGAGTGGGTAGATGGGGAGGATGGGGGAGATGGGGTGGGCAGGGTAGGTCATACGGTCATGACGCGAAATCCGATGGTTCTGTTTAGGGCGGTCTCAGTATAGCCAGAGCGGCTGGCGGAGCGGATTTTGTTTGGCGTATCTAGCCAGCCGCCGCCGCGAATGGTGCGGGACCGTTGAGCACTGACAGTGACTCGAGGTTGGCCGTTGGTGGGGGCCCCTCGATAGTTGCGATGCCAGCTATCCGCGCACCATTCCCACACGTTGCCATGCATGTCGTGCAGCCCAAACGCATTCGGTGAAAAGCTACCCACCGGCACCGTTGACTGCCGATAGTCTCCAACGGTCTCGGCCTTATAGGTGGCGCTGGCCATGTAGTCGGCTAGCTGGCTGGTAATCGTCTCTCCCGTGTTAAAGGGGGTCTCTGTCCCCGCTCGACAGGCGTATTCCCATTGGGCTTCGCTGGGGAGCTGGTAGCGGCGACCGGTGTGTTGGCTGATGCGATCGCAAAACTCCATCGCATCTAACCACGAGACACTCTCCACCGGACGAGACCCGCCCTGGAAGTTTGAGGGGGCAGGATTCAGCTCACGCTTTATCTTTGGCAAGGCGGCCACAGCGGCCCACTGCGACTGGGTAATCGGGTATTTGCTGATAAAAAAGGAGGACAGGTTGACCTGATGACGGGGCAGTGCCTTAGTCTGGGCGTCAGACGTCTGAGCTTCAGATCGAGAAGGTCCCATCCAGAACTTGCCAGGGGTGATCTCGACCATTTCTAATTGTTCATTAGCTTGTTCATGGGCAGGGTTCCTACCCCCTCGAAAAGACTCTGGGAAAAATCGTGCCTTGCGCGTCTGCTGCTGCCTGATGTTGCCTGCCTGATCGACAGTGTTGACGGTAAACTCAAATGTTTCTAACGCCAGAGGGCTCTGACCCTCTAGTTGAGCAAAGGTGGATGCAAAGGCGCTGTTGCGGACCGTGAGCAAAAAGCCTAAGCCCCCCAGACCGCTGTACTGAAAAAATCTTCGTCGTTTCATTACCTCACTTAATCCTCAACGCGTGCGAGTACAGGCAATCCTTTTCAGGAAATAGCAATCGAGAGACCAAAAATACCTTAAGCAGCAATACTAAGGTCTGAATTCTTGTTAATTTACTGATTCAGCAACCAATTACTTGTGTAAGTAGTAAATCGGAAGTTTCTGACGGTCACTGTATTTTTGAATACACATAGCATCCTCATGTAATGAAACTACATAAATGAAACTACATATACGATGTCGCTGGGTTTTAATCGCGACGCGAAGTGTCTAAGCCTCTATGGGGGGTCGGGGGTCGGGCCTTAAAAAGCTAAGAGATTTTCTCGTAGAGTTGTGCCAGCGTACTCTGTGCGGTATCTGCCACGACGCTGTAGCTCGGGCACCACCATGTCGACAAATTCCTCATAACAGCCTGGGGTGTAGGAGGCGATCAGCATAAACCCATCTGCGCCGCCTTCATCTACGAAGTATTCGATTTTGTCAGCAATATCCGCAGCGGTGCCATACAAAACAGGCATCCCCATCCCCATCGCATAGTAAAGGGCGGCTTCTTTAACCGTGATCGGGTCACCGCCCTTGGCATAAATAATGCTTTCAAAAAGCCCCTGGATACCTGGAATCTCGATATTCTGGACATATTCATCCAGGTCGTAGGTTGAGAAGTCGGGGCCGAAGTGCCCTGAGATCCAGGCCAACGCGCCCTCTAGGGGAATATTATTGAGAATTTGTTCATACTTCTCTTTAGCGTGCTCACGGGACTCTCCCACAATGCATTGCAAACCATAGATCAGCTTAACGCTGCCAGGGGGGCGTTGAAACCGATTTTGCAGCCGATCATTTAAGTCATCGGCATACTGGCGCATGCGATCAACCGTGGGATGGACGGCGAAAATGGCTTCAGCGTGTTTAGAAGCAAAGTCACGACCGCGATCAGATGATCCGGCCTGCCAGATCACCGGTCGCCCCTGGGGAGAGTGAAAACAAAAGGAACGCCCTTTGCACTTAAAATATTTCCCCTCAAAGTCCACCTCATGCACTTTGGCTGGGTCGGCAAAAATGCCACTTTCCTTATCGGCAATGATGGCGTCTGGTTCCCAAGAATCCCAGAGCTGATAACAAATTTCCAGGTACTCTTCCATACGGTCATATCGCTCAGAGCGAGGGGTCATTTCAGCCCCATAGGCATCCCATTCGCTCTTAGAGTAGGAACTCACCACATTCCAAGCGACCCGCCCCCCCGATAAATGATCTAAACTCGACAGCCGACGAACCATCGAGTAAGGATGCTCAAACGCGGTTGATAGGGTAACCCCTACCCCCAGATGTTTGGTGGCTGTGGTGATGATGGGCACAATGGTTGAGGGCTCATGGGTGGGGCATTGAACGGCCCATTTAACACAAGCATCGGAGCTCTTCTGAAAGTTGTTGTACGGGGCTAATTCATCGGCGATAAACATGCCATCAAAAAAACCCCGCTCCATGGTGCGGGCCATATGCTGCCAATAGGCAGGGCGGCTCCACTCCCAGTTAACTTTATCTTTGGCATGTCGCCACATGCCGGTGGCATGACTATTAAACCCATGTTGCAAAAAACCCAAGATATGAATTTTCTTTTTGGCTGACATGTGATTGCTCCTAATTGATTACGATGATTGCGATTGCTGATTTAGGGGATTAACCGGTCCATAGTCATGGCTATTTACCGGCCTCTCACAGCTAAAATCATCCCGAGGCTCAGCAATGCCCGATGATTATGGTGGCTGATAGCTGGCTAGCCAGCCTCTGAGGGTAAGCCGCTGGTTTGTAAAATGCCTGGCTGTGTCTTAATCGCGATGGCAAATGTTGACAATGCGTCTTGCAAGCGAGTTTCGATGTCGTCATCCAATCGGATGCCACCTTCGTCAAGGCGCTGCATTTGAGCATCGACAATAAAGACCCCCTGTTGAATATGGGTGGCCCCTAGCACGGCAAAGAGAGGTTTCATAGAATATTCAATCGAGAGTAGGTGGGTAAGGGTGCCCCCCGTTGCAATGGGGAAGATAGTCTTGTCCGAAAAGGCCTGTTGGGGCAACAAATCTAAGAGGGCTTTCAAAATGCCGGTGTAGGTCGCCTTGTAGACCGGGGTGGCCACCATGATGCCCTTCGCGGCTTCAACCAGGCCAATGAATTTTTTAAGTTCAAGACTCTCAAAATTAGCAAACACCAAATCTTCAGGTTTAATATCCCGCATCGTAAAGGTTTTGACCCGGAGCCCTTGGGCTTCAAGCACCGTTTTAGAGTGGGCCAGGACAGCGGATGATCGTGAAGAGCGCGAAGGGCTACCGGCAATTGCAAGAATGTCATGCATAATATTGTTTTCCTGGATATTCTGATGCGAGGCACGGATGCAAATTCTCTAGACTTCGGCCAAAGACTGATTCAAGAGGCTATTTTGGCATTGAGAAAGTCCATATATTTGCTAAATTTTTCATCGATAAAGTAGCTATTAGAAAACTCATTGGTAAACGAAACCTGCTGAAAATGGTAGTCAAATCCCAGAAGGCTGTAGGTTAGCCTCAAGAAGTAGTCATCTACCCAGAAATCCACATCAAACTTGGAGATGCTATAGCGATTTTCGAGACGGCGATTTAATGTTTTGAGTAACCACGACCATTGAGGCTTTAACGTGGGCTCAATACGATTTCCAGAGCTGACATCAAAGAAATGCAGGATTTGCGTAGAATGGAAATTGGTTAGCTGAGACAGCTTGCGGGCAGCCTGGATGGGATTGGATAAAAACCAATAGTTAGCAATGATCAGATAGTACAGATAGGTGATCACTGCCTGGGGGGAATCTCGGATAATCTCGTTGCGACACACAATCCCCCGTAGGGAGGGCAATCGAAGGTTTAAGGTTTGCGATCGCGCCAACCGCTTGGCAAACTTGTGCTTTTCTAATTGCAGGGCAAAGGTTTCACAGCAGATGTGCGCGTCAATACTGTCATTAACTAAACTGTTGCTAGCCGTCCGTGAGTCTTCATTGATCAACGTACAGTCTTCATGAATATCATAGCCGCATAGGTCAAATAGAGTGATGATGAAGCGGTGAGCGTTTGTACCAAACAAAACAGAGATTCTTTTGTCCTTTAGATCATAAACCGCGTCCACATCTGAAGATTTTGGCAACACTATACTGATATCTTGCCCTGAAATGTTGTAGGAGGCCACACCAATTAATTTTGAGCCAAAGCTCAAGTCATCAAAAAAAGCTGCCCCATTCTTGAGCAGGGCCATATCATCTAAAATACAAATATCAACGGCATCTTGCTTCATTTGGCGAGTGATTAAATCACCTGAGGCAAATACGCTAACCTGTAAGTCTAAATCTCGATCAATGCCCGCATCTGGGAAGCTAAGATAGTCAGGCGGAGACAGCCGCAGCTGCTCAGCAATATAGTGAACGCCGTACCCTGCAATAATCTGACCAATAGAGTCTCGCTGTAAGCAAATGCGCAGGGGGATCGTACCCTGGCCTGAAGACTTTGCGGAAGAGGGTTGCAGGTAAAATCTGGGTTGGGATTCTAACGTGTCTTGCTCAAGTTGAAAACTCCTGACCAAACTTTCTGCCAGCACTAACAGTTCGCTCGAGTTGGGAACGTGGATATAGATGCCGTACTCACTGATGCCTCGAATGGGGCGTGCCCAAACATTGTGTTGCTGTAGGTGAGCGTGCTGTTGTAGGTGAGTCAGACAAAACCCAGGTAAGATAGTTGACTGTTGATGAGTGACGAGCGTGTCGATCAAATCTGGGTAGTGATGAACGATCCGAACTGGCTCAAGTCTGTTGGGTTTAAATGATTGACTCCTGATCAGATCTCGGTGAATCTCCTCCAATAAAATGACCTGTTTGAAGTCAATCTTGTCTGAGAAGATCATGGACTGATCTACCGCCTGCTCCGCTACCCTAAAGTCAATGAAAAATAGCTGGTGGGTTTGCAAGCGGTTACAGCAATGCGGGCTCTGATAGGCTGACGAATTATTAATCAAAAGGTCAAATTTACCTTGCCCCGATGGAGAAAACTGATTGGTATGGGTCACCTCTTGCCGAATCGCTTGTTCTGGGAAACAAAGCATAATTCGGTAGAGATATTGCTCAAACCAGACAGTGGATAGGAGCGATGTTGTCCCAATTGCCAGGGCCTGGTGGGTGAGATCAAAAGTCGTATTTTGAAACTCTTCGTGGAGTATTTCAACCTCTTCGTAGACGCTGTAGGTTTTAGCAATGAGTCGCTCTCCTTTGCTGGTTAGGCTGACTGAGCCCGGTGCTCGCTTCAGCAGGCGAGTACCAAAATAGTCCTCCAATTGCTTCACTTTTTTGCTGATCAGACTCTGGCTACACCCCAGGACTTTAGCGGCTTTTGAGAAGCTTTTGCAGTCATGAACGGTTTTTAAGATCTTGAGGTGGTTTAGGGTAATATCTTCCAG
>JBCDDJ010000407.1:0-6198 GCA_039180385.1 Cyanobacteria bacterium P01_G01_bin.38 | reverse complement strand
GCAAACTCATAATTTGTGCTGACTCTGCCGCCGATGCGATCGCGAGCCTCAAGCAGCAGCACAGAGCGGTTGGCCTTTTGCAGAGTCTGGGCAGCCGCTAACCCCGCCGCCCCCGCCCCAATAACGATGGTGTCATAGTCAGTTTGATCGGGCAAAGCTCTAGCAGCTAAAGGTTGACGCGCTCTGCCCAGGAGAGGAATGACAGAAAGCAGGGACACCAATGAACGCCGATTGAGGGTTCGCATGGGAAAAAGCACCTTCGAGAAGACAGTATAATCTGAACACTGTTCATATTTCCAAAATACGAACAATGTTCATGTTTTGTCAACCCACAAAAAATCGGCGCTGTGGATCCTCGATAGGCTTTCATTTTGACTAGGCAAGTACCCTACTGTGCGATCGATTCACCTTTAAATCAGAAACGGCAAAGATCGATGCCCCAACCAGATTCTTCTAGCTCACCCAAACTCAATCAGATGCGGCGGCAGCCTCAACAAGCTCGCAGTCAAGAGCGAGTTAAGCACATTCTTAATGTCGCAGAGCAGCTATTTCTAGAAATTGGGTATGAATCGACCACGACCCGTGCGATCGCAGCCCGTGCAAAGGTTTCAGTTGGCTCGCTTTACCAATTCTTTCCCGACAAAGAAGCAATTCTCAAAGCGCTGGCCATTCGCTATATGAAGACGCAGTATCAGAGATTTCTCGATTTGCATACCGCGCCATCAATCACCTTGCCGCTGTCCGGTTATGTTGATCGGATGATTGACGTGTTTGACCAGTTCTATACAGACTATCCGGGGTCTCGCGCAATTTTTGAGCAGTTACTAGACACCATCACCTGGTCCGCGATTGAAAAAATTGATGACTTTGATTATCAGGTGGTCACCGAATTAGCCCGATTTTTTCAGGCCCGTAAGCCGAGTTTGGCGATCGCAAAGTGTGAGCGCATTGCCCTCGTGATTACCAAGACGATTACTGAGCTGTTGTGGCTATCTCTGAGCCGAGATCAAGCATTTCGTCAAGAACTGGTGGCAGAGACGAAACTTTTAATTTTGAGTTATCTGAAACAGTATTTGAATGAAGAAAACAAAGTTTGAGCGTTGTAAAAGTCCCTGGTGAGTATGGATATACCGACCTCAATAATCAAGAAAAAGAAAAATCAAGAAAAAGAAATTAAGTTGCTTGAGAGGGGCTCGTCAAGCAATTTGAGGATATAGAGCCAGGGGGTTAAAAATTCGAAGGTACTCTGATAGGAAATGATGGTGAAAGAGGTAGGATCGTAGGGATAAAATACTTTGTTTTATGTTTAACCCCTCCGTTAGCAACCTTTCCCTGATCAGCGAAGGTAGCCGCCAACCCTCTCTTGTCTTTCTACATTACTTCAGTGGGGCAGCGGTCAGTTGGCAATGGGTGATTGAGGCGTTGAAGTGCGATTTTCAGTGCATTGCTCTAGACTTGCCCGGTTTTGGTGATGCCTTGCCCTTAGCTGAGCCATCATTGAAGAGCTACAGCACTTTCGTGAGGGATGCCCTGGCCCAGTTAGAGCTTGATCGCGTGGTGGTGATTGGGCACTCCATGGGAGGTAAGATTGCCCTGCAGGTGGCCGCCGACTCGGCATCTGATACTTTAGAACGAGTAATTTTGGTTGCGCCGTCTCCACCTACCCAAGAGCCCATGCCTGAGGATGAGCGTAATCGCTTGCTAAGCGATCACCATAATCCGGATGTAGCGACTACGACTGTAAATGGAGCCACGCAGGAGCCATTACCAAAGTCTCGACAGACAATCGCCATCCGCACACATATCCAAGCTGAAGACCGCACCTGGCGCTGGTGGCTGCTCGACGGCATGAATCACTCTATTGACGACCAGCTGGATCAGATCCGGGTACCTGTTACCGTGATGGCTTCTGTGGACGATCCGGTGATTCCTTGGGATACCATTCAGCATGAAGTGATGGCTTTGCTCCCTGAGGCTGAGCTAACCCAACTGTCAGACATAGGGCATCTAATACCGCTAGAAGCCCCTGAACAATTAGCTCAAAGCATTCGTCAGGCAATTGCTACACGTTAGATTGTTGCGACTGAGCCCCCATCAACGCGATAGTTAGCACCCACCACAAAGCTTGACAACTCCGAGCACAAGAATGCCACCACCGCAGCAACCTCCTGCGCCTTGCCGCGCCGATGCAGTTCTAGATGCGGGCGCTTTTCATCCAAGAAGGTTTCAATGGCTTCATCAAAGCTCATGTTCTTCTCTTTAGCACGCTTCTCCATCATTGCATCGGTCATAGGGGTAGCAATGTAAGCTGGCGACACAGAATTTACCAAAATCCCGTCTTTCGCAAACTCTTTGGAAAGATTCTTCATCAGATTGAGCGCACCGGCTTTGGCCGCGCAGTAAGGCATCTCATCTGTATAGGGCTGTAGCGCATCTTCCGAAGTAAACAGCACAATTCTGCCCCAGCCAGCCTGCTGCATAGAGGGAATAAACGCCCGACACACACGTACTGCAATCATCAGGTCAACATTGATGGTCTCCCACCAGTCGTCGTCACTGAGCTCCAGAAAAGGCTTGGTTGCGCCAGTGATACCCGCCGCATTGACCAGAATATGAACCTCACCGTAGTGATCCAAAATTTTTTGTTTCGCAGCCTCGACCTGATCGAGCTTGGTTAAATCGGCGGTGACGCCGATCGCTTCACCGATCTTACAGACTTCTTCAACAGCTTTGTCCAAAGGCTCCTGAGTCTTATCGATAATGGCTATCTTTACACCTTCAGCTGCCAAAATCTTTGCCGTGGCGTGACCCATGCCGCCGATATCACCCCCTGTAATGACGGCTACTTTACCCTTAATCCCTAAGTCCATAAAATTTTCTGACTACTATGCCGCTCTAAATTATTCAAGAAGCATAGTAGAAGAAAATTCGCGACTGAAAGTCTATCGAAAAGTAGAAATCAAAGGCTCATGAGCCTATGTCATTCGACATATTCGTAGAAAGGCATTCACTAGAAAGACATTAGGCAAAAAGCTATTCACCACTCACCTCAAAGTGGCTCGAGGGAAAATGAAAATAGCGTTAGCTCATCGCGCATTGGCGAATCGCCGTCAGATTTTGGGTCAGATTGTGGCAAATGTGACGCTCAATCAGCGCAATCGGCATTGCCAAGGGTGGCTGCACAATCAGCTCATAGGAAAGCAGCGTGCCCAGTTGGGTGCCAATCTCAGCAGGCTGTAACTGCCACCTGCCCATAAATTGCTTAAAATCGCCCTCTACCATCGAAAAGCCCAGCTCACGCGGGAATTTTTCATGCATGTCAAGCAGGACACGGGCACAAAACTTGACGTTGAGAAAGCACTGAGCCCCAATCTGCTCAAGGCGAATCCCCCCCTCAGGATGATCAACCCGACGACTCAGGGTCAGATTGGGAATAAACTCGGCTAGGCGGTCGTAATCAGTCAAGATTTGCCAAACCTGCTCCAGTGACTGAGGAATCGCCACCGTTGCCGAGATTCGTCGTTGCCGAGACTGTAGTTTTTCGGTGGAGATATTGACCTTATCAGCCTGTGCAGCATCAATACTCACTGGGCTTGACACGTTGAGGCTGTCAAGCACTGTCTCAGGCGACTTGTTTTGGAAGATGTCTTGGGTCACAGGCGTTTCTAAACAGAAGAAAATACTTGAACGGTGCAGATGTTCAAAGACTAGCCCCGCAGTTGCCAGTTAGACGTGAGTATATATCCCTAAACATATTAGTCGATTTGACAGTATGGATCATACTCCGACAAGGCAAACTGAGCGGTATCGCAGGCTTCTATAAGGGGGCGCTATCAATCGCGGGTTTCAATTCACAGGACCAACCTTTCGATCCTCCCTAAGGTGCCCGGTTCTCTCAGGAGAAAACCACCTGGAATAGGCCTGTCTATCAACCTTACATTTTTGGATAAGTTTGGATTAAGACCGACGCGGGCGCACAGGGATGGAGAAATTGTTAGTAACCGACCTGGCTTCAGGCTATCCCAGACAATAGAAGACAGACAGTACCCGACGGGGTAAATGGATGGAGACTTTAAAGCCAATTCATGGTGCTTTCATAGTCACGGACATCATCGAGTCTATGGGGGGCATTGCTATCGCCTGCGAGGCTGAGCGGAACCTGCTATAACCATCAACAGACCCCTTGCAGACCCTTAAAGACCCTTTGCAGAACGTATCATGGCTCAGGCTCAGACATCTCAGGTGATTGGCACGGTCAAAGGACCCGGTGATGATGGCAATCAATATGTGTTTATCACCGCTGATAATCGCCAGGTCAAGATTGGTGAGTTTGTGTTTTATCAAGTCGATATTCCTGGCAAAGCCCAGTCTCTAGAAATCTTGGGTAAAATCTCGGCACGACGGCTGACGGATCATCTGCCTGATCGCATTTTTGCCGATACCGAAATTAGCCCTGAGACCATCGCTGCCCTGGTGGGATTTGCCTACCCCAATCCTGAAATCTACGAAGTGGCGGTAGATGTGATTGGCTATTTTCAACCGGCGCTGGGGTTCATCAATCCAAGGATTACGCCGAATCCAGGGGCTAAGGTTTACATCGCCGATGACGATACGCTCAAGCAGGTGGTCAACAAAAAGCAGCCAGGGGAGGTGGGCTCAGCTCTGGTGGGGTCGTTGCTGCTGCGCCCTGGTGGAGCCGTGCCAGTGGCCCTGGATGTAAAGGAGCTGGTAAGCACCCACATGGCGATTTTGGCGGGGACGGGCTCGGGTAAGTCTTACACCGCTGGGGTGCTAATCGAGGAATTTTTGCAGCCCTACAACCGGGCGGCGGTGCTGATTTTTGACCCCCATGGTGAATACAGCACCCTGGCAGATATGCGGGGGCATTCTGCTTTTAGTGACGAAGATGGCTATCGGCCTCGGGTGCAGGTCATTACCCCAGACGAAATCCGCATCCGCATGTCGTCATTGGATTACTACGATATTTTGACCCTGTTACCGGAGATGAGCGATCGGCAGCAGGCGATTCTCAATAAAGGCTTTGCCATCCTCAAGCGGCACAAGCGCGGTGAATATCGCTGGGATATGAATGACTTAATCCGGGCGGTACATGAGGCGGATACCACCACCGATGATGAGGGCAATGAAAAAGTCGGGTCATCGGCCCCCGCCCTGGAATGGAAGCTTGACCGGTTGGCCCAGTCGCCCTATTTTCACCAGATGAACCACCTGGCCCCCAAGGACCTGTTTGAGCCCGGTCAGGTGACGGTGCTGCAAATGAATGAAATCAGTCAAGAAGAGCAGCAGGTGATCTGCGCAGCGGTGCTCAGGCAGAGCTACCACGCGCGGATCAATACGGCCAAAGACAAAATTGCCGAAGGGGATGAAAACTATCTGCCGTATCCGGTCTTTACCCTGATCGAAGAGGCCCACCGATTTGCCCCGGCCAAGGAGCCTTCTCGCTGTAAGGCGGTGCTGCGGACCATCTTGAGTGAAGGGCGTAAGTTTGGCCTGGGGGTCGGGCTGATTACCCAGCGCCCCGGTAAGCTTGACTCCGATGTGCTGTCCCAGTGCATGAGCCAGTTTCTGATGCGCATTGTGAATCCGGTCGATCAGGAAAGCCTTAAGTATGGCGTTGAAGCTGCTGGTCGTGACCTGCTCAAGGAGCTACCTGCGCTGACCAAGGGCCAGGTGATCATTTCAGGGGCCTGTGTGAATACGCCAGTGCTGTGTCAGGTTCGCACCCGGATTACCCAACATGGCGGCGAAACGTTAAATGCGCCTCAAGCCTGGCAAAGCCATTTTCAGAAGCATCGGTTGCGATCGCAAGCCATCAAGCAGGCTCCCGTTGCGGCGAATCCTAAAGCAGAGACGGTCGGTGGGGTGAGTATTGAGTAGATGGGGGAAGGGTAAAGGGCGAAGGGTATCAAGACCACTCGGTGTCAACTCAAAACTCTATTACTGGGCCTGCCCTGCTTTCTGTAGGAGCACTTCACTATTGGCCTGATACGCTTCAACCCGGTCTTGAGCAAGCTGGTAGCGATTGTCGCTAGTCGGCACTTCTGCCATCAGATCTGAAGCCTGCTGCCAGCGGGCGGCTAGCTGCAACCACTCCTCTGGGGTGTTGGCGTTTTGACCCTCGACGGCGGTTTGCTCGGCTAGCCGCACAGCTTTTGCAAAGGCATCGTAGTCTTCAGG
>JBCDDJ010000406.1:0-6201 GCA_039180385.1 Cyanobacteria bacterium P01_G01_bin.38 | reverse complement strand
AACCCGGCTTCCACAAGGGTTTCAAAATAAATTGAGTAGGCACTGAGGGCGGTGTAGTTGGGGCGCTGATAGAGCGGATACACTTTATTAAAGGCCTCATTACCAGGGCCAACGCCCAAAACAGGCCGGGCCCGAATCATCTCAAAGACTGCCTCATACACGTTAATACGAAAGTTGTTACTGCTGTCTTCGCGACCGGCAAACATGCTCATCACCCGCTCCTGAACGGGGGGAATCACTAAGATGCTCAGCGCCACAACCGTGACTGAGCCCCCCAGCAGTAACGGCAGCGCCCACCGTTGCCAAAACGGTGGAAATAGCGCATTCCACCAATAAACCAGCAGCACCATCATCACAAACCCCAGTCCTAAGAAACCCAGCCAGCCGCCGCGACTCAGGGTCAAAATCAGACAGACAGTATTCACCAGTAGAGCCATCATGGCCAGCCCTTTGGGCAACCAGCGCGGCCATATAAAAATGGCGGCGAAACTGAAGCTAATCGCTGGGAGCAGATAGGCGGCCAGCAGGTTGGGATTGCCCAAAAAGCTATAGACCCGTGTGGTCCCAGACAGATTAGATTCTGGGTCAACCCAGGTGGCCAAGGCATCGGCTCCAAAAAACCACTGCCGCAGACCGTAGACCGACACCAGTAAGGTCGTCAGCAAGAAAACTGAGAGGATCGCCGTCCGTAATTTGGGCTGTCGCATGACCCGCGCCGCCAGCAAAAACAGCATTAGATTAAGGGTCAGCTTGATTAGCCCCGAGATTGCTGCCGATTTGACGTTCGTCGGTGAGACAGCAGTGGCGAGTAACATGGCTAGCCAATACAGCAAGACCCCAATGTGAATGGGGGTCAGCCAGCCCTCTGCCTGATCAGACAGGGTTAGCAGTAGCCAGAACGCAGCACAGATCAATAACAACACACCGATCAGTGTGGTCGATACGTAGGGCGCGATCGCAAAAATAATCGAGATGAAGACCGCTGCGATCGCATCCCCATAGGGCAACAACGAACTGCCCTGCCGCCATTGACGCAGCGGCCACAGCAGGCGATGTAGCAAACTGACCTCTCGCCACTGGTGTAGGGCAAAGCGGCCAAAGGTAAGGCGCTGAAGAACGGCGTCGAACATGGTGCAGAGAAAAATTAGACGTTGAATTGACCCGTGGAAAATTAGCCCATGATATACCAAGGCAAATAATCTCAACCATCATGCCAGGGATGGGGCAAAACCGATCAACAAAATCTGCCCAAAAAATTCAAGACATCGGAAACTGCCGTGGGTAGGTGATGGATAGTGGATAGTGGGTAGGTCCCATCTCTGCGTCCCCGCATCCTCCTCTCTCCGGGTCTCTTCTGCCCCTTCTACTTCCCGATCCGTCTGCTTTTCCTTTCACTTTCTATCCTCTACTCTCTACCTAAATAAATGGCATACTAGGCGCTGTAGTGATTGCTGCGGAACGCTATCCATGACTCTCAATCGTCGTCGGTTTATTATGCTAGGCGGGCTGGTATTGGGGGCTTGCTCATCGGCTGCGGTGTCTCAAGGCTCAAGACAAGAACCCGGAGCGCCGATAGAAGAGGAGGCGGAGAGTGGGGGACGCGGGGAGAGCATTGGGCCAGCCGGTCTGTATGCGCCCGAGCGGGGAGACATCCGAGCCATCGTGATCAGCGACCTAAATAGCCGCTATGGGTCTACGGAATATAAAGCAGAGGTGCTGAGGGGGATCGAGCTATTACCCGATTGGCAGCCAGATCTGGTGATTTGTGCGGGGGATATGATTGCGGCTCAAAAGATATCCCTGACAACCGCCGAGGTGGATTTGATGTGGACAGAGTTTGATCGGCAGATTTTAACCCCGATCCGAGGGATGAATCTGCCCTTTGCCCTAACAATCGGCAACCATGATGCTTCGGGCCTAGTGAGAAATGGCGGCTATGTCTTTGAGGTAGATCGCCAATCTGCCACCCGGTATTGGCAAGCCCATCAAGATGCCCTTGACCTGGCCTATGTCGATACCGGCAACTTTCCTTATTACTACAGCTTTAAGCAAAACGACATTTTTTATCTGATTTGGGATGCTTCGGCGGCGGACGTCCCTGCTGAGCAGATCGCCTGGGCTGAACGCAGTCTGGGTAGCGCCGAGGCTCAGTCGGCCAAACTCCGCATTGTGATGGGGCATCTGCCCTTTTTTGCGATTTCCCAGGGTCGCGATCGCATCGGCGAAATCCTAAACCAGCCTGAAGCGTTGCGATCGCTGCTCGAACGCCACCAGGTCCACACTTACATCAGCGGACACCACCACGCCTACTACCCAGCCCATGCCGGTCAGCTAGAGCTGCTTCACTGTGGTGCCCTGGGCAGTGGCCCCCGTACCTGGCTAGAGCGCACCGACACCGCGATGCAAACCTTGACCGTGCTAGATATCTTTTTAGCCGACGCCCCAGCGGAGGCTACCACGGTCTACACCACCTACAACATGAATACGATGCAGCTAGTTGACCCCCAACAGCTGCCGCGCCAGATTATTGGACCCACAGGTCGTCTGTTGCGTCAGGATGTCGCCCTAGCGAACCTCAGCGAAACTGAGCTAGACCAGCAGTATGTGCCCAGCCTACATTAACTAAACTACTCTAAACGAGGCCAGGCGCGATTTTCACCGCCAATATTCAAAACGCCATAAAGAATGCCCAGCCCAATCAGACCCAGGGCTGCCTGGGCAATATTGACGCCCACGGCCAGGTTCATCACAAACGCCGCCACGCTTGAAGCAATGAACCCATAAAAGCCCCATTTTTGCCAACGCATCAGTGCGATCGCACACACCACATTAAAGACAGACATCAGCACAAACAGCAAGAACGCCGCTGCTGAGACGGGTGCCAGCCCTTGCACAGCCACAATATCTGCATAAACACCAGGCCTAATGGCAAAGAATAAGTTGCTCAGCGCTCCGATGCTGTTAGCCACAATCATTAAAATTAACCAAGCTGTCAGACAACCATGCTGTTTAGGCTTGCCAGTCTGGGTCATTGATTAAGTCCTCAAAAAACTAGGCTTCGATATCTGAGGCACCAGACAACTCAGCAGCTTTGGTTTTCTCAGCATCTAGCTTTAGCACTAGCACACCGAGGGGGGGCAGCGTCAAATCGAGGGAGTAAGGCCGGTTATGATACGCCCAGTCATCAGACCATTTACCCCCCAGATTGCCCATGTTGCTGCCGCCAAAGTCGCGTGAGTCACTGTTAAACAACTCTCTGTAATAGCCCCTGGCAGGCACTCCCACCCGATAGTGGCTGTGGGGCTGCGGCGTAAAATTACACACCGTCAACACAAACTCACTGTAGTCTTTATCCCACCGTAAGAAAGACACCACACTATGGCGGGTATCGCTACAGTCCACCCACTCAAACCCATCTTGGGAAAAATCTTGAGTGTAAAGGGACGGTTCACTGCAATAAAACGCATTTAGCTTTTGCATAAAATGCTTAAGCTCTTTGTGGGCATCGTACTGCAGCAAATGCCATTCGAGATCGCCCCAGACGTTCCATTCGCTCCACTGGCCAAACTCCATGCTCATAAACAGAGTCTTTTTGCCAGGGTGCGTAAACATGTAGGTGTATAAGCAGCGCAGGTTGGCCAGCTTTTGCCAGTCATCTCCGGGCATCTTGCCAATCATATTGCTTTTGCCGTGCACCACCTCATCGTGGGACAGCGCCAGCATAAAGTTTTCGCTAAAAGCGTACCAAATACTAAAAGTAACGTTGTTTTGATGAAACTGGCGAAACCACGGATCCATCTGGAAATAGTCCAGCATGTCGTGCATCCAGCCCATATTCCACTTGAGGTTAAAGCCCAAACCACCCACATAGGTCGGCCAGGACACCATCGGCCAGGCCGTGGACTCCTCTGCAATCGAGAGGATGCCAGGATAGTGGCTAAAAATCAGATGGTTGGTCTGACGGAGAAAATCAGCCGCTTCCACATTTTCACGACCGCCATACTCATTGACGACCCACTCCCCGGGCTTGCGGTTGTAATCGAGGTACAGCATCGAAGCCACCGCATCCACCCGGATGCCGTCGATGTGGTACTTGTCAAACCAAAACAGCGCATTAGCGACTAAAAAGTTACGCACTTCGTTGCGGCCATAGTTAAAGACCAGCGTGCCCCACTCCTTATGTTCACCCTTGCGAGGGTCAGCATGCTCATAGAGGTGGGTACCGTCAAAGAAAGCCAGCCCGTGGCCATCCTTAGGAAAGTGACCGGGTACCCAGTCCACCAAAACTCCAATGCCGTTGAGGTGACATTGATCAATGAAATACATCAAGTCTTCGGGGGAGCCATAGCGTGACGTCGCCGCGTAGTAGCCAGTCACCTGATAGCCCCAGGAGCCATCAAAGGGGTGCTCTGCTACGGGCAACAGCTCAATGTGGGTAAACCCCAGCTCTTTAACGTAAGGGATCAGCTTGGCGGCCAGCTCACGATAGGTTAAGAAACGAGCCCCCGGCTTGAGTTCGGCCACAGTTACCACAGGTTCTATTGTGCCGTCTGGGCGCTTTGAGGGTTCCGATGAGGCCGCATGCATCCAGGAGCCCAGATGGACCTCATAGATCGACACTGGCTGCGTCATCGGATCGCTGTGACGGCGCTGCTCTAGCCAATCGTCGTCTTGCCACTGATAGGCATCTAGATCAGCCACCACCGACGCCGTTTTAGGCCGCACCTCTTGCTGAAAGCCATAGGGGTCAGACTTTTCATAAATGTGACCGGCCTGGTTTTTGATCTCATACTTGTAGCCAGCCCCCACCTTCAGACCGGGAATAAAAATATCCCAAATTCCGCCGGCCCCAATTCGCATTTGATGCTTGCGACCATCCCAATGATTAAAATCACCGAGCACAGACACATTGCGCGCATTGGGTGCCCAGACAGCAAAGTAGACCCCAGCCACCCCATCAATCGTGGTTGGATGGGCCCCTAGTTTTTCGTAAATGCGATGGTGATTGCCCTCAGCAAACAAATGCACGTCAAAGTCACTAATCTCGCGGGACTTAAACGCATAGGGGTCGTAAATGACGTGCTCATGCTCACCCTCTTTGTAGCGGATTTGATAATTAACTAAGTCCTGGGTCTCAACCACACACTCAAAAAAATGGGGGTGGTGGTCATTGGCCATCGCAAACTCTTGGCGGGCTTCGGGCAAAACTACCCAAGCAATATCGGCAGCTGGGATAAAGGCCCGCACTGCCCAAACCTCTTTGCCATCTATCTGAATAAGATGGGGACCCAATATCTCGAAAGGGTTATGGTGCTGGTTCCAAACAATCCGCTCAATCTGGTCAGGTGCAACCGTCAACGTCATAAAAATTAGGCCTGTACAAAAGTATCAATCGAAAGTTTTTTAAAGAATTGAAAAGGGTATTGCTAAAAACCTTGGCTGTCTCCAGATTTGCAGTTGACGCTGATAAAAACTTGAGAGTTTAAGGCTTTATGATGTAGTTTACGCTAAGTTAACGAATTTTAATGACTAGCGTTGCTACATAGGAAACACTGCACTAAATCCGGTCAATGACGCCTTACCAGCCCCCCTATGGAATAAAGGGTAAAATCGGCTTAATCGCCCTGCGTACCTGAAGCAATAGAACAATAGAGCGAATGTCAGACCGAAGAGTCGTGGTCTCAGGGGGAGCCTGTAGCTGGGCCTCTAGCTCCGCGTATGCCTCAGGAGTGAGCTGAGCCCCGTCTAAGGGGGACCGCGCCTCAAAAATAATTTCGGTCCTCAAAATTTCCTCGGGAATGTCTTCCTCTGGAGGCGGCTTAATCTGTGCAGAAGCCCGCCCAGTCATCCCGATAGTCAGCAGCAGCAACCCTGCCAAACAATGCCCAGGGTGACACCTTGCCAAGGTGCCTAAAGGCCCATAAAATCCATTCCTCATTATTTGACTGTAGCCAAAGTTTGAGCAAATCTGCATAGATTCAACTGTTAAGTGATAAAGCAATTTTAAGTGATGCAGTAGGAGCATTATCAACGATGAGCCCGTCAGATGTGACAAGCTTTCAAAAATCGGCACCCATTTCCTGCCCATTTCCCGATACGGGCCACTAGATGTGTTCCCAGCCAGCCACCAGCCAGATGACAGAGTGTCATCGTATTGATCAGCCCCCGGGCGAGTTGGACTAGATTGGTAAGGATATCTTT
>JBCDDJ010000405.1:0-6225 GCA_039180385.1 Cyanobacteria bacterium P01_G01_bin.38 | reverse complement strand
GCAACACACAGCAGCCAATACAAGGCTTGACTCAGCACTACCAGAGTAAAAATATTGGTCTGGAGTAACCCAAAATATTGGTTTGGGTAAATTGGTAACGAGACAACAGTTGCCAGAGCTGGGGTCGCCTGGAAAAAATTCAAGTTCTGTTGCAAAAAGCTTGCGAAGAGAGAATCACCCCAGTAGCTCCTCTTCAATTGCACAGCCAATCCAAATATTTCACTGATGAAAGAGATTGATCCCGTAACATTTCATTTTTTGACATCGTCGAGCTGACCCTGGCGAATCGAGATAATTTGGCAGCCCTGACAGTTTCAGTTTGACGGCTTTGCCGAAGGTCATTTAACTTAAGCGTTAATTTCGCCCAGCAAGCCCTCTTGACTTCTTCTCTATCTCTTCTCGGCTTGTTCTCGATTGGGCTCTAATGTGTGAGCATGTCCAGTGTTGACAATCAAGTGACTGTGTCGGATGTCCTGTGAAGAGATCAAGAGAGGAGAAGATCCCCGCAGATTTCTTTAAGTCACGCCTTTCTCGACGTGAAACATCAAAAAGTTTATTTCACTCCCAAAGAAATGCTGAAACATAAAATTAAATGGACTGAAAAGACTGCCGTAATTACGGGAAGTGGTTCAGGTATTGGAAAGGCCATAGCGATCGCTATGGCCCAAAAAGGAGTAACGGTTCATCTAGTAGATTTGCGCCAGGAACGAATCGTGGCAATACTTGATGAATTATCTTCTGATCCTAATGTCTGCGCTCATAATATCTGCGGTCATACCGTAGATGTCACTATTCCAGAGCAATTAGAACAGTTAGCGGCCACTTTGCCGGGACAGGTAGACATCTTAATTAACTGCGCGGGCATCTTGCATCAGGGTAAGATCGCAACAACTGCCAATAAAGAATTGCATCAGGTGCTAGACGTAAACCTATGGGGAGCCATTTATAGCATCAAAGCCTTTCTTCCCCAGATGAGAAATCGAGAACAAGAGGGTCATATTATCAATATTGCCTCTATCGCAGGATTGATTGGTGCACCTGAAATGGCTTTGTATAATGCCTCCAAATCTGCAATTCTAGGGTTAACAGAATCTTTAGCGATTGAACTGGCGTCCGACAAAATTCACGTAGCAGCGGTTTGTCCGGGTTCTGTCAATACCAATCTTAGTCAAGATGGACTATTTTCTTCAGATTCTACAGTCGCTCAGACATTACGTAGAACCATACGCAGTGGTGCCAGTCCTGATCGAGTTGCTCAAGACATTATTCAAGTCATTGCAAGATCATCCTTATTCAAACTTTCTTGTGTCGAGCTGCATTGGCAACTTCTTTGGCTATGCAAAAGAACTTTTCCTGCTTCATATCCAAAGTTTGCCAGCATTGTCTATCACAAACTTGTTGATAAAGGATTTCCCAGTTTTTCTCTACCGCTAAAAACCAAAACCAGAAAATGTCTGTAGCCCTAGACAAAAGAGTGATCTCTGAAAAAAGCAAACGAAGCGTACAAACTCATATGATTTGCAATGGAATTACTTAAGCATTGGCATCCAACAATCGAAAGCAAGCTTCTGAAAAAAAAACCAATTCTAGTCCAGCTATGCAATGAAGAGATTGTACTGTTTCGTACATCTCAAGGTCATGTTGGTGCGCTAAAAAATCGCTGTTGTCATAGAGGTATGAAACTCAGCCAAGGCTGGGTTGAAAATGAAGAAATTATTTGCCCATATCACGCTTGGAGATATGCGCCTAACGGAAAAGGGTTTAGTCCCAGCACGCCTAAGTTAAATCCTTGCGTGCCATCATTTACTGTAATTGAGCGTTATGGAGTCATTTGGGTTAAATCTGCTGATTTAGCCTCTAACTTTCCTAATTTCAATATTCAGGATCACCTATTGATTGGTGTTGTTAGTCAAGAAATTTCAGCACCTTTAGAAGTTGTTGTAGATAATTTTTCAGACATTGAGCACAATCCTGCCACACATACTTACTTTGGATATTCCTACGAGAATATCTCTAAAGTTGAAAGTCGGATTGAAACCACAGATACATCTGTTCGTGTTATTAACAAAGGAACCCAGCAGCCTTTGCCTTGGATGATCGAAAAAATATTTTTCAACGTACACTCAGGAGACTGGTTTTCAAACGATTGGACAACTTACTTCTCTCCTCTTTATAGCGTTTTTGACCAGTTTTGGGTTGATCCTATCGCTAACAAGAAAAGACGGATACAGGTAAAATTAGTCGTTTTTTATATTCCCATTGATGATGACCAAACACGATTAATGATCTTTATTTTTGCAAATCCCATCATAAATAAGTTGATTTTTCAATTTTTAGCAGGGCCTATTGTTAAATTTTTTGTAGATTACGAACTCAAAAAAGACAAAGATATACTGGAGAATCTTGCAGATAAGCAAATGCCTCTAAGCAAAATGCAGCTTGGTCGTTATGATCGTGTCCTGGGCGAAAATCGCAAACGAATTGATTGTATTTACCGAGGACAAGATGTAACTCCCGAACTATCATTCTCGAACGAAAACAGATATCGCTGAGCTTGTATCTGGCAATGAGGGCAATCCATGAAGGATGCAGCTCACATCTGACAGTTTCATCTGAGGCATTTCTTACCTCACTCTTCAAAAAAAACTACGCCTCCAGTTCAGATAGAAGCGCAGCTGTCAGATTGGAAAATTTTCAGAGTGAAGAGTGCAAAACCTAACGACTCATGGGGCTTCGACTACCTCGCTTGCGACGGCGATTTTTTGCCTGTCTAAAGGTAGGCAAGCTAGCTAACCCCAGCAGCCCTAAGGGAAGGCGTCTAGACAGGTGCAAGAGCCGTGATGGCGGGTCTGACTGCTGGGCGTAGGACTCAGACTGGGGGCGGTGTCGAGCATCGGCCACGACCAACGAGAGCAGTCCCACCGTAATCAAGGTGATCAAGCTGTTGAGCGATCTGTCAATCTTGGGAAGGTGATTATGAGGGGCATAGGTTCTGGCGATAAACCAGACAAACAGCCCCACCGATACTAACAGCGCTATGTTGTTGATAGCCGGGGTGTTGGCAAAGGTGTAAATGGCCCCGCCCGTCGGGCCATCAATGGCCCCGTTAAACTCTTCTAACGTGGTGAATGGACTAGCAGACATTAAACCATCTCCTTAGGGTTGCGAGGCTGTCTGGGACATAGAAACAGGTGAAGGTACCTGACCATTTTGTTCGGGGAGAATGGAATACTCCGGGTAGCCCTCCAGGCCAAAATCAGCCAGGTCTAAACCGGCAATCTCTTCCGCCTCGGGAACGCGCAGCATATTTAGCTTTTTGAGGACAAAACTGACGCCGTAGCCAGGGATGAAGCCCAAGATAATCGTGCAAACAAACGTGCCGACAAACTGACCCACAAAACCTGTCAGGGGAATCCCATCACCTTGGGGATATCCGGACGCCATCACCCCAACCGCCATAGCCCCAAGCAGACCACAGTAGCCGTGGACAGCAAAGGCACCCACCGCATCATCAATGCCCGTTTTCTCAAGGGCTTTGCCCACAAACGGCATCGTATACGCTCCAATGAAGGCAATCAGAATAATCATCGGCGGACTATACAAATCAAGCCCAGCCCCCACCGAGATGATGCCAGCAAGGCCACCCGAGATGGTGAAGAACGGATCGGCTTTGGAACCCATATACGCGCCGACAATTCCAGCGGTTAAGGCGAGGGTTGTGTTGACGCCAACCGACGCCAGCGTCATCGGTGTCCCATAAATGGTGATTTCTCCGGTCTGGCCCGGCACAAAAATCACGCAGGCGGCTAAGAACGCGTAGAAACCTACGAAGATCATCAACAACCCCACCATCGTCAGGGGCAGGTTGTGGGGCAAGATTGTTCTCGGATTACCCTGGGCATCAAACTTGCCAATGCGGGGACCTAGATTGATCAGTACGCCCAGGGCAAAAAAGCCAGAGACCCCATGAACCACTGCGGAACAGCCAAAATCGTGGTAGCCCAACTGGGTAAAGAACCAGCCGTAAGGGCTCCAGCCCCAAGCGGCGGCAACCACCCAAGTAAAGGAGCCAAGCACCACTGCCAAAATGGCGTAAGCGCCCACCTGAATGCGCTCAATAACTGCCCCTGACAAAATTGAGGCCGTCGTCATTGCAAACAGCGCAAACGCAAACCAGAAAACCCCGGTGAGGTTGTCGGCAATGTTGGGACCTAGCGCAGAAGACCAGGGATAGGAGGCTTGGACTAACCCCAAAACCTCCCCCACAACCCCTTCGGAGTTTGGATCGGTCCAGGGACCGACAATGCCGCCCTGTAGCGGGAACAGTGGGAATGCGTTATAGACCCACCAGCCAAAGAAGAAGAATGTGAGACCCACGATGGACAGGGTCAGCAGGTTTTTGACCATCGTGGCCAGAACATTTTTAGATCGGGAAGCTCCGCCCTCGTAGGCTAGGAAACCCACGTGAATAATCAACATAAAGACGGAGGCCCAATAATAGTAGGACTCCGATACGAAAGTTGCCAGAAACTCTTGCGACTCAGGAGTCATAAGATACCCCTACACACTAAATGATCAGGTTGAGCAAATAAACCCAAAAACAGCCCGCGCAGCTGACGCAGAAGATGCTGTTACGACTTGAAATATCAGGCCGTGCGGCAACCTGAACAATGACTCAAATGCTTCACTAGAAAAACTGTTTTCAATTTCTCTAATTCTTTTCTGAGTGCTCACTAGAAATGTTGCCAGCCTGGGTTACCGCAAGCTAAAGCTTTTAATGTCATGATTATGCAACGCAGGTCAAGGGTTGGCTGTATTCATGACTACTGAAGCGAGAAATTAAGGGGCTGAGTCGTGGGCTTCGATGTGAGGCTTCGACGGTGAGCTCAGCCGAACCGCACTCAGCCGAACGGGGTGGGGGACGGGGGGTGGGTAGAAAGTGGGGCAGGTCGGGTTGATGTCTTCTTCAGGAGAAAGAGCCTTTTTTGCTCGGATATTGCTTGATGAGTGTTTCCAGATCAGTACGGGCTGCGTGCAGTTCTATGATGGGCTTTGACTGCAAAGGGCGTCGCCAGATCAGGGCAGGAATATCGTTGAGCCGGGCGGGGACTGCGCGGTGGTTGGGCAGTGTTTTTAGTCGGTGGGGAGGTCTGACGGTGGCCTGTTTTACTAAGGTTGGGAACAAACTATCTGGTAGAAAAATACTTCCTAACCAATCAAACTGCTTGACTCGGACATTCATTTTGAGGGCGTTTATTTTAAGGGTATTCATCTTAAGGGCATTGAGCATCGGGGCAAAATTGCCCTCGTGGGTAATGCGAAAATTGCGATCGCACAGCCTTAAAACAACACAAGGGTTTCCCTGGAGTTTTGTTTCTAAGGACTGGAAGGGAGCCAGATGATTGATCGCTTCACCAAAGAGAATCTTAGCGGCGTGGAGCCCATCGGGGCCGATGAGGTCCCAGAGAGAGTGGGGCATGGCGGGTAGAGGGTGGTGGGTGGTTGTTGGGAGATGGGGGAATGGGTAGACGTAGGGAGGGGAGACTTGGAGAGGCGGGGTTGGCTAAAGGCGGACGCGGCTTTTGGTGGGGTCGAAGGCGGCCAGGGGGGCGATGGTGGCTGGGATGCGGCGTTTATGGCTGTCGAGTAGGCCGATATCGACCCGAGTATCGGGGTGGGCGTATTCGGGGGCGAGTTGGGCCATCGCGATACTTTGGCTGAGAATGGGGGAGTAGGTGGCGCTGGTGATCTGGCCGATCCGGTAGCGTTGTCCGTGAGCATAGACGGGTTGGCCGTGGGCGGCGATTTCGGGGCTGTCTAAGACGAGGCCAACGGCGACTCGGGGGGGATGGGGGCGAATCTTCTCTAGGGCGACTTTGCCGATAAAATCAGGTTTCTTGATGGCCACCGTCCAGCCGATCCCAGCCTGGTACGGTGAAGTCAGGTCGTCAAATTCATAGCCCGAGGCTAACAGCCCGGCTTCGATGCGGGCGCGGTCAAGGGCCTGCATGCCCAGGGGTAAGAGTCCGGCAGGTTCCCCCGCCTGCATGAGGATATCCCAAAGCTGGAGGCCTGCCTCTGGGTGAACGAATAGCTCGTAGCCCAGCTCGCCGGTATAGCCAGTGCGGGAGAGCAGCAGGCGAATGTTGCCGATCTTGGCGGCGGCGAACTGGAAATAGCCGAGGGTGTCTAGCGTGGTGGTTGGGACTGCAAAGGTCACCAGCG
>JBCDDJ010000404.1:0-6226 GCA_039180385.1 Cyanobacteria bacterium P01_G01_bin.38 | reverse complement strand
GCGACTGATCCAACAGACCTGGATATGGATTAAAAATAGACTGTTTTATTCGTCAGAAATCAGAGTGTGGTATGCCCTAGACACCAGTGGTAACCGTCTCTGGAGCGCCCACAACCCGCGGACTCGACACACTATTCACGGAGTTTCAGAGTATGAGATACGACGCTGGATTGAGCAATGTCATCGGACCTATCTGAGGTCCTAATCGAAGCGCAAATTAAGGAATGAGCGCAACCGCCGTCTTATCCTCATTCAGACTCTCAGCAGCCTGACTCAGCGGTTGAGTAAATAAATGAGAGCCGGTTAAACGATGCCCTAGCAAGCTCGAACTGGTGACTCTAGAATGTGCGAGCTGTCGAGCGACATCAGGATTAAAGTCAGCCGTCGTATGACGAATTTCTAATTGAGCCGACTGACGTGACTTCAACGTTTGTACTGCGGCAAACTGCTTAGTCAACGGCGCTGGCTCATCGGCGGAGAGGGAGCCAAACCCGAGACCAAAAATCATCAAAATACCGACTAGCCCCAAAGCCAGTTGCTTAACAGTTTGTCTAAAAAAACGCCGAATCGTCAGGCGCACGAAATAAAACAACGAGTTTGGTTTCGAAGGATCCCCTAGCACGGTCATGATATTCCTAGTCGATACACTCACCAGGGTGTCAGCCTCAAAGCAACGAGATTGCTTCAAGAACGCCGAGCTTTGTAACAAAACACCCTGTAACGTTACACAAGTTTATATTTCATTACTTTATCAGACAAATTAGCCAAACTCATCACCCATGTGGGTGCTTTATGGAGTGTCACAGGGCTGCTAATACCGAATCCGTGGGTCAATGTACGCATTCAGGATATCGATGGCGATGCTTACCAGGGCCACGATGCCTGCAAAAAAGACCATCAGCCCCTGCACCACCGGATAGTCACGTTCTGAAATCGCCAAATACAGTCGATTAGCCAACCCCGGCCACGAAAACGTCACCTCCGTCAGCACTGCGCCGCCCAGCATCGACGCAAAGGTCAGCCCCAAAATCGTAATCACCGGAATCAGTGCATTTTTCAGCGCATGGGCTGTGACAATGCGCCTCTCAGGAATACCCCGCGCCCGCGCCGCCTCGACATAATCAGCCCGCAGGGTTTGCTTCAAATTTACCCGCACCATGCGCTCAAAGATGCCGCTGATCAAAATCCCCAGGGTCAAACTGGGCAGGGCTAGATGATATATGGCCGTACCAAACTGACTAAAGTTTAAGTGCAGCAAACTGTCGAGCAGGTAAAGCCCGGTTGGCCCCTGCGGTGGCGTCGCACTCAGCGGAAACCGCGTGCCAATTGGAAACCAGCGCAGCTGCACCGCTAAAACCAGTTGCAAAATCATCCCAAACCAGTACATCGGCGTGGCATAGGTGATGATGCCAAATAGTCGCCCCCCCGCATCCAACGGCGTATTCGGAAACGATGCTGCTAGCGAGCCGACGGTGACCCCTACTACCACCGCGACGATCATCCCGCACAGGGTTAGCTCCACCGTCGCTGGGAAATGTGCACCAATAATCTCCCAGACGGTTTGCCCCTGGCTGCCCAGAGAGCTACCTAAATCAAGTTTGAACAAATTGCCCAGATAGCTGAGGTATTGCAGAATTAAAGGCTGATCGAGACCGAGTTGCGATCGCAACGCCTCCTTAGCCGCCTCCGGTGCCCGTGGCCCTAGCAGCGCATCCACCGGGTCCCCCGGTGTCGCCCGCAGCAGCAAAAACACCACCGTCGTAATCGTCCAGATCATCAATGGAGCCAGCAGCAGCCGAGAGATGACGTAATAACGGAGAGCGTTGGAGCGGGAGGACATTATTTCTCAATCTGCCATAGCAAAAACTGCTGGTTGGGCTCAATCGCCACCCCACCAATGCCATCCTGGGCAAACACATAGTCCTTGTTTTGCCACAGCGGAATGTAGGGCACATCGTCGATCATCACCTGTTGCAAGTCTTTGAAAAAACCATTCCGAGCCGTTTCATCCAGCTCCGCACTTTGCTTAGACAGTAGATCGTTTGCCTTGTCGCTGTAGTAAAAAGAGCCATTCCCCTGGGTTGCCCCCTGCTCACACAGCTTCTCTGCTGAGCCCTGTTCACAGCTGAGAAACGGCTGCACAAAATTATCCGGGTCAAAGTAATCCGGATACCAGTTCGCCAAAACGCTGGGATACACGCCTTCCTCAACATTGCCCCAGAGCGTCGCCGCTTCAGCCGTGCTGACTTCTACATTGACTAAACCGGGTAAGTTCGTCTCGATCGCCTCTTTGAGCGTATTCGCCACTACGCTGCGGGTGGTCGAAGCCGACGGGTACCAAATCTCAAACGTCAGCGGATTTGACTCAGTAATGCCTGCCTCGCTCAGGTACTCCTTAGCCTTTTCGTAATCACCGTCCCCATAGACCGTCTCAAACACCGGCTCATACACCTCAAAGCTCTTAGGAATCAAGCTGTATAGGGGTTCCGCCTGACCTTGGAAGGCGCGATCGCTAATCAGCTTGCGATCCACCATCGAGGCCACCGCTTTGCGCACATTCAGATCATCAAAGGGCGCAATCTTTTGATTGAGCGACATGTAATTGACGACGGTTGAGCCCGCCTCAATTACCTGCCAGTTATTCGAACCCGCCTCGCGCTCCAAAGCCGCGATTTGATCTGGGTCGAGGGTCTGATAAGCGACATCTAAATCGCCTGAGCGAAAGGAATTGTAAAGGTTTGCGGGGCTGGTAAATACTTGAATATCAATGCCCTGATTGCCAGGGGCCTCACCCCAGTAATCTTCATTGACATCCAACTTGATCACATCGCTGGTAAACGACGCCAGCTTATACGGCCCAGATCCCAAAAACTCATCTGGCTTAAACTCGCTTTCGCCAATGGTGTAGGCATCCGGCGAGACCGGTGTCACGCCCCAAAAAGTCAGCAGCGAGGTAAACGCCGCAAACGGCTGCTTGAGTTGGATCGTCAGCTCTAAATCCCCAGTGGCTTCTACCGATTGAATTTTTTCAGATAGCAAAAAAGCCGGTCGCCCACCATTCTCCATAAAGCGCTGGATGGAGAACGCCATCACCTCAGCCGTAAAGGGCGTGCCGTCGTGCAGCGTGACCCCATCTCGCATTGGAATGGTGTAAGTCAAGCCATCATCACTGACCGTGGGTAGCTCTGTCGCTAGCTGAGGGGCCAACTCCGTCGTGCCTGGGCTATAGGTGTAGAGCCGATCACCCAGGTTATAGAGCAAAATGCCCGGAAAAATTTCGTAGGCGTCGGCAGGGTCCAGCGTCCGCGCACTCAGCGTGGTGCCCACACTGACGCGACCACCCGTGTCGCCGCCTTCTGCGCCGGAGGTTGGGGCTGTATCCGTCTGTTGACCTTGGCCACAACCCACCGCTAGCAAAAAGCACAGGCTAAACAGCCCTAAAAATTTAGCAACTTTCGAGCGGCGCAAGTACCCGCTGAGTACCGAGGCATATCCCATAGCAAACCCGTCATGAATGGCGCAGGATTTATTAAACCATATCCAGAGTGGGGACGCTGCGCGGGTGGGCGTGAGTTCGCTGCGCGGGTAAGTAAGTGGGGGTGCTGCGCTGGTGAAATAGTCAGAATGCTTCTTAAACCACCATCTCACTCTTACAGGTCTTAAGCACTCTCCACGGTTACTTCCGATGTCACAAACTGCTGATAAATCCAGGTAGTCAGAATATGGGAGAGCAACCCCATCGGCCCAGCAAACAGACAAAGCGCCAGGGAATGTCGCGTAAACATCCCCGTTTCTTGCCCCTTTAAATAGATGTAGCGACCGACAAACAAATCCATCACCAAGAAATGCACCCAACCAGTCGCCGTGACTCGCTCATCAGCAAATAGCCCTGCCAGGACAGAGAGGGTCGGGTTGGCAAAAGCCTCAATCGAGTCGGGGTCGAGGCTGGCGATAAAACAATAGACATACAGCGCCGCTAACACCATAAAGGGAATATAAGAGGCCATCACCCGACGGGTCACGCCCCAGTTAGGCACTAGTACCATCAGCACCCAAAAAGGCAGGACAAAAAGATTGCCAAAATTAAAGATGTATTCAAATATCATGATTCAAATCTGCGGGCTCAAAGCGATAGATAACAAAGCTGAGGAATGTTGATCCGCAAGCACCATAACACACTTGTCCTATGACGTGATTATTTGCGTCCAAGCTTCAACCAGCCCAACGACAGGGCCTCCAGCGTCATCTGTATTTCATCTGGGGAAATAGCAAACCCCCAAATTAGAGCCACTGCTCCGGTCGAGACTGTCGCAATATGGTAAACCTCTTCGGTCATGCGCCAGCCGCGCCAAACCATCAAAAGTCCAAATCCAAAGAGCAATAAGTGAAGTGACAACATTGCACGACCTCCTTGTTCACAATCGCTAAACGTTGATGTCGAATGGAAGTGATAAGTGCTAAATCTCAGACTTAACTAACTCAGCAAGCTCGTGAAAAATGGCCTCATTCCGGCGATAGTAGGTCCATTGACCTTCTCGGGTGGCAATCACAAACCCGGCAGACTCGAGCATCGCTAGATAGTGGGAGACCGTGGACTGAGCCAACCCCGCTTTCTTTTGGATATCGCCCACACAAACACCAACTTCGGGCTTAATGGCATCAGCTGAAAAATGCTCGGTAGGTACTTTAAGCCACTGCAGTATTTGAAGGCGAGTTTTGTTAGCGAGAACTTTGAAAACGGTAATGGGTTCCATATCATCATTTTATCGAGAAATTTCGATATGTCAATTAAGATAGATTAGCGATGCCTGTTAGCTATACTGGGAGCTAGTCAGTTCGACAAGTCCTTTCGACCCGAAAAAGGAGGCAGTTATGGCAGAGTCGGTAACCGCAACATCATCTGAATCCATAGAGGATTGACACTCTGCTGAGGCGATTTTCTGCTTAGATATTTTTGCTTGAGCATTGAACACTCTAGGATTTTGGCTGTGCCAGAGTCCTGAATCGTGGTTGGCAATCCTCTACCCGCCAATTCATGATTTTGTTTAGAGGATTGTTCAATGCAATTAATAGATTTAGGCTGGGGGCCGTTTCAAGCTCACAGCTTTGTAGGCCATGCTGACAAATATGCTGCCGAGCGTCAGGTTGGGCGGGTCATGCTGGCCTATCGAGAACGATACCAACTGCTGACCACACAAGGCGAAACATCAGGCACCCTGGCCGGTAAGTTGAGATACCAAACAACAGATAGCTCTGAGCTGCCCACAGTGGGTGACTGGGTAGTCTTCGAACCCTTAGAAGACGGTCAGCAGGCCACGATTCTCGGGGTGCTGCCTCGCCAAAGTCAGTTTCTGCGAAAAGCGCCAGGGGAGCGCACGGAAGCCCAGGTGATAGCGGCTAACATTACCACGGTCTTTTTGGTCTGTGGCCTTGATGGAGACTTTAACCTGAGGCGAATTGAGCGCTATTTGGTGATGGCCTGGGAGAGTGGGGCAACCCCCGTCATTTTGCTGAACAAGGCAGACCTTTGTGATGATCTGGAGATGACCTTGATGGAGGTGGGTGCGATCGCACCCGGCGTCCCGCTCATTCCCCTCAGTGCTCTGCACCAAGATAATCTCGATGCACTGACGCCCTATCTGCAACCCGGTCAAACTGTGGCGCTACTGGGGTCTTCAGGAGTCGGTAAATCAACCCTGACAAATCAGCTCATGGGGCACGCTGTGCAAGCTACCCAGACAGTGCGCGCTGATGATAGCCGAGGGCGGCATACCACAACCCATCGAGAGATGTTAATGTTGCCATCAGGAGCGCTGCTCATCGATACCCCTGGCTTGCGCGAGCTCCAGCTGTGGTCCACCGATGAGAGTCTGAGTCATACCTTTGAGGACGTCGAATCGCTGGCAGCAGATTGTCGATTTCGCGATTGCCAACACCAGCAAGAACCCGGCTGCGCGGTGAGAGCAGCTATCGAGATGGGTCAGCTCGACCCCAAGCGCCTGTTCAGTTACCAAAAATTGCAAAGAGAACAGGCCTATCTGCATCGACGACAAGATCAACAAGCCCAGGCCAACACCAAGGCCCGATGGAAGAAAAGAACCAAGTTGATACGACAGCGCCATAAACCCTAGCCAACTCTGCCAAAATAGGAACTTCGCTAAAGCTCAACCTCTTTTAGACTAAGGGGCATTGAACTTTGGAGAAAATACATGTTGCTCAGTCAAAT
>JBCDDJ010000403.1:0-6234 GCA_039180385.1 Cyanobacteria bacterium P01_G01_bin.38 | reverse complement strand
TTGAGAAATTGCAGATGCAGTTTCAGGGGCTCCAGATTCTGTTGGAGACCATCGCCCTTGAGCAGGCCAATGCCAGAGGCCCCCAAACCCTGGAAAATCGTAAAGCCCTGATTCAAGAAATCCGCAAGCGCCAGGGCTTCGTCAGCGGTTAGGAGGTCTCCCATGCTCAGCCTCACCGTGATCAGCGCCAACCAGGGCGAAACCTACTACACTGCCGAGAACTACTACTCCCCCGAAGAGAATCAGCAGCACTCCAACTGGTCTGGCAGGGGAGCCCGTCAGCTGTGCCTGTCCGGGCAGATTCAAGGCAGTGCCTTCAAGAACCTGCTGCAGGGCTACAGCCCCAGCCGAACCCAGACTCTATCGGGCCGCAAAATCAACCCAGACAGACATCGAGCAGGGCTCGACCTCACCTTCAGTGCCCCCAAGAGCATCAGCCTGGCGACCCTGGTCGATGGTAATGCAGCTCTGGAGCAGGCCCATCGCACCGCTGTGAATCGTATCCTGGCGATTATTGAAACCCGCTATGCCCAGACCCGCGTTCGCACCCCAGAAGGTCGTAAGGCCATCGGCACCGGCAACCTGATTGTCGCCCAGTTTCACCACGACACCTCCCGCGAGAAAGACCCCCAGCTGCACACTCACTGCGTGGTGATCAATGCCATCCAGTTGGAGAATGGTCGCTGGCAATCGCTCCACAATGACGTGCTCTTCAAACAGCAAAAACTGCTGGGTATGATTTATCAGAATGAGCTGGCCGTTGAGGTTCAAAGGCTGGGCTATGCTATTGAGCCCAAAGCCAATGGACAATTTGAACTCAAGGGTTACTCCCCCGAGCAGCTTCAGACCTTTTCCAAACGTCGAGAGCAGATCCTGGAGGCAACTGGGGAAGAGTCTACTGCCCAGGAACGGGAGCTGGCCACCCTTGTGACCCGTGCCCCCAAAGGCAAAGAAATTTCCCGCGCAGAACTTCAGACTTACTGGAAACAACAGGCCCAGGTACTAAACCTCCAGCATCCTCAGCCTCAGCCATTGAAGTGGCAGAGCCGCCCCAAAATCTCTGTCCAGGCAGGTCTTGACCATTGTGCCGAGCGAGATGCCGTTTTCAAACGAGAAAGGGTCGAGCGCTTTGCCCTGGAAAACCATTTGGGCCAGCAGCACTTTGAGGACTTAGAGCAGATGCTCGACTGTGACCCTAATGTCATCCACACGCCTGACCAGTGCCTCACCACCCAGGCAGCAGTTCTACGAGAGTTGGACACCATTCGCATGGTGCTGGACGGTCGGGAACAGGTGGGGGCAGTTGCATCTACAACCTTGGTGGATGAGTTTTTGAAGGACCGGGGACTGACCGCTGGTCAGCAAGCAGGTATCCGGCTGGCCGCCACCACCCGCGATGCGTTCATTGCCTGGCAGGGGGTCGCCGGAGCAGGCAAAAGCTATGCGCTGAATCTATTTCGTCGGATTGCTGAGGCTCAGGGGTATCAGGTCCGAGGCTTTGCCCCCAGTGCTGAGGCGGCCAAGACGTTGGGGGAGTCTGCCCAGATTCAGCAGACGGAGACGGTTGCAGCCCTGATCCATTCCCAGCAACCGGAGAAATCCAACCCACATGAAATATGGATTGTTGATGAAGCCGGACTCCTGAGTGCCAAAGATGCTCAGGCGTTGATCGAGCGGGCTAGCAACCGACAGACCAGGGTAATTTTAGTGGGAGATACCCGGCAGCTATCAGCAGTGGAGGCGGGCAACCCCTTCAAGAGTTTGCAGCAGGCGGGCATAGTTACGGCCCATTTGACCCAATCACTACGGCAGAAGAATCAACAGATTAAAGCCGGGATAGACCTGATCGCGGCAGGCAAGATTGTGGAGGGGATTGAGCAGTTGAAGCCGTTTATTCATCAGGTGGCGAGTGAGGAGGAGCGGGCACAGGCGATTGCCCGTGACTACCTAGTCCTGACACCAGAGGAACGGGCCAAAACATTTGTCTTGGCAGGTACAAATAAGGAGCGGTTGGCGATTACTCAACTCATTCGGGAGGGATTAAAGTCAGAAAGGGTGCTGGGTCAGAGTGCGATGGTGAGACGTCTCAAGACCAGGAATTTGACTGAGGTGCAGGCTGGCTATGCTCACCATTTTCAACTTGGGAATGTGCTGATTCCCAATGCCAGCTACAAGCGGTTGGGGCTTGAGAAGGGGAAACGGTATGAAGTACTTGCGATTGATACCGAGCAAAACGGCCTCACCCTTCGAGCTTCAGAAGGATCTGCTTTGGTGCTTGATCCAGCTCAGGTGAAGAAGAAGTTGGTATATGAGGTGGAAGAAATAGAAGTGGCTGTGGGCGATCGACTTAAATGGACACGGAATGATCGCTCTCTTTGGCGGCGCAATGGTCAGGAATTTGAAGTCAGTGCAATAGATAATGATCAGATTCTGCTCCATCATGATAGTGGTACAACGGAAAACCTCAGCAGCGCGGAACTCTCTCATTTGGACTACGCGATAGTCAGTACAACTTATGGTGCTCAAGGTAAGTCATCCAAAAGAGTGCTCGGAGCATTGGATTATCAGCTAGGACGTGAAAGCTTTTACGTAACTGTCAGCCGAGTCAAGCACGATTTGAGACTTTATGCGTCAGAAGATTTGGATCAACTGATTGCCCGCGCCAAGCAGCCTAGAGCCAATGAGAACCCTAAAGAAGTCTTACAGCAGCTGGCTGAGGACTTTCAACAAATACCAACTGAGAACAAATCTAAGCACCAACTTGAAAGCCAGCATTTGGTCGCAACCAATCAGTGTGAATTAGGCTGAGGAAAAGGATTCAACTCAGGATATGGGTACTTCACGATTAAGCTAAGGCGGTGTTAAGAAGGAAACGGCAATGCCGCTAGTAAAAGAGGCTATTGCAGAGTCACTTTCCACAATGGCCTCTCCTTGCCCAGAAAATAATCGGTCGATCCGAAACCGATAATAGTTGTTTACCAGCGCTGGTAGCGGCATGAGCCCACCGCCTTTTTCGGCATAGAGTTTGTGGTGTAAGTCTGGTAGCTCGTGCCAGGGCAGACTCATATTGTGATGATGTGCGTTGTGATAGCCAAAGTTGAGAAACAACAGATTTAGCCAAGGATATTTTGCAGAAACCAAATTTGAGAAGGTGTGCTCTTGCTCATAGGTGCGATCGCGCTGCGGAAAGGCTTGGCCAACGATGGCGTACTCATATGTATGATGGAAGGCATCTGCAAATCGCATGATGTTCACGAACCCTACCTAATTTTCAGGTCCGCTTGATTGACGGCAACATCGCTCAAGTAACCTATAACACCAGTATCAGGTAATGGCGAGGTTACAGAGTACGCGCGTAGAAGCTCTATCTGGTCACGAACAAAGGAGGGCTGGGTTCTGCGCTTTCATCAAGGTGCCCCATTTGATACAGAAGCTCTCTAATTCTTCTGTTACTAGGTACCGTATCAAAGGCCCCCTCCCTAACCCTCAAGACAAATGGGATTCCCCCAGGACAATGGCTGAGCACCTCATCTGTTGTGCAACTTGACTGGTAATGCTGCTAAAGCCAAATCCTTCTGCTGCCACCCGATGCTGTTGGGTGTGTAATACCACCAGATCAAACGCCTCAGATGCTTGCAAAATCGCCGTTCCCACATCATCATCTCGAACGATTTGAGATTGCACCGGGGTTGCAAACTTTGCCTGGATAATCAACTGTTTCATCTGAGACTGTACCCAGCTAGCAGGATCGTCTAATAGAGAACGACTCAATATATGCAGGAGGGTGACTTCAGATTCGGTGATTTCTGCCAGACGACTCGCAAACAATACCATTCGCAACGCTCGCGCTGAAAAATTTTCCACTGGCACCAAGATTCGATTGATTTGCTGAGGGGGGCTCAACAGTCGAGCCACAGCCACCAAGCAGGGAGCTTCCCAAAACACGCTATCAACAATACTTCCAAATAGACGCGCTCGCAAACTAGCCGCTGTCCCCCAACCCATCACGATTAAGCTCGCTTTTTGTTCCTGAGCAGCCCGGCAAATCCCCGACGAGATTTTCTCATCAATCCGCAAGAGCGGCTTCACTTGCACTGAAAAGGTTTGACTAAACAAACGGGCTTTTTCTAAGAGTGCTTCGCTCCGCCCAACCGACCGCGCTAACTGAGATCGCGTCATATGAGGCCGAGCCACAGTGATTGCCAACGGTACAACTTGTCCAGTCTGGTGCTGGGCTAGCAGGGACGCCAGCTCAATCAGGTATTGCTCGGTTTGAGGGTTATAGACCGGCACCACCACTGTAAAAGGGAAATCACGCTGCTGTTCCGCTATCGTCAGCCATTCCTCCTTGAGCGGGGCTGGCGTTTGGGGGAGCGGTAGACCCACGGCTGTCCGCGACACCAGTAGCGGACCGAGGGTGGCGGTCACCAACATCATCACTACCACACTGTTCAAAACATCATCGCTCAGCATGCCTGCCCGATTCCCCACTAGGGTGGCCGCCAGCGTAGTCGCCACCTGAGGAATCGACATTGATCCCATCGTTAGCATTTCTCGCCAACTGTAGCAAAAGCTCAACTTAGCCAGGAAGGCTGCCATAAACTTACTCACCACCAAGCCTGTGACAATCGCTAGGGCGAGCCAAAAAGACGACTGACTCTTGACAAAGGCAGGTAAGTCAATGAGTAAGCCCACATTCACAAAAAAGATGGGGATAAATAACACACTGCCGACAAAGACCACTTTTTCTTTAACCGGGCTATTACGCAGTACATCGTTGACCGCTAAACCTGATAGAAAGGCTCCGACAATCTTTTCGACCCCAATCAGCTCTGCCCCAAGGGCGGCCAGAAAAACCGCCAACAACACAAACAAAAACTGATTTCCCTCGTCACTTCCAGAACGGCGGAAAAAGTCGCGCCCGGCCCGATCAACTCCCCACAGCACAACCAGAGTATACAAACTCAGCCATAGCAACAATGTCAACAACCGTCCTAGACTAAAGCCTCCCTCGTGAATACCCAGGCAAATTGCCAAGATGATCAGGGCTCCAATATCGGTACAAATCGTTGCCCCAATAGTGACCGTCACGGCCTCATTGGCCACCACACCCAGCCGCCTCACCACCGGGTAGGTCATCAGGCTATGGGAGGCTAAGAGCGACCCTATCAGGACAGCCCCATTCCAATCAAAGTCAAACCATCTGCCAATGGCAATCCCCGCCATCAGGGGCAGCGTAAAGGTTAATCCGCCAAACCCTGCGGCGCGATATTTGACTTTACGCAACTGCTCCAAGTCGATTTCTAACCCAGCCACAAACATTAAGTACAGCAATCCCACATCTGCCAGCAGTTCGACGACTGGCGACTCCGCCGAGAGAATTCCCAGACTATGGGGTCCCAGCACTACACCCATAGCCAGTAACCCCAGTACCCCCGGTAACCGTAGCCGCTCAAAGATGGGAGGGACTATCAAAATGACGGCCAGTAGAATGGCAAACGCGCCGATCGGCTCTTCGTAAAGAAAGTTAAACATCGGCTATGGGATGATGATACCCGAGGCAAATCCTGATACTGCTACACAACCAGTGGAGTCAGTTGACATGTTTTGTGCCATTCAGTCAATTGTCTCTAGGGCGATTATCTTGGTCAGGCATGAGTTGTTGAAACTCTCTTTACAGAATCATCTCGTAAAATGTGAACTTCATCTTGGTCATCGATATCTGCAATGACAGCAGCCCCCCTTTTAACTTGACCAGAAAGCATGGCTTCCGCAAGACGGTCTTCTAACAGTCGCATAATTGCTCGCCGTAGCGGGCGTGCTCCTTGCTCAGGGTTATAGCCTGCCTCAGTTAAATGGTCCTTAAATTGATCGGTTACTGTCAGGTTGATGCCTTGCTCAGCTAGCCGACTGCTCACTTCACGTAATAAGATATCCGCAATTTGCTTAACCTCATCTTTAGTCAACTGTCGGAAAACAATCACTTCATCAAGACGATTGAGGAATTCTGGACGGAAGTACTGCTTGAGTTCTTCGTTGACCAGCGTCACCAGATTTCTGTAATTGGCATTTGCTTGATTATCGGCAACATTAAGGGCCTGTTAATAAACAATTTCATGGTTTTAGGTTAGATTAAAAGTGTATCTTGAGCAGGAGAGAACCATGAAACTCCACAGCATCCATCAGTGTGAGTGTGAGTCCTGCCAAGCTGGGGATGAGTTGATTCAGGTGTAC
>JBCDDJ010000402.1:0-6235 GCA_039180385.1 Cyanobacteria bacterium P01_G01_bin.38 | reverse complement strand
TGGCATAACTTCCTGCTTATCTTCTGCCTAAACGCCTAAACCTCGGTGGATAAGCCGAGACGGTCTTGGCAAACTGTTACTCAAGTTGAAAGCACGCCCCCAATCACCGCTCGCACAGACTGTAACTTTTGAGCCCCCAACCATGAAATTAACCTATCGCGGTAAGACCTACGAGGCCACCTCTCCGGCTGTAGAAGTGTCAGAAACCCTTCAGGAAGGACTCTTTCTCGGCACTCGATACAAGGTTAAACAGCACAACGTTGCTATCCGCCACAAGGCACCTACCCAGCTCACCTATCGCGGCATGCGCTATACCCGCTAACGCCCAATCCAGCTGACCTCGTTTTGATCTTTCCGACAAGACTGGGCGCGGGCGCAATCGTGTATATCCTAGGGGCGCAATCGCGCCCCATAGAGCGCTGTGGACATACGGGATAACTGTTCTCGGTGCCCTCAGTGAAATGGCCAAAGCGATATCTAAGGCCAATATTATGGTTTCAAAAAGTGTGCTTTCAAAAAACTTGAAAGTGTTTTTGATGCTGCTGATCGGGCTGATTGCCTACTCATCGGGTGCAATTTTTATCCGACTGGCGATTGCGACCGAGGGCATCCAGGGGCCAGGCTTTAGCCTATTTCTCTCGGCCTCTCGTCTGGCGATGGCGTCTCTGTTGTTTATGCCAGCCTGGCAAGGTTTTTTGCAGGCTCGCTATGCGATCAAACACCTCAGATGGTCTCTGATCTCGGGTGTTGGGCTGGCAGGCTATTTAGCAACCTGGATGATGTCATTAAACTACACCTCGATTACGGCATCGACCACCCTATCTAATTTGCACCCAGTTCTGGCTATTTTCTTGGCCTGGTGGTGGTTTAAAGATGCCCCCAAACGCCTTGCTCTGGTGGGTACTGCGTTTGCCTTGGCCGGGAGCTTCATGATTAGTCTGGCGACTCCAGCGCAAGTCGCAACCTACTCTGTTGCTTGGCTCGGCAATAGCTTGGCTTTGGCCGGTGCCTTGTCCAATGGCCTTTATATTCTCCTTGGGCATCAGGCTCAAAGCTCAGGCATCAAAATGCGCCATCACATGGCTTTGGTACATGCCACTGCAACGGTGATTTTACTGCCGTTGCCTTTATTGCTGAAGGTTGGCTATACCGGCTACTCTACCCTCACCTATGGGTATGTTTTGCTGCTTGCGCTGATTCCGCAGCTGATTGGTCACACTTGTTTTAACTGGGCCATGGGGTGGGTCAAGCCTCAACTGCTGACCCTGGTTATTTTGGGAGAACCCATTGTTGCCAGCTTGTTAGGCTACTGGGTGTTTAGAGAAGTTCAGGGTGTTGGGGTGTTGGTTGGGGCGATGATCCTGGTGGCAGGGGTTGCGATCGCAACCCTGAGCACTCAAAACCAGGAGCATAAAAGTCAAGCAGAGCTGTCGGACGACCCGTTAGACGCACCCGTGTCTTTCTGAGGCTATGCCCGCTGAGTTGTCACCAGTTTGAAAGTCAGTTTTTCAGCGTTGTCGACGTTCCGACATCATAGGACATTGCCCCGTAATCAGGGCAATGTCCTTTCTTGTATTGACCCACCTAATGGGTGACCCGATTAACGCTTCGCCAATTTTTTCTTGGGCATCTTACGCAGACGAATCGACTCGGGTGTGACTTCCACCATCTCATCCGGACCGATATACTCCAGGGCCCGCTCCAGGCTCATCTCCTGGGGGGCTTGCAGCTGCACCAGTTCATCGCCGCTGGCGGCGCGGTGGTTAGTGAGCTGCTTAGCCTTACAGATATTCAGCTCTAAGTCTTGAGGGCGATTATTCTCACCCACAATCATGCCCTTATAAACCTTTGTCCCAGGCTCAATAAAGAAAACGCCGCGATCCTCTGCATTTTTAAGCGCGTAGAATGTAGCAATCCCTTCCTCAAACGAGATCAGGACCCCATTGCGACGGGTATCTACATCGCCGGACATGGGGCGATATTCCAAGAAACTGTGGTTCATGATGCCTTCGCCCCGGCTGAGGCGCATGAAATCACCCCGGAAGCCGATCAGACCTCGGGCCGGTACCACAAACTCAAGCTGAGCCCGACCGTGGCTGTCCATCATCATGTCTTGCATTTCACCCCGGCGCTGGCCCAGACGCTCCATACAGCCACCCACGGCTTCTTCGGGTACATCGAGGACTAGCTGCTCGTAGGGCTCACAGGGCTGACCGTTGACTTCACGGAAGATGACCTGCGGCTGAGACACTTGAAACTCGTAACCTTCCCGGCGCATGGTCTCAATCAAAATGCCCAGGTGCAGCTCACCTCGGCCCGAGACGGCAAAGCGATCCGGGGAGTCGGTTTCCTCAACCCGCAGGGCTACGTTGGTTTCTAGCTCGCGCACTAAGCGATCGCGAATCTGACGGGAGGTGACAAACTTACCCTCTCTGCCCGCAAATGGCGAGTCATTCACCGCAAAGGTCATTTGCAAGGTAGGCTCATCTACTTTAATCAGCGGCAGGGCCTGGGGGTCTTCTAGGGAGGTAATCGTCTCACCAATGTTGGCATCGGCAAACCCAGCCACCGCGACTAGGTTACCGGCAGAGGCCTCAGCAATTTCAATCCGCTGTAACCCTTCAAAACCCATAAGCTTTGAAATTTTACTTTTGACAATTTTCCCGTCTTCCTTCATCAGGGCAGTTTGCTCCCCCGAGCGGATGGTGCCGTTGTGGACCTTACCAATGACGATACGACCTAAATAGTCAGAATAGTCCAGGGTCGTCACCTGAAGCTGTAGTGGTTTTTCAGCATCGCCGACCGGCGGGGGAACATGGTGTAAGACCGACTCAAACAGCGGCTGCATATCTTTGTCTTCGTCTTCGAGATCATCTTTGGCAAACCCAGACAGCCCCGAAGCAAACAGATAGGGAAAATCGCACTGGTCGTCATCTGCCCCCAGCTCAACAAAGAGATCCAAAACCTTATCCACTGCCCCCATCGGGTCGGCCTGAGGCCGGTCAATTTTGTTGACAACCACAATGGGGCGTAAGCCCTTTTCCAAAGCCTTCTTCAACACAAACCGAGTTTGTGGCATCGGTCCTTCATTGGCATCCACAATCAGGATGCAGCCGTCTACCATCCCTAATACCCGCTCTACCTCGCCACCAAAGTCGGCGTGGCCAGGGGTATCAACAATATTGATCAGCGTGTCTTTGTAGCGAACCGCCGTATTTTTCGACAAAATCGTAATGCCGCGTTCTCGCTCCAGATCATTGGAGTCAAGCACGCAGGTCGGCACCGCTTCCCCTTCTCGAAAAATGCCTGATTGCTCTAGCAGGGCATCTACTAATGTGGTCTTGCCGTGGTCAACGTGGGCGATGATTGCGACATTGCGGATGGGAAGGCTCATGATTTTGAGTTTGTGAAGGATTCGGTTTTGTTAAAGACTGCTTTTGAAACTTTCCGTAAAAAACTTTAACAATTGTAGCCTAATTGACCAGAAACCTGACAGGGGTTTATTTTCTTTGATCGGAGGGATAAGAGGGTGAGGGGGTGAGGATGCGCTCATCCGCACAGGATCCCCACGAAGCGCAGCGAACTCACCAGCGCAGCGAACTCACCAGCGCAGCGAACTCACCAGCGCAGCGAACTCACCAGCGCAGCGAACTCACCCAGCACAGCGCCCTCACCCAGCATAGCGCCCCCACCTTTACCCACCTTTTCCAGTTCGGTTCTGCCCACTTTTAGAGATCTCAATAGGTTTGTTAGATTATCAATACAGCCGGGAAGGGCAAACGACCTGTCTCCTGAGCTGTAATGTTTCGAGTGAGTAACGCGATGAATAACTTACCCGGTCAAGAACCTGAATTGTTTCGAAGCGAGTCTGCTCAACCCAATACGCTGCTTCAGTATGTGAAGGCGATGAGCCCTGAGACGATTGCCCAGTTGTCCAATCCGGCTTCGGGCGAAGTTATGCAGGTGATGGAGCACAACATCATTGGGCTGCTGGGCGGCTTACCGTCGCAAGACTTCGATATCAGCGTCACCACCAGCCGCGAAAGCCTGGGTCGCCTGTTGGCGTCTGCTATGATGAGCGGGTATTTTTTGCGAGGCGCAGAGCAGCGCTTAGCCTTCGAAGACTCTCTGATGCAAACCGAGTTTGCAGGTGACAGTGACGTTTAGAGGGTTTCGGTCATTAAGTTTCAGCGATACCCGTGGTGTTGAGACAGCGAAAGCAACGAGATAATACAGAGCAGAACTCGGTGGGAGCAGTCCTGCCGAGTTCTGTTATTAGCTCATCTACTATTAGTTTACTGAGGAAATCGCTGCATCGTTGGTATGCAGACTGTGGTCGGGATTTGCCCTGGCGGCGAAGTCGCGATCCCTATGCGATCTGGATCTCTGAGGTGATGCTGCAGCAAACCCAGGTCAAAACAGTCATTCCTTATTATGAGCGCTGGTTGAGTCAGTTTCCCGCCGTTGAGGTATTGGCTGCAGCAGACCAGCAGCAGGTGTTGAAGTCCTGGGAGGGGTTGGGTTATTATGCGCGGGCGCGTAATTTACACCAAGCCGCCCAGCAGATTGTGGAACGCCATCAGGGCCAGTTTCCTGAAAGCTTTGAGGATGCGATCGCACTCCGCGGCATCGGTCGCACCACCGCAGGCGGCATTCTCAGCGCCGCATTCAACCAGCCCGTAGCAATCTTAGATGGTAATGTGAAGCGAGTGCTGGCCCGTTTAGTGGCCCTGGAACAGCCCCCTAGCAAGGCGCTTGACCAGCTATGGCAGCTGTCAGAGCAGGTGTTAGACCCTGAGCACCCTCGGGATTTTAACCAGGCCCTGATGGATTTGGGGGCAACCCTGTGTACTCGCCATAACCCAGCGTGTTTACGATGTCCTTGGCAGGCGTACTGTGCTGCCTATCGTCAAAATCGACAGTCGGAGATCCCTATGACAGAATCCCGTGGCCCTTTGCCCCATAAGCACATCGGCGTGGCGGTGATCTATGGCGACGATGGCCGTATTTTGATCGACCGCCGTAAACAAGAAGGGCTACTGGGTGGGCTCTGGGAGTTTCCGGGGGGCAAGATTGAGCCCAATGAATCGGTAGAAGACTGTATTAAGCGTGAAATTCGAGAGGAACTCGGTATTGACATTGAGGTGCAAGATCGCCTGATCACAATTGAACATGCCTATACCCATTTCAAGGTGACCTTAAATGTTTTTAACTGTACTCACCTTAGCGGCACCCCCCAGCCGATTGAGTGTGATGAGGTCAAGTGGGTCACTTTAGACAAAATTGGCGAATACCCCTTTCCGAAGGCAAACGGACAAATTATTGAGGCAATTAAACGGCAAGCCCGCTAGCGGTTGCTCTCAGCAGAAAACACATACACTGTCGGCTATCTGATGGGAATACTGGGCTAAGACTGCATCTAATCTGCCTGTTCTCATCTTTTCCAAAACATTTTTATGACCAGCCCAGCATTTGACCCGATGGCGGCAGTTTCTGAATCGCTGTCAACGGCCTTATTTTCCGATGGCCCGGACCCTGAGTTGATTCAAACTATTTGGAACAGTGTTGACTACGGTCTCTGGGTGCTAGAGGTCCTAAAGGACGGCGCTGATTTTCGCGTGATCTGCTGTAATCCTGCCATGGCTGCCATTGTAGCCATTCCCTCTGCAGATGTGATGGGCCAGACGCTGAGAGAGATTTTTGGACCTGAGCAGGCTGAACCCTATGTTGTTCAATGCAGGCGTGCGCTTCAGCAGGGGCAAACCATCTGCTTTGAAGACCGACTTGAGATGGGCGCACGCCTGACCGGGTGGTCTACCAGGATTACCCCTCTGCGAGATCAATCCGGTCAAATCCATCGGCTGGTGGTGACTGCTATCGAGATGCGCGATCGCAAAGCTGTCGAAGCCAAACTTGAGCAGTCAAAACGGGTTTTGCAGCAGGTCATTGATAATTTGCCCATGGCCATTGTCTGGAAAGATCGCAACAGTGTGTACGAGGGAGGTAACCTTGCCCTCGCTAAAATTGCGGGTCTTAACCATCCCAGGGAGTTGGTCGGTAAGACCGACTACGACATGCCCTGGAAACCTGAGGAAACCGAATGGTTTTTGGAATGTGATCGCCGCATCATGGCTGACGCGACTCCGGAGTTAGGCATCATCGAACCCCAACTACAAGCTGATGGCAAACAAGCCTGGCTGAGGACCAGCAAAGTACCGTTGTACGACGCGACTGG
>JBCDDJ010000401.1:0-6249 GCA_039180385.1 Cyanobacteria bacterium P01_G01_bin.38 | reverse complement strand
TAGTGGCGGGTCAGATGGTCTCAATAGCTCTGGGGCTGCCGCTCGGGTGGCGGGTGGATATTGTATCAATGCCTGTAAACCCTTTGCCAGTGGTGCCCCGGCAGGGGATTTGCTGATGACGAGTGCCGTTTACGAGGACCCGGAAAAGGGGGAGACCGTTCTCCACTTCCCAGTGCCAATGAACGCGGAGGGCGTCACCATTGATCCAGTATGGCGAGCGATGGGAATGCGGGGTACGGGGTCTCACAATATTGTGTTGTCGGATGTTTTCATCCCTGATCGCGATATCGCGATCCAACGGCCTCAGGGAGTTTGGCATCCGATCATTCACGCCAATGCCATGATTGCGTTTCCGATCATCTACTCGGTTTATGTGGGCATAGCCGAAGCCACTCGAAATTTGACGGTGCAGCACCTCCGCCATCGTTTGGGAACAGCCTCTAAACCCCATGACCATATCGCCTATCTAATCGGGGGTCTGGAAAATGAATTAACCACGGCCAGACTCGCCCACGAACATATGATGGCGATCGCTACTAGCCGCCAACCCAGCTTAGAAACGACCAATCACATCATGTCAGGGCGCACATTGGTAACACAAGCCGTTCTAAATGTGGTTGATCTGGCGATGGAAGTAATGGGTGGCAGAGCCCTTTACTGTGACCTGGGCTTAGAACAATTATTTCGAGATGCTCAGGCCGCCCGCTACCATCCCTTTCCCGAAGGAAAACAGCGTCAGCTCCTGGGATACCAGATTTTAGGGTGGGAAGCCAGCAGCGGTTTCTGAAGCATAACAGTTTACCCTAAACGGGTTCCACACCTTACCTTTCCATACCTGACGGCTTCAAATTCCATACCTTTCTCATAACGACAAAGGCTGTATCCAGCAACTAACGTTGAAACCATCAGAAAACACATTTTCTAAAACAACTCACAGCCTCTTAAGCCAGGGTTGACTCGATTGAATATTTCCACAATTGCACAACTATAAAAGCCAAGGAGCAAATCGTCATGGCCAACTTTGCAGTGCCAAATTTAATTTCGGATACGGTTTTGAGAGAGAGCGAACTCCCAAAAATCAATGCGAACAGAGGACACGTTGCGATCGCCAATCGCAACTCGGGCGATCTCTCAATTTTGAATGAAAAGACCGGCACGGTGATTGGCAAAGTGACCTTGCCCACTGGACTGAGTGGGGAAGCGGGAGAACCAACTTATCTTTCTTTTCTGAATCTCAGCAATGAAGTGGCTGTTGCTGATCGCGCTAACGACCAGGTGGTGTTTTACGACCAGAACACCTACGAAGTTACAGCTATAGTCGAGACGGGAGTGGGCAACTTTCACATGTGGGCTGCCCCGAAAGAAACCCAGCTTTGGGTTATCAACGATATCGATGATGCCCTGACCGTAATCGACCCGCAAACCAAGACCGAGATTACACGCATTCACTTGCCAGAGGCGTTGATTGGCAGCACAACGAAGCCCCACGACCTAATCTTTGATCCGACGGGGCAATACGTTTACGTCACGGTCGAGCAAGAAAATAACGCCGATGGGGACCTGCTACTAAAAATTGATACCCAATCTTTTGAGGTAGTGGATTCGGTGACCACTGGAAAACATGCCCATGTGTCTGTAGCACCAGAGCATAACTTGCTCTACGTTTTGTCTCAAGACAGTGACCAGATTGAAGTTTACGATCGCCGGGGCAACGAACTGGAAAAAGTCGACTCTGTTGATCAACCGAATCCGCATGGCGTCAGCCATTCTACAGACGGTCGATATCTGTATACCACCAATATTTCCGATGGTGGCGAGAGCGGCATTTTTGTGATGGATACCGTTAACAATCAGATAGTGGGCAATGTGGATACGCCGTTTGCGGTACCTCATAACCTAGCGGTGACAAATGACGGAGACCAACTTTTCCTTACCCACTCTGGAGCTGAAGCAACAGCCGTCAGCGTCTTCTCGCTCAACGACCCAACCCAGCCTGTCTGGCAAACCAGCGTTAACACGGGTGGCCTAAATCCTTTTGGCATTACCTATTTGCCCTCAAACCATGATGAACTGTATGTCTGCGGCGATAAGGACGACGTGCTCAAAGCAGGCAAAGGACAAGACACTGTCTATGGCGGCAATGGTGCCGATAACCTGTGGGGTCAGAACGGCAACGACAAACTCTTTGGCGAAGCCGATGATGATCACCTGCGGGGTAATAATGGTGATGACGTGTTGATTGGTGGCCTCGGTAACGACACGGTTAACGGCGGCCAAGGCGACGACCTCCTGATTGGCGCACAAGTCGAGTCGTTAACGCCTGGTGCTGGGGAAGTCGATATCTATAAAGGTGGCCAAGGGGCCGATACTTTCGTTCTGGGGGATGCCCTAAGCGTTCACTATGACGACGGCAACAGTAGCTCCCTGGGCTTCGGCGACTATGGCTTGATTCAAGACTTTAAGCTCAATCAACAGGACGTGATTCGCCTGCATGGGAGTGCTGACCTGTATGAACTTGGCAGCATCCAAGGCAACACGGTCATTTTTTACAAAGGCGAAGAGCAAGCGGCGGAGCTAATCGGCATTGTGCAAAACGTCACTGGACTTGATTTGAACAGTACTGCCTTTGAATACGCCACGGTTTAGGGGGCTGTCATGACTCAGAGCAGTTCCTCAGCCGATACCAGCGATGGCTGTTGTGGTTGCCGAACGTATTTATTTTTGCCGCTGCCACAAAAGCACTATCCCATTGCCCGTCAAGTTCTTGATTCCCTTCAAACCCCATTGCTAGGCGATGGCTAGCGCAGATTTAGGAGATTTGGGCCATGCTTCATGTCCTTTCGAGAGCACCTCCATTGGGAAAGTGCTGCATTCTACGATTTTGTTTTGAACACTTCAACGGGCTAAAAGCCCAACTCTGTCAACTCAATTTTGCAACTATAACGGAGAAAATCCATGACTCTACAACTCGGAGACATTGTTCCTAATTTCACTCAACAAACAAGTGAAGGTGAAATCAACTTCTACGACTGGGCCGGTAATGACTGGGTGGTACTGTTTTCCCACCCCGCCGACTATACCCCCGTCTGCACCACAGAACTGGGCAGTGTGGCCAAACTCAAGGCCGAGTTTGCGAAGCGCGATGCCAAAGTGATTGCTCTCAGCGTCGATGGCGTCGAGTCCCACCAGGGTTGGATTTCGGACATTAACGAAACCCAGCAAACGGCGGTGAACTACCCCATCATTGCCGATGAGGATAAGTCGGTGTCTGACCTCTACGGCATGATTCACCCTAACGCTAACGCTAAAGTGACCGTCCGCACGGTGTTCATTATTGACCCCAACAAAAAACTGCGGCTCACGGTGACCTATCCCCCCAGCACCGGGCGCAACTTCAACGAAATTCTGCGGGTGCTCGATTCGCTGCAGTTGACCGATAACTACAGCGTCGCGACTCCGGTGGACTGGCAGGACGGCGAAGACGTTGTCGTTGTGCCCTCAATTTCTACGGCAGATGCCCGGCAAAAGTTTCCCAAAGGGGTGAAAGAAATCAAGCCCTATCTGCGGATGACGCCCCAGCCGAATCGCTAACCCAGATTTCTTGAACCTAAAGGAGCATCCTCTGTTGGCTTTTTACATTTGAGGGTAGGAACTGAAAATTTGGCCTTTAGTTTCACAAATTTCTGAATTTTTGGCAGATTCTTGCCCTCGATTGAGCGAGGCACCTTTGCATCACGAAACCTGCTTACGTGATGTTGTAATCCCTAAACCATCTAATCCTAAACAGGAGAAACTAACATGGCAACTTTCAAATTGAGTCCATTCAGAGACGTTTTTAGCGCTCCCAATTCGAGTGATCGCATCCATACCTACGATGGCAACGATACGATTTGGGCGAACGGCGGCAACGATACCGTATACGGTGGCAATGACATTGACTGGCTCTTTGGCGGCTCTGGCAACGACCGTCTCTACGGCAAGCTGGGCGAAGATTGGCTCGCTGGCGACAGCGGCAATGACTACATCGATGGTGGTCGTGGTAACGACCGTATGGAAGGAGGAACAGGTAATGATAGCTTCATCGTTTCCGATGAGGGTGATCTAGTCATTGAGAAAGCGGGCGAAGGGACAGATAGAGTCACAGCTTACTTGAGTCAGGACATGCTCTCTTATAAATTACACGACAATGTTGAAAATGTACGTGCCATTGGAGGATTCGACAACTGGTGGTACTTCGTTTGGGGAAATGATCTCGACAACCATATCCAAGCTATTTCCCGTTCGACAAACACGGATTTATTTCGTGTTTTTGGTAGGGACGGTGATGATACGTTGGTAGGAAGTAACACGGCAGACTGGTTAGAGGGAGGTGACGATGACGATATCTTCCTTGGAAATGCGGGTGATGACCGGCTCTACGGAGATAATGGTGACGACATCTTAGAGGGTGGATCAGGAAATGATACTTTACGGGGCTATGGCGGTGCGAACGACATTGATACTTTGAAAGGAGATACTTTGAAAGAAGACAGTGGAAGAGATACGTTCGTTCTCGCAGTTAATGGTTCAACCCCTTACGCAAATGGGCCAGGTCATGCTATCATCCAAGATTTTGACCCTCTTGAAGACAAAATCCAGCTTGGTAGTAAGAATGGGTTTACGTTGAGGCAGGGCAACTATGATAACGATCGTAGTGGTGACGACACCGCTATCTTTTACGGTTCTCCAAACAGCACTAGCCTGGTCGGCATCGTCATTGATCAATTACTTTATTCACTGAATGAATCCTACTTTGTGTAAGTTCTTGAACGTTAGCGCAATTACTGGACAGCGCGAAGTTTTTCTTCAACTTCGAGGACTGGATAAACAAGAGCATTCTAATGCTTGATAGGCACGGAATGTCCGAAACTGGCTGAAATGCATATCATCAGCCAGTCTTATTATGGAGTTATATCAACGACTGGAGCAAATCGTTGTAAAGTTGCGTCCAGCGTTTAGTCGAGAAGCCCCCTTCGAATGGTTTGTATTACTACTGTAGGGTGTTTTGCTAACGACCCAACCGCCAGCGGTGACCAGTTATCTGAGCGCATTGGAATTGGGCGAAGCGTATTATCACCAAGCGCTTCACTGGTTCGCTTCAAGTGCCTTTAGGATCGACGATCTTTGCTATCGCTGGGGGCGATGGCTAAGCGAGCATCCCAAAAACCGTCGCTTGAAGGAGCAACGAGTGTATGTGGGCGATGACATCAAAATGAGCAAAGAAGATCGAAAGATGCCTGGAGTGGGAGAGTACCAAAAAGTGTGGGAAAGCCTGTAAATCCGTGCAATCCATGAGCTGAGTGGCTATCGCGCTAAAGTCGAAAAGTTTTGCTTATATTCTAGATTTAAAGATTTGTTCCAAACCAGTTGAATTTCCTGATAGTTTTTGAGCTTAGTGAGATAGACTTAAATGTATGGGAGGTAAACAAAGGATTGATTTTAGTCAATCATTTGTTGAAGCTATCCTTGGATGCTAAACGCTCTCCAACGGCGAGACTGTTGACTCCTGTAACTCCGTCTCACTGGCCCTTAAGTGGGCCCCTGTGAAAGCAGTAGGGATGCATTGCATCCCTACTTTTCTAACAACCTTGGCACCGCCATTACCAACTAGGTGTTGGTCTGGGCTGCGTGGTCGATAAAACAGAATTTAGAAAAGGCTTTGCGGTGGCTACCGCAAAGCCTTTTTCAATCTGCTGAGCATCATTATCTTTCTCCTCCTAGAAATTCTGTTCCATTCTCTAGAAGGAATAGGTTTGTTTCTAGAAAATCTCTTCGTGGGCAGTCGTTTAGCCAGTATAAAGAACCTGAATGTGGTGAAAACAGTCACCAGCCCATCGGTGGGAGTTTTCAAATCGGCCACCGATGTCTTGCTTGCCCGCTTTGATGACATTCTGTTGATTATGTTGGGCATTGGCCTTATCTTTCTCAACATTACCTTCCGTAGGCATGACACACGGCCATCAAAAAGCCGGGGTATGACCCCGGCTTTTCGGATCTGTGTTGTCTCGGCTTCAACAGCCGTCTGGCCCACAGAAACTGTGCCCGTACAGTACCTCCGCGTTGCAGATGTAGGCAATGCCTGAATAATCGTTGAAAAACTCCACTGCGATCCGATCCGAAATCTTCTCGGCCATATCCCGATTGTCGGTGAGCACCTCGAACTTTATATTCGCCTCGGTGTCGGAAACGCTGGGTTGTCCTGACGAACGC
>JBCDDJ010000400.1:0-6255 GCA_039180385.1 Cyanobacteria bacterium P01_G01_bin.38 | reverse complement strand
TTTCGCCGCTGCCTGTCGTTTGCCCTCCCCCGTATGGGGAAAAATCGCTTGATATTCCAAAAACTTGCCGGTCTCGCTGATGGCGGCGACTTTACAACCCGTGCGAAAGCCCGGATCGATACCCAGGGTCGGCTTCATCCCCGCCGGGGCCGACAGCAAGAGATTTTTGAGATTGGCTTCAAAGGTGCTGATTGACGCTTCGTCGGCCCAGGCTTTTTTCTCCGCGATCACTTCGTTGGTTAGTGACGACTTCATCAGGCGGTTAAAAGCATCTTTGAGCATTGTCTGGTAAAAGGCCCGGACAAATTTGTCTTTTGTCTTAATCTGGGTGCTCTCCAGGTAGCCCAAAATCTGATCTTCGTCGAAGCTAAGAGAGAATTTGAGAAGGCCTTCTTTCTCCCCGCGCAGCAGGGCTAGTAGGTTATGGGGGGCAATCTTAGGCACCGCGATCTGGTAGCTGCGGTACATCTCAAACTTGGTGCTGCCCTCGGGGTAGTCGTCCTTAATTTGCGAGGTAAAGAGCCCTTTGGTGAGCAATAGGTGACGAATGTGCGATCGCAGCGCTGCCTGCTCTGCCACGCCCTCTGCCAAAATATCTGACGCTCCCTTCAGGGCCTCCTCAGCAGAGGCCACCTCTTTCTCCGCTGAGACATAGGATTCGGCCAGGGTTTCTAAGGAACCCGCTGACTTGCCTGACTGGTTTAGCGCAGCAATGGCCTTCGCCAGGGGCTCCAGTCCCTTTTCCTTGGCGAGGGTGGCACGGGTGCGACGTTTGGGGCGATAGGGCAAGTAGAGGTCTTCTAGCTCAGTTTTGCTCAGGGTTTGTTCGATTTTGGCCCGCAGCTTGTCGGTGAGCTTGTCTTGGGCTTCGATCGCATCCAGTACCGTCTGTTTACGATCCATTAGCTCGCCCAGATAGGTTGCTCGGTCTGCAATCTGTCTGAGCTGGATCTCATCCAACTCTCCCGTGCGCTCCTTACGATAGCGAGCAATAAACGGCACGGTGGCCCCTTCTGTCAGCAAATCCAACGCAGATTGCACCTGGGCAGCGCTAATGGATAGTTCCTCAGCAATAATGACGGCAAAATTCATGTTCACGGTTTAATCGTCGAGCGTACCTGAGTATAGCTCAGACTCAGGGCCAAGTTTGCGAGGGCAAGCATGTTCGCAAAACCATCCCCCATCCTTTCCGAAGTCCCTATTTAACATTTGTAGACAATCGCAGCGCTGACTTCAAGGGTGCCAAACGACAAATTTAGGAATGGAGATTTTCTCTATGCACAATACTGTCTTTGATTTAACCCCAAGTGGAGACTCACTCACCCCTATGACTCAGCCTGGACTTCACGATAGTCCGCTGTTGGATAAAGTGACGCAACGAGCTGCTTTCGCCGTTGGCGAAAGTGAACCTAAGCTAGAGTTTGTCAGTCATGAATCCCCTCTCTTTGAGGCAGTGTTCCCTGTTCAATCCACTTCAGCCACAGTCAGTTTGCCGCCCTCGTTAACCGCATCCCTAGGAGCCCCACCGACGCAAGATACCTTGACAGGGCAATCGCTTGCTCGTACAGTAGCCTTCTCCGACGGTTGTAACACCTGTAATTATGACCCTGACCGGGGCGATGGGTTTGAGCCGTCAAACACTGGCAGTGACTATGGTGAAGGAATTTTGGGTGACAACGGTGGTAACTTCGGCTCTGACGCTGGAGAGAGTGGTTCTGATTTGTTGGGACAACCTGTGCAACCTGTGCTGTCAACTAAATATGAAGAGCTAGCTGAGCAATTGGAAAATCTTGAAACTCGATTAGAACAAGAGTTTGAGGATAGACGTGAAGATTGGCAGACCAGCCAAAGCACGCTTCAACCGGCTGATTTACATCTCGCTACTGAAGCTGGAGAGTTTGTAGACAGTGCTGAAGGTCAACTAGAGGCCGCTCAAGAAGCGATGAATGAGGGCGATTATGACAGTGCAGACAGTCTGATAGACGGCGCTGAGGATGCTTTGGATGCAGCTGAAGGCTATATTGATGCTCTTGAAAGTTTTCCTAAACGAGAGACTCCCACTCCGCAAATTACCAGGGTAGGTCAGAGCATCCAGCTAACGGGCGGTGAATCAGATGTCCAGGGGCGTGCCAGGGTCTCCGACGGTGCCTGGTCAGCTTGGACACCTTTGGCTCAGTTACCCGGATGGTCGTCATCAGGTTTAGAAACTTACCATTGGCAACCCGATACCAGTACCCCCACTGTCGGAACATTTGACCTTGAGTGGCGAAATCCTTCCACAGGTCAGGTGGTAGGGCTCTACGGCATAAATCCGTAGAGCTTTCAGACGAGGGAGAGCGGCAGCAACTTTCCCTCATGCTGTTTATGAACCCTTGTGACCGTATATCGGGTTCCATACATCGGCTGGATCTTTTGCAAAGACGTTGGCGGGGACCACCCAGCCAAAGGCTGTAGGCCAAAGATCACCGTCAACCGCTTCGCAGGCGGCTTCGGTTTACCGGATGGGTCTTGCCTAGCTGGTCCTATCCGATTTTTCTAAAATGAACTGGAGAAACGCATAGGTGGTAATGGCATCAAAGCGAAAGGTCTCCCCTTCGTACACCACGATATAGTCACCCTCGATTTCGCCACAGGCAGTGCAGGTAAACGTACCCGAGGCGATCGTCTCGACGCTGAGTTTGCGAATCCGATCGGCAATCCATTGGTCAAATTGACCAAACACAGCTGACTCAACACTGGCCCGACGCTGCATATCGACATCCATCGTAAATACTTCCTTTAAATGAGGGCATTAGCTCCTATTTTAGGCCGATCACCCGCTGCCCCAGATGAGTCTTACCTTAGATTCACGGGAGACGTGGTTTACTGATTTAGCCCCTCGATCGCTGTTGCCTACCTTTAAGCAGTTAGGCGTTTAAGTTTTTACAATTGAGCTACCCAATTTTTAGGTCAATGGGTGTGGATGTCAAAAAGAATAGCTTTTGAAACATTTCGTGATGAATATCCAGACGTGTTTAAAGAGCGGGCTCATCATCGCTTTTGTTGTGATTAAATTGCCGTCAAGGCTTAAGAATTCATTTAGATTGACAATTCAGGTTGTCATCCCCTAATAGGCTGGGATCATGGAGCTACAGCCTCTGCGACATATTGCAGATTGTAACTTCACAGAGTCCTCACGTTTAAGACTTATTCTTTTGAATGAATCAGTTAAGGCTTGGCGGCAGCGCCAAACGGGAAGGGTATTTTTATGATTGCAACATTACCTGAGAAGCCATCTGTGAAACGAGTACAGTTATATCAAACAACATTTTTAGTGATCGGCTATGGCAATCTCAGCCAGGGTGATGATGTTGTCGGGCAGTTAGTGGCTCAGGCAGTTGGCGATTGGGGGTTGTCCTATGTGGAGGCTATGGCAGTGCCGCAGCTAACGCTGGATTTGGTCGATGCGATCGCAGCCTCAGAGTATGTCTTATTTGTGCAAGCCTGCCACCATAAGCCGAATTGCCACACTCAAATTACGCCGCTATCCCTGGGCATAAACCCAGGAGAACTCCAAAAGCCTGTACAGGCCTATCCTTGTAGTCCTAAATACCTTCTGAATCTAAGTCAAACCCTGTGTGGCCGACAGCCCCAGGCGTGGTTATTGGAAACCCCCGCTGAGAACTTCGAAACCGGCGATCAACTCTCTAATGTAGCTCAGGAAGGAGTCTCTCGTACATTGGATAAAATCTCTTTGTTTCTGCGCTCGTATACACCTATTTATATAGCCAGTTAGTAGACCCATTGCGGCGGTTTTCTCAATCTGTAAAATTTGTTAGAAACCTTCAAACCTTTGCCTTTATTGGCTTAAAGCGGTTGAGGATGTTATGTTGCAATCTATTAATCGGCACAGGAGAGAGGTTGGAGCGTGGCTCGGGCGATAACGTGTTGGGTGTTGCGAAACAGGAGGAATACCCATGAGCAACGAACCCAATACCTTTCAACAAGGACGACCAGCCACGCCTTCAGAAGTCGCTTATCGCGATGGCTATGTGCAAGGTCGGGAAAAAGAACAGAACAATCAGTCTGAACTAGATCGGCAAAGACTTGCCGCTGACCGAGCCCGGACCCAAGCCAATCAGAACGCCGCCAGTGGCCTTTTGTTAGGGCTTTTGGTAGCTGCCATTGCTGCCGCGGTCGGGGGCACAGCTTTCTATCTGAGTCGCGGCTCAGAGGCCCCCTTGGCCCCTGAAGTCAATGTCGATGTCCCAGATGTGCCCGATGCAAACAACATCACGATTGAAACGCCCGACCTCCCCGAGGTCAACATCGAGGCACCCGACCTGCCTGAGGTCAATATTGAGGCTCCAAAACTGCCTGAGGTGAATATCGAAACCCCTCAAGCCCCGGAAGCTGAGTTGGAGACCCCTGTGGAGACCCCCGTCGAAACAACTTCGGAAGCAGCTGAAAAATCAGAATCTGCCCCAGAAGAGGCGGCTGAATAGCGGTTTGAGATCTCTCGATTTAGTCTATAAATGACATCAGCCCCTGCGACTCTGACTGAGTTGCAGGGGCGCTTTTTTGTGCGATCGCGAATCTAAAGTTTTCCGTCTTTTTGAGCCGTCTTCCCCTTCTCATCTTGTTATCATCTTACGATTGGACTATTGAAAAACATGCAGGGGGCCATAGACGTCATCATGTTAAAAACGCTGCACTACTCGATCGATGTGATCAAAGATGAAGCCCGCCATCTAATCCACGCAGGCAAGCTTGATCGCCAACAGCCCATCTATGCCCTGTGTCGCTACATTCCGGGACGAGAGTGGGAATGTGTCGAAGTTGAGCTAGCGGCCAACGATTATTTATTGCGCGATCGCATCATTGATCTGCTCGGGCGCGAAGACTGGTCAGAAGATTAACACAGACTTCTCTGTATATCCACGCAGACTATATTCACGCAGACCGTCTATGGAACTTCAGTCCTGGCGTATTCAACGGTTAGCTCCGTGATCGATCTTTAAGTTTCCTCACAATCTCCTCAACTTTTTACTTTACACTTGCCCTAGCAAGCCATAGAGGTAGATCAGGAGCGATCAGCATGAATCGGATTTCACCGAAAGCCCCAGGCGGCCTACCTGAAAAAATAATGGCGCTTTGGACTGTCTTTTTACTGGGCACCCTTTTCCATACCCAGCTGGCGCTGATGCCCCTGTTTCATAACCTTAGCGTGGCCGAATCCCATGCCCACAGCTACATCACCATCGGGGCCATTATGTGGTTTATGCTGATGTTCTTTACTCTGCCGATGGTGGCGGTGATTGCCGCAGCGTTTGGCCCTTCTCGACGGTTTCGGGCCGTTCATTTTGGGTTTACTCTGGTCTACAGCGTGTTTAACCTGCTGCACTTTGTGATGGATGTGTGGGTGGCGGTGCCCCCTTACCAACTGGTCTTAATGGCGTTTCTGTTTGGGATTGGGTTGTTGCTCAACGTCGTGGCCTATCAGTGGTGGCACAGCAATCTGGGCGAACATCGGCATTTTCAATCCGTTCACGAAGCTTAGTGGAAAGGGGCTTAAGTTTACGCTTATATTGACTGATGGGTGGCATGATACAGGCGTAAATTTTAGCTTTTGAGGATGAGTGTTCATGCTCCCGCGAGCTTGCTTGCCCTGGCTTCGGTCTCCCTGGCTTCTTCCTGTGGCAATATTCTGCATCGCCAGTTTGCTGAGTTTAGGGCTGGCGCGACAGCCGGTGATGGCACAGTCGTTAGCTTCACCCTCACCCAAGGCAGATGTGGTGATTGATGGTCGGGTTTTATTTCGCCTGGGCAGCATTGACGGGTTTACCGCTGAGGGTCGGGCCAATTTAGCCAATACTGATTTGCAGCGGGCGCTGCAGACAACCCCCTTAGACCGTCCAATCCAGATACGCGTCGCTCATCGCGACGATCTGACCACCCTGCGGGTCAACAATCGCCACCTGCTGACGGTGACTGGGGGCGATTTTATGATGGGGGTGACGCCGCAAGAGCAAGCGGATGAATGGACAGAGATATTGCAAGCGGCGTTGCAACAGGCCCAGCGCGAGCGGCGACCCGCCTATTACCGAGAGGTCATTTGGCGGGGGTTAGCGGCATTGATCGCGGCGATCGGGCTATACAGTGCCATCCGCTGGGGACGCCGACGCTGGTGGGGGCGATGGGCCCGGCAGACAGGTCTATTGTCTTACCGCAGACAGCTTGTTCAACCTGCGCTGCTGTGTGTGCAGGGGGGCGTAT
>JBCDDJ010000399.1:0-6265 GCA_039180385.1 Cyanobacteria bacterium P01_G01_bin.38 | reverse complement strand
GCTGTCGGTTCATAAACCGTGGTGTTCTCATCAATACCTGCCAAAGTTGCTGCCAGATAGCCGATTGGGATAGGCGTACTGTAAGCTTGCTGCTCAACTGAAGTGGAAGTTCTCACCCCCAACCGGGGCTGACGGTCCAGCAAATCCACCAGCTGGTCAAACACATCATGGCTATTTTCAGCGTCAGCTTCACCCCTCACAATCGCCTGCGAAGTTCTGATAATGGCTTTCTCAACTGCTTCATCAACCACCTTTGTCAGGGCACCACCCGCTTGAATGGACTCACTTAACACATCCGAGGCAAACTTTCGCGCCTCGGTGATCCGGTCAAACCCTCGACCGTCCTGAAAGTGCGCTTCATAGCTTTGAATCAGGTGCTCTAGTTGCTCCGCTTCCATTTCGATTGCTGAAACAGTAGGCTTGCTTTGGAAAACTGGCTCAGTGGGATGGGCTGTACGAACGCTCTCGACTTTGCCCCAAAAACCGTATCTAACCAGTTTTCTAAATTAGGATCTGGAAAATAAAAAGTTGGTTCGATATCCTCTGAGTCATACGCTGGTGTGTACTCATGTTCGGTTTCCATAGACTCCTCTTATTCAGTCTCTATCCCCAAATATTGCTCCAGGCGTTCTAGCTTCTGAAGGGACCAGGCTGCCCGCTCGTTGATGGCCCTGACATGAGGCAGAGCGACAAAGTACCACCCACTCAGCAACAACACCGTCAACGTTGAGAGCCCACCGGCAACCCAGCAAGCAACTGTGGAAGGGCTAAAGTTCAACCCCCTGGCCAGGTTGGGAAACTGGCTGGAATGGTTGGTCTGGTTCTCCCTGGTCTGTCCCCCACGGATCTGGTGCTCTTTCAAATATTGGATCAGTCCGTCCAGACCCTGACGCAGATTCGATATCTGCTGGTTCAACTCCTTCTCTGAAGAGGCTCTGTCCGCCAAGGAATTCCCTAAACTCGTTGAGCTTTGCTCTAAACTCGCTAATTGCCCGTTCAAGCCTTGCATTCCCCTGCTGAATTGCAGCAAGGTGTCCACGAGCATCCCATAGTTTTCCATCATCTGAGCTTCCTGGTCCGTCTTGCTCGATAGGAGCTGTAGCAGTGCCTGGTTGATTTCGGTCCATGCTTCTATTTTCCTTGCGATCTCATTGGCAGCATCCTGGGCAGACTGCTGCGACGCCTCGCTCGATTTCCATAGCAGCCCTACCACTCTTTTGATCTCAGCAAAGTCTTTCACTAAGGTCTCAAAATCTGATGGCGGGACTGACATTTCTGGCTTCCCTCTGGCACCATTGCTCCGTACCATTAACAGTCCCTCACTTGATTAAGCAGCTACTGTTTCAGTTCCAGCTTTAGTCTTACCGGCTTTACCAGCCTTAGCTGGCTCATCTCGCTCAGGCTCGGACAACCCAAAATAGGAGCCTGCTTGGCGGATTTGAAGCCGACCCCGGCTGACAAAGCTATCGGCTAACAACTGATCCCCGTAGGGCAGCTCGGCCACCTTAAAGAAACTGACTGCGGCCTCATGCATCACATCAAACGTACTGATTTCCAGCACCGGCATACTAATTTCGATACCCTTCAGTTCTTTAAACTGCTGCCGGGTCTCTGAGTCATCCCAACGGCTATAGTTCAAGCTGCCCTGGTTCCAAAGTTCTGAGCGCACCACCACATAGTCAGCCTGCTCCCCACAGTGCTCCATCATCGCTGCCAAGGAAGCGATCGCTGGGTAGCCATTGTTGAGCACCGCGACAATCGTCACCCGATAGCCCAGGTCTGCTGCTATATCAAACAGCCCGAAGCGATCTATCTGGTCGCGGGTTGCCTCGCTGCTGGCACCTGGCATGTCCAACAAAGCAGCATCCGGGTTGTCATCCTTCAGTTGCGTGAAAAAGTCTTTGGCATAGCCGACTTCCAAGAATTCAAGCTGCTGAACCTCATAGCCCTCGACTTCTTGATGATATTGAAAAAACTCTGGGTTCTCGATATCAGCGTCCAGGCCCAGGACATTCAGACCATTATCGACCAGACAGTAGTAGAGCAGACGGCAAAACAATGTCTTGCCCGTTCCGCCTTTTCCACCCAGGCCCAGGATTATACGTTTTTTTCCTTTTCCAGTAGCCATAATTTCAACTCCTTTTCGGTCGGACATCTTTTGTAAATCGCCTGCTTTTCTTGGCCGCTGACTTTTGCTTGACTCTTGGCTGAGCTTCTTTAGTCTGCTCAATAGGTAGAACAGCAACAGAGCTATCAGTAACGCTTTCATCATCGGTCGTCGGCCTCCCTGTCTGTGACCCCAAGATCACCAACCTCGACTCCTCCCCTTCTAATTTGTGGCCCTTCGATGAGTTGCGAAATGCATAATAGTATTGACGAATCGTTCGCTCAGAGGTTTGCTGATTACCCAAAGCCTTGTTAATAATCTTTGCGATTTGCGGCCATCGTACCTTTCTTCTTCTTGCTGCTTCAATTGTGGGCATTAGCTTTTCAACTGCTGCTTTCAAACTAAAGGATTGCGGCCCAGCTTCAGCTAATTCTGCGAGCTGTTGCTCTACGCTATTAAGTTTCTTGTGAGAGATATTACTAGCCACGGATCAAATCTTTGTCTACCTTTCATCTATTCCATGCCAAGCCATAATTCCTACCCTACCCGAAGAATGTAAAAACGATGTAAAAAACGATGTAAAAAATGTAAAAAAGGATGTAAAAAAGATTTCTTTCTACTTGAATTCCTCTGCCCAACGGCTTTCCCTGAATACGATCAAGGCTTTTGCGAGGTTGCCAACTCTCTTTTCTTAAGTTCCCAAATAACTTTGTTGTGGATTACTATTTAAATGCAGCATCTTCACTAAAGAAGCTACCCCAAAAATCACCGAGTCACTATCAAAATAATTGCCATTTTTATCGTCAATGTTGGCGATAGCAAGTTATGGCAGCTATGGCCATAGCTGATGAAGATGTCGATACTGAGGTCAAACGAGGTTAAATAATGTCCACTGACAAACAAGATCAACTGATCAAATTGTGCTGCTCTGTAACCGAAAAAAACGTCATCCAAGCCAACGCCGCCGCTGCCGGGATGAAGACATCTACCTATCTGCGTGAACTGGGATTAAGGGGAACCTCTGTCGTATCCAGAGGGCTCTATCAAGCTGCTCAAGCGCCTGGTGCAAAACTACAGTTGAATGTTCAGGCTAATGAGCTTCTACAGTACCTATATGAACTCATCCAAAAGATCTCGGCTGAAGACCTCGTCCAACCAGAAGGTAAACAGCGATTGGAGCAATTTGCCATCAGTCTACTAGAAGCCCGCCGAGCGATCACCTTTGAAGGGGTTGACGCTCACGTTACCTACCAAGATTTAAACCAAGCATTCTGGCAGCTCATGCATCCAGACTTAGTAGCTCTCAAAGAAGAGGTTGACCAAGAAGTTTACAAAGGCTCTAACCATGATGATTAAGGTTATGAAGGGGACTGACCCTTCTAAGTTAGTGCGCTATGTCCTGGATAGAAAAAAGCAAAAGCAGCCTGATATTGAATATCGAGAGAGCATCAGCACAACCAACCTGATCGGCGCATCCCCTGAGCAATTGACCCGTGAGCTTCATCAAGTCGCCTCGCTCAACCGGAAGGTCAAACGCACCACTGTACATTATTCAATCAGCCTGCCTCCGGGCGAAGTGGTGACCCCCTCCCAGATAACCGATATATCAAAAGGCTTATTGGTCTGTATGGGACATCAGCAGTGCCCCTACTTTGCTGTACAGCACCACGACCAGGAAGATCGTAACGATGTTCATCATTGGCATGTCGTCACGGTTGCTGTTGACAATAACGGCCAGTGGGTGGATGACAGCTACAACTACTACAGACTTCAGCGGGCAGTACAGGCTCTAGAAAGATATTTCAATCTCGTTAAAGCCCCCAGAAAACCACGCCGAGAGCGGAAGAATTTAACCACAGGCGAGTATCGATTGAAGCGCCAAACTGGGAAGGCTCCACCCAAGGAAAAACTATGGAATGCCATTGACCAGGCCGCCGAACACGCTGCCTCACTGCCTGCGCTCCTACTGCGACTCAAAGCGCTCCGGCCTGATATCTCGATCACCCTCCATCCCCCCACCGGCAGCATTAAAGGGATTAGCTACGCTATCGACGGTATTGCTTTTGCTGGCTACAAACTGGGGGCGGCTTACTCCTTTGGGGGCCTCCAAAAGCATCTGGGCCTTTCCTATGACCCGGCGCGGCATGAGGACATTCTCAGACAATTAGACTCAATCGGTAGTGCTGAATGCCATGAATTACTCACTGCAATGGAAGCTCAAACAACTTTAGAGCCATTATTACGGACAGATTTAGAGCCTGGAGAGTGAGTCACTTTAACCTTTGCTTTTTTAGCCTTCGCTTTTTTCTTATAATCTGACTCGCCATAATATTGCCGGATAGTGCGCTCACTCATTTGCCATCCTTCCCCTAACGCATCGTTGACAGTCTCCACGATCCTCGACCATTGAATTCCTTTTCTTCTTGCGTCTTCAATGCTTGGTGCCAGCTCTCCAATCGCTTCCTTTAAGCTACAGAGCTGCGGCCCTTCTTTAGCCAAAACCGAAAGCCGCTGCTTAGCCCCATTGATTTTTTCGCGAGGGATCATTCTACTCATAGTTTGAGTTTTATTTGGGACTTGCATTAGCCTAGTTTAAAGGCAGGTTATCAAAAAAGGAACTCCATGACTAAACAGCCAAACGATAGGATTGCAAAGCTCCATAATTTCCTCAGCTGGATTCTCACTGCGGTATTCGGATTGTTCAGTCTGATATTTGCGATCTCACCCCTCATCCTGAAAGAAGACTTTCTGGGCTCGTGGCTTCAGGCTTTAATATACGCTATTCTGGCCTGGGTTATTTCACCAAAATCATCTATCCATTGGGGCTTTAAGTCGCTGATCGTTGTCATTGTGATGTTCACGCTTTAGATATCACACCTTTCTCACAAACGAAAAAGTGCCACTCGATTCAAGAATATATCCATGCCACCGATTAATAATTCGGGAGCATTTCATCTATTCCTAAATCTAAGCAACACTTGGATAGGTAAAAGAGTTCGATCACTGGAACTATCTTTAGGTTCTTCGATGACCAACCTCTTCTCGGCTGAACGTGAATATATTCTCATCATTCTTATATTAATTCGCGTAGCAAGAATATTGCAACCAATCCGAAAATCTTTCAGCTATCATTGTCTGATCGCTTGATACTCATCAGGAGCTTGCCATGACCATCACCTGCCCCAAATGTAAAAGAGCTGATCAGATTCAAAAGGTTAGCGCTATTTATGCGAATGGAACTTCCAATAGTTCTCATACTGGCCGAGCAAATGGTTTTGGTTATTCGCTTGACGGTGAACTCATTGCTGTCTCTGGAAGCACAACCACCTACGGCAGTTCTCAAACTATGCTAGCGGCTCAGCTAGCACCTCCATCCATGCCTAAGCGGCCTCATTGGATTTGGTTTCTAATTCCTTTTCTCGTTCTTCACCTCGCATCATTCATTGCTTGGTTTGCACCAATTAAAAAAAGTTACAAGATCTTATTGCTTACTCTTGGTGTCTTATCTATCTTGGTCGGATCTCCTTCTCTTGTCCTAACTTACGGAACCATAGTTTTTTTTGCTCCTATACTAATAAATCTTGCCATTTATTACTTTGCTTTATTCCAACAAGTTCACACACATCGATCCAAGCTCATTCCACTCTGGCACAAACAGATGGCCGAGTGGAATCTTTTATACTACTGCTCAAGAGACGATTGTACTTTTATTCCCCGAGGCTAGAGCTATTTACTTGAAGCCTTCATTGCTGCCCCTGCCCCTGCCCCACCAGAAACAACTGTGGACCCTATAGCTAACACTGCAGTAGCACTGCCGCCCGCAATGATATTGAATATTGCAATTCCTCCACCAGCCGCCATTGCTACTGCCAACACTGGGCCTAACACAGCCAAGATAACCATGTAGCCATTTACATCAATAGCGTTTGAGTTTGTGATTGTAACCGCTATCACACCCATTATGACGTTGTAGTAAAACTGACACAGCCCAAGGCTAACAAAACCAATCAACCAAGTGATTAATGCCTTAGTCGGATAAGGTAATATCGTGAGTGCTACAGCCAATGGCATTGTGAGTGCTGTCAAAATCATGGCGATCTCAAGGACATTTACAAACGCCCACTGGATTGCCATCAACAAACTCATCACTATGGCATT
>JBCDDJ010000398.1:0-6285 GCA_039180385.1 Cyanobacteria bacterium P01_G01_bin.38 | reverse complement strand
CTCAACCGGGGTCATAAAAATACCCGCATTGTTGAAGGCGATATCTAAACGGCCATACTGTTCAACGGTGACATTGACAAACTGCTCTACCTGTTGTGGGTCTCGCACATCAGACTGAATGTAGATGGCATCTCCCCCAGCGGCGCGAATGTCGCTTTCTATCTGCTGGCCCAGGTTGGCACGACGCCCGTTAAAAGCAACCTTAGCCCCTTCTCTAGCAAAGGCTTTGGCAGTTGTTTCACCAATGCCAGAGGTGGCCCCTGTGATCAGCACGACTTTTCCAGTAAATCTGCCTGCTGGGTTAACCGCCTTGGTGGCAGGAGCCACCGGGTTGAGTACGTTGGCGTTGACTTGCCCCGTGGACACAACAGCAGCCAGTCCAGCCGCGGCGACAGTGCCCGACGCTAAAATCTTACGACGATTGAGGGTTGACATAGCTTTTCAAAGACTTTGTTCAATGGGATTTAAATGGATTCGGACGTTAAATATTTAGCAAGGTACGACCAACCCAAGTGAGGGATCTAGGAAGATATTGCTACTTTGCTGACATACTTGCCTGGGGTTGTGCCGACCTGACGCTTGAAGTGCCAGCCAAAATGGCTTTGATCATAAAAGCCGGTCAGGGTAGCGACGGTGGCGATGGGGAGATTTTGGGCCAATAGCTTTCTGGCCTGGGCAATGCGCAGTTGAGTCTGGTAGGCGCTGGGGGACAATCCAAATGCTTTGCTAAACACACGGCAGAAGTGAAATGGGCTTAGATTTGCGATCGCAGCCAATGCCCCAAGAGAAATATCCTCAGCGTAATGGGCGTGAAGATAGTCACCGGCAAGCTTTACGGCTTTGTGAACAGGTTTGCCTGGCTGGGCCACAGATTGATGGGCAGCGTAATGGGTGATCAGATAGACCAGAAAATCCCAGAGGGCTGTCTCTTGCTCAAGCTTAGAAGCTTGTGTGTTAATGACCGCTTGCAGTGCGATGAATAAATTGTTCAGCTGAGGATCCGTGATAAAGGAGGCTGAGAAATATGGAGCACTGATCGGCTTTTGAAAGACCTCCGCAGCCACCCTCTGTAGCCACATGGGATCGATATGCGCCATCGCAAAGTGAGCGGATTGGGGTAGGAAGGTGCGATCGCTAGGAGAATGCACCTCTCCAGAATGGATAATACTCAAACTGCCAGCAGGAATCGCGTGACGGGCACCGCGATAGAAGTATTCACCCTGACAGTCAAAACTTAACCCAAACTGGTATTCGGCATGGGCATGTTTGGGTAGGGGCTCAACCTTACCCGGCGTGTAAGCATAGCGCTCTAGCAAAATGCCATCGGACTCCCATGCCTGAACAGAGACTTTTGCTGCTTTGGTTTGCATCGACAGATCCCTACCTGACTCACTTACGATTCGCTAGCGATCACTCCGGCCCCGCTGGCCTCTACCAAAATGGGACGGCGATAGCTCTCTGGCTTATCACCCACCGTCGCACCGCCAGTGATCATGCCTTGGAGACCGGGTTCAAAAAAGGTGTAGGGAAACTTCGTCTCGGGTTTGCTGACTGCATCCAGACGGTGTTGCAGCTCTGCCGGAATGTCAAAGTCGAGGGCTCCCAAATTGTCCTTGAGCTGATGCAGCTTGGTCGCCCCGATTAGGACTGAGGCCACGCTAGGCCGGTTGGCCACCCAGTTGACGGCTAACTGGGCCATCGAGCGACCCAACTCATTCGCTACCTTTTCTAGCTCAGCCACAATGGCCCAATTCTGGTCGGTAAACTTATTAAAAGCTGGGTTGTCACTACCCGCGAGGGTGGATAGACGCCCCGACCCGGCTGCTTCCCCCTGAGAGGGCTTGTATTTACCGGAGAGCAGGCCGCTGGCCAGGGGAGACCAGACCATGATACCGGTGCCTAATGCCTGGGCCAAAGGGACATACTCAAATTCAATGTTTCGCTCCGCGAGAGAGTATTCCAATTGGAGGGCACTGATCGGTTCTAAATGGCGTTCCTGGGCGATCGTCTGGGCCTGGGCAGCATACCAGGCTGGGACATCGGATAAGCCTACATAGCGCACCTTGCCAGACCTCACCAGATCATCCAGCGTGCGAACGACTTCGGCTGCGGGGGTCACCTGGTCCCAGGTATGTAGGATGTAGAGATCAATGTAGTCAGTATCTAAACGCTGTAGAGATCCTTCAACCGCGCGCAAAATATTCTTGCGTCCATTGCCCCCTGCGTTAGGGTTTCCTGGCTCAGCGTTGTAGCTAAATTTAGTCGCCACAACAACTCTATCGCGACTATTGGTTTCCTTTATAAACTGACCCAGCATCTTCTCGCTGTTGCCGTTGGTGTAAAGATCTGCGGTATCGATGAAGTTGCCACCCGCTTCTAGATAGGTGTCAAACTGCTGGCGGGCATTGGCCTCATCTGCCCCCCAGCCCCAGTCATCCCCAAAGGTCATTGTGCCGAGGGCCAGGCGGCTGACTTTTAGGCCCGTGTTACCAAGCGTATAATAGTGCATAGATTTTGCCTCCACTGAAGCGTCATATCGTTGGTCTACAGTCACCACTATCGACGAGATCTCCAGAAAATTCTTGAATTTTCTTGCTCAATTTTGGTACGAAATTGCTAAACGCGGATTGCCCAGCCCATGCAGAGCCAGATTAATTTCGTTGATAGCCAAACCCTTAAGCCTAATCCAGCCGTGGATGCAGGCAATATTTCCGTGTCTAGCAAAGCACTGGGCTGGGAAGGCATCTACATCGAAAAAGGGGAGAACGACGCCTTCAACCCTGACGATGTTACGGTGCCTCAGCACTATTTTGCGATGAATGTGGGGCAGTCCTTTGAGTGGGAGTGGAAAGATGGCAAAACCTTTAAAACCCACTGCTATGGCCCCGGTGACCTTTGGGTCAATCCGGCGGGGGTGCCGTTTTCCCATCGCATTAATACCCACAACCAGTTTGTGTTGCTCACCCTTGACCCGGCTAAAGTGGCCGAAGCACTACCCGATCAGCCCCTGGTTGGGCAGCAGGTATTTCGACGACAACACAAGGCCCAAGACAGGCATTTGCAAACCTTGATCCAGGCACTTTTGACAGAAGCCGAAAGCGGTGGCCCCAACGGTAGACTCTATGCCGATACGCTGTCTACGGCGCTGGCGATCCATTTCGTCAATCACTACGGTACCGAATTTTCTCTGGATGTCCCTGTCGGCCAAACCTTTGCTCGACAGCGGTTAGCCCAGGTGATCGACTACATAGAAGCCTATCTGAGCGAAGATCTCAGTCTGAATGACTTGGCCCTGGTCTCAGGGTTGAGTAAGTTTCATTTTTCTCGACTGTTTAAGCAAGCTTTTGGCCTAACACCGCACCGATACGTGATGAAACGCCGGGTGGAACGCGCTGCTGTTTTACTCAAACAAGAGGTGACCAAACCAGATTCACTCACCCTCGCCCAGATAGCCCATCAGTTTGGCTTTACCGATCAGTCACACTTTACACGGGTGTTCAAGCAAGTCAAAGGGCTCACCCCAAAGAAGTTCTTGTTAAGAAGATAGCCTCTCGTTATGGTAAAAGCACGATGACCCTTGCTGAGAACGAACTTACAACGATCCCAGCGCGACGCGGGTGCGCAACTCGAGTGGCCAGGGGGCAGTCGATCAAAATCATTAACACCCATGGCTATCAGGTGATTGATACCTGGGCATTTAATGCCCACGACCTGACTGAATTTATGTCGATGGAGCACACCCGCACCCGCATCAGCCGTATCGTCCCCAGGGTGGGGGATGCGTTTGTTACTAATCGCCGTCGCCCCATCTTGACCTGGCTTCAGGATACCTCGCCAGGGGTACACGATACGCTGATTGCCGCTTGCGATCGCTACCGCTACGAGCTACTAGGTGCGCCCAATCATGACAACTGTACTGAGAATTTAGCGACTGCTTTTAGCGAACTAGGATTAGCCTTACCCGAAGTCCCCTGTCCGTTGAATCTGTTTATGAATACACCAGTCAGTGACGGGCTGAATATCGAGTGGTTACCCCCCGTGAGTCAGCCGGGAGATTTTGTGGTGATGCGAGCCGAGATAGATTGCATTGTGGCATTCTCGGCCTGTCCCCAAGATTTGGTGCCAATCAATGGGGCTGACTGCCATCCTGCAGATGCTCACTTTGCCCTCATAAAGTAAGCTGGCCTGTGGGAACTAAGCTTGCAGAGAGCGTCCTGTCTCTACGACTAACATTTTGCATGTAGCCTCATAAGGTTTTTCCTAAAGATAAATTACGCTCAGATCCTTTGTGGATTAAGAATTGTGGGAATCTACCGACACGCTAAACGGGATTGGTTATGACGGAACTATTGACCAGGGAGATCCGGAATGATTGGTCGTGGCAGGCTGCGTCATATCCCGAAATATCTGATGTTGGGCATCATCTGCGCCCTGCTGGTGGTGGCCTGTAAGCGGCCTTTGGGACGCACTCCACAAAAAGCCGATACCCCGCCCCCCCAGCCCTTGCCTGAAGTAGCCGCCCTGCCCAATCCAGAACTCCCCGACTGGATTGAGAGCATTAGCCCCACTGACCAGACCGACTCCTTGGGCCAGATTCGCATTCGATTCAAATCACCGATTGTGCCGCTAGAGAGTCTAGAAAGCTCTAGCGATGTTTTAGAAAACTTTGAGCTAATCCCTGAGCTACCAGGACAATTTCGACTATTAACACCGCGCATGGTAGGTTTCCAGGCCGATCGAGCGCTGCCTAAGGCGACGCGGATGCAGGTGACCCTCAAGGCGGGATTAGGGGATTTGCAAGATCACCAGCTCGCCGAGAATCTGGCCTGGACCTTTAACACCGAACCGATTGTGCTCACCAATCTGCCCGGCACAGAGGGGCGGCGGGGTTCAGAGAACGATCCCATTGACCTGGAGCCCGTCCTGGCGCTGGATTCAAACGTTGAGCTGGATCTCGCCTCTCTCAAAGACCACACCACTTTGCAGCCGGTCGACTCAGACCAGCGCATTCCATTGCGGGCCGTTTTAGCAGAGTCAGAGACGTCTCTTGGGAGCGACTATACAACTCCCCAGGCCAAATTTGACCCCTCTACCCAGGGTTGGCGCTACCACCTCACCCCCCAGCGCCAGCTCAAAAAGGCCACCCAATACACCCTGAGCATCTCGTCGGGGCTGCGTCCGGCTCGGGGCAACCTGGCCAGTGACAACAGTTTTGATAGTCAGATCATCACCTATGCCCCCCTTACCTTTAAAGGTGTTGAGCTAATAGGCGGAGCAGACTCAGGGGGAGCCTATGGTCGTTTTGAGAAAGGCTTGGCCCAGCTCAGGTTTAATAACGGCCTGGTTGCCGAGTCTGCCGTTGAGAATATTACGATTGAGCCGCTGCCGAAGGAAGCGCCCCAGCTGGTCAAGGCCTACGACGATGACCCGTTTGTGAATCTCAATCCGTGGGCGTTGGAGCCTGAAACCCGTTACACTATTACCCTGGGAGCCGATCTCGAAGACAAGTTTGGTCAAACCCTGGGGGAAACGGTCACCCATGAGTATGAGACCGGCGATCTCTCCGCTGACCTGTGGGCCCCGTCAGGGCTGAATATCTTTCCTGCCAGTCAGGACTTGCAGCTAAACGTGTCTACGGTGAACCTGCCGGAGGCCAGCTACAAGGCTGCTTTTAAGGTGGTACAGCCGACGGATCTGGTGTACACCGACACGGCCTACCCCCGCGAGAAAAGCACCGACCTGTTGCCACCCCCCGGTGAGTGGTCAGCGGTCTCGGTGACGAACGCACAAAACAAGATATTAGAGACGACTATCCCCCTGCGAGATCAACTGGGGGGTAAAACGGGGATGCTGGCCTACGGGGTGAAAACCCGTACCACCCAGTATGAGAGAGATGGTCAGCAGCGCTGGCGAGAACCCGACTTTTACGGCCTGGTGCAGTTGACTAACCTGGGTGTGTTTGCCCAGTGGTTTCCTGACTCTGGGCTGGTGAGGGTTCACCATCTGGCGGATGGATCGGCAGCGGCGGTGCCGGTGGAGATTTATCGCTCTGAGCTGGATAGCAACCAGCGAGGGGTACCCCAACCCTGTGCCCAGGGGCAAACAGACCCAACTGGGATGTGGTTGTTGGATGCTGCGACGCTCAAACAGTGTAATCCTGACCCGAGTTCGCCACCGGAGCTGCTAGTGGTGGCTAAAGAGGGGGGCGACTGGGCGTTTGTGCGGACCTGGGCCTATAGTGGCGACTATGGCTATGGCATCTATGCTGACTGGGAGGGCAACAAT
>JBCDDJ010000397.1:0-6302 GCA_039180385.1 Cyanobacteria bacterium P01_G01_bin.38 | reverse complement strand
GAATAGTGTGATCGAGGATAAACGCACATGCCCCCAAACCAGCCAATATGGATGTGATAGTCCAGAGGGTTAAAGGGCTGACAGAATAGCTTTAAGCGTCTCAACGATTCTTTGTAAACTGGTTTCATTGTGATCGGAGGTGTTTTGATTAGAGGTGTTTTGATTAGAGATGTTTTGATTAGAGATAAAACTCTGGGTATCAAAAGCACAATTCAAGGCTGAGCGTTGACCTCAGCTTCAACCGTATCCGCGACAGGCATAGTCTGTCCGTCGGGAGAGACCGCTTCTGGATGACGATCACTATTGTCAGGAGATCTGTCAGAAGAGATCGCAAAATTTGTCTCGTCAAAATTTTGCTGGGGCAATTTCGGTGTCTGAGTTTTAGACGGTTGATTATCGTCTGGCGCTAGCTGAACTGGCTGCGGTCGGTCCATTGCAACAGCATTAGAACGAGCCACCATTGTGGAAGCCGGATAGGGATGGCTGCGCATCCATTCACCTGCAGTGGGTGGGTTATCTCTGGGTTTTGACCAGGCGACAGGTCCCTGGGGCGATCGCAACGCAAAGCCACGCGGAGTCAGGTAGCGCTCGTAGGGAACGATATCTTCCCCAAAAATATCGCTATATTCAGTACTGTCGAGCAGGGCATCGACAAAGGCGTAAAAGCCCTGGCGACCACAGATATCGTAGTAATGAGCCATTTCTCGTCGTCCGTAGGTGGGTCGCCCCAGCAACCGTCGATGGATATATTCAATCGCCTTGGTGACGTAGAGTTTTTCCCAGGTCATCTGGCGAAACAGGTGAGTCTTGGCCAACTGACGGACAAACCCTCGCAGCGTGATCTTGCCTGCCTTAAGCTGAGTCTCGGCCACAGGCTGCCGCTGAGCGTCAAAGACCTCGCGGCCAAACACCTGGCGATACGCTGCTTGGATAACAGCTTCGTGGGAATGGTGGGTGAGATTTATGCTGGGGGGAGCCGAGCGAGCGTGACTCACGATGGGTCTAACGAGTTGACCGTTGCTCATCGGCTCCCACTTCAGCACAGGGTGTCCCGGAGAGCCAGGGGCTCTGCCCAAATACGCTTTAGAGCTGCCATTAAAGTTACTGTGACCGTTTCTGACTCCGTTGCCAATTAAAATTCGGCGGCTGTCTTCGCTAAAGTGAGCTGGCTGCGCCCTGGGATCGCGAGTTTCTTGAGGGAAAATCGCCCCAAATTGAATTTCTAGCGGATCGTTACCCACACCGTAGACATGTTGATTGGGCAAGGGTTGCTGGTAACCAGCAAAGGTCGTGACAAACTGCGGCACCTTGCGAACTGGCGCACTGTATTTGAACAGATCTAGCTGCGGCCCCCAAATTCGGCATTCCTGGGCCTCCAGCCCTAACCCCCTAAGGTAGGGAACCGTCTCTTCGCCAAAATAGTCAGCGTATTCCTCGGAGTCGATGAAGGTGTCTACCAGGGCTGGAAATCCTTGGGCCGACATGACCTCAAAGTAGGTCTGAAACTCTTCTATGCAGCTCAACCCACGTCCGAGAAAGTGACGACAGGCTAACTCAATGCTGCGACTGATAGTATAAGGCTCGTAATACAGCCGTCGATAGAGTCGCGATTTCCCCAGCTGACGAATAAGCTCTTTCATCGACCAAAGGCCGCTTTTAACCTGGGAGGTCATCTCCGCCACAGCAGGCGCGTAGGGATGGGTAATATCGCGCTCAAAGACCTGCCGGCAAGCTGCCCGTACTACCTCATCTTTCTCAATGTCAGGCAGAGTGAGCTTCATCACCCATCGGGGGCGAGGGCTGTTGCTGTCTCCGTAACTCTGGGGTAACTGTAAGCCCGGATGATGTTTTGAAACCCCAATCCGCAGCCGGGGAGAGGGTTTTTCAATCCAATAATCTGTAATCAGTACGTCAAAGTATCGATTTACTAGCGCCGCTGCCGCCGACTCAGCGGGGAAATAAGTCAGGGACTTCCACTGCATTTCCCGCAGAGCGACAACGGTAGCAAGGGTAACATCCTCTGGAATGACGCCCCTTAGTCCTCGAGTATTTACACTAATGATGCTAGTGTCACCGGCCACAATGGCATAGGTCACATATCGCAAAAACCAGCTCAGATCCCTGAGAGATCGCTTCATCCGGACGGTGCCGTAGCGGGAGATATCGATAGCACGAAACCTGCTGGGGGCAGCGGGTTTACCTCCGGCCATCATCCCCTTAAACCACTCCATCATACCATTGGAGGAGTCCACATAGCGGGGGGCGTCGCGGGCGATGGTCTGCTCTCGCTTTTGTCTCTCAGCTGCGGAGAGAAAGTCTTCCCCAACGTAGTAGCCCGAACCTGGCAAACCCAGGGGAGCTTCGGGACGCTCTAGATAGGCCATAGCATTGCCACCGACAAAGATGCGATTAGCCCCTGCGGCCACAATCTTATCGGCCTGCTGAGTCAGGGTCTGGGCAATCTCTAATCGCTTGAGCCCCGAACCAAAGAAGACTGAGAGTTCTTTGGCCTCACTCTGGTTTAGATAGCGATCGCGCTGTTGCGCCTCAACAATTACCGCAGTCGGTACAGTGTGATACAGCTGCGGATGGACAACTGGGCTGCCCCCGTTAATCTGATCAGTCATGGTGTTTCCAAATCTCCAAATTCAACACTGCATTAGGGCATCAGCCCCTGAATCAGATAGTCAAAGTAGGGGGCAACCTCCGCTGCATCCTCTAGACTCAGTAAGTCCAGGGTGACTTCCTTGAGACAGCGCATACACTCCACTAAGTTTCTAAGGGGAATCTCTAAAGAGAGATACATTTCTTTAGCTCCCCTGATGCCGCTGGCCTGAAGCGGATCAATATCGCCGACCACAACCGCATAGGAAATCAGACGGATAAACCAACCCTGATCGCGCAGACAGGAAGCCCGAAAGGTCGGGTTCCCGCTGTTACTGGGTGTGACTGCACAGCGCTGCCAAAAGCGCTGGCTGCCCTTTTCAACAATTGACTCGACATTATTGGTCAAAATGGAGGCAACTCGAAGCCGCTGCTGCCCATCTTGAAAGAAGTGGCTAATGGTATCCAGTTCTCCTCGACTGAGATAACGAGCCTCGCGATCGGCATTGGCAATCGCCTGGGTAATGATGCTCATGATGAATGGGTTACCTTAACTAATATTCGGTTTTGATAGGTGAGTGCGCTGTGCTGGTGAGTACGCTGCGCTGGTGAGTAGTAAAACCATCTCACCACTCACCATCTCACCATCTCATCCCCTCGCCTAACAACTAGCTGAGCCCCGAGCAGATATGGTCAAAGCAAACCCCCATTTCTCGACCCGCATCAGCCCCCAACATTTCATTGACAACTTCCTTCATGGCTTGCACAGAGCGCACCGTGGCTCCCACCGGCACCCCTAGAGAGTTGTAGGTTTCCTTCAGGCCGTTGAGCACTCGCTCATCTAAAATCGACGGATCGCCCGCCAGCATAGCGTAGGTTGCGTAGCGCAGGAAATATTCTACATCACGAACACAGGCTGCATAGCGGCGACAGGTATACATGTTGCCGCCGGGGCCAGTGATGTCAGTATAGAGCAGCGCTTTAGCCACTGTTTTTGTCACAATCGTGGAGGTGTTGGCGCTAATGGACATGGCTGCCCGCGCCCGCAGATCGCCGCTGCGAAAATAGGATTGCAGATTTTCTAATGAAGCCTCGTCTAAATACTTACCTTGCACGTCGGAAGAATTGATCAAGGTAGTGATGGCGTCTTGCATGGATGTTCTCCTTTGGATTTTGGAAATGATTTAATGATCGGTTTGCAGCAGCGGCTTAAGACAGTCAGAAATATGAACAAAGTCAGGTATCTAGAACTCAGATCTTGCCGTTAGCTGGCGATGTCGAGTGCGGGGCAGTGTTTAGCGATTTCCAGTCAGGTGCAAGATATGTCTAATGCCCAATCTTGGCTGTAAAGAGGCCATTAAAACTGCGCCTTAACTAAAGCAGTGAATGGATAATCAAATCAAAGTATGGAGCCACTTCTTGGGCATCTTCTTCGCTCAAGATGGTCATGGCTTCTTCTTTGAGACAGCGCATGCACTCTGCAATATTTCTAATCGGGATTTCTAGATTGTTATACATTTCTTTGATACCCACTGTGCCAATTTCTTCTAGGGGGCGTTCGCTGCCCGCCAAGATAGAGTAGGCAATCAAGCGGACATACCAGCCCTGATCGCGCTGACAGGAGGCTGTCTTACGCTCATTACCGCTGTTGCTTGGGGTATTGGGGCAGCGTTCCCAGAATCTCTGACTACCGTTTTGGACGATCCGCTGTTCATTTTCTGCCAGGGCTCTAGCAATGCGAATGCGCTGTTCTCCCGTTTTAACAAAGTCTTGGAAAATCCTAAGTTCCTTTGGCGCAGGGTAGCGAGCTTCACTATCTGCACTGAGAATGAGTTCTGTAACCAGGCTCATTTTAATTTCTCCCCATTTAAGGCTACGTAATCGACTTGAGTGATCGCTTTCATCCATCACAGCAAATTTTGGGCTCTGTGTTTTCTAGAAAGCGCTATATCCCTCTTGACTGTCTCCAATAGATGCTTGCAAATCATCTAGAAGAGTGTTCTTGCTAAGGTTTGCAAGCAGAATAAGCAAAGAAAATGGAGAACTTATGAAAATATGAAAACTACTTAACAAAAGTTAATAATTGGCGACAGACAAATTTTGTCTTCATGAGTTCTCCAGTTTTTTTTGATTGAATTTGTATCGTGGGATAGCGTCTTGTAGCGGCTTTTTCAGCATACAGACACGCCTATACAAGAGTTGCTATACCAATACAAAGATTCCATCAGAGAGTTAACAGATGAGATATCGCGCTTTAATGACGGTTTTATTGGTCTTGTGTTTCGGAGTGTTAACAGCTTTCAGTCGTGCGCCGAGCGCGCAAGCCGACGGATTAAGTTACGACGACATTAAAGGGAGCGGACTGGCTAACAACTGTCCTGAGCTTTCACAGAGTAGTCTGGATGCCATTGTTATAGATACTGACCAGTCCTATCAACTGAATGGGCTGTGCCTACAGCCCGAGGCATTTTTGGTGAGGCGAGCACCCCTCATAAAACGCCAGGAGAGCAAATTTGTGCGCACCAAACCCCTCACTCGGGAGAGTTTTAGCCTCGATCAAGTCAGCGGTGCGTTGCAGAGGGGGGCCGATGGAAATTTGACGTTTATCGAGCAAGGAGGGTTTGACTTCCAGCCTGTGACGGTGCAGCTGCCCGATGGCGAGCGAGTGCCTCTGCTGTTTACAGTTAAAGGATTAGTGGCTAAAAAACAAGATGATTCAAACAACTTCAGCCCCTCTACTCGCCTGGTAGGGACCTTTCAGGTGCCGCCCTACCGCACCTCTAGCTTTATTGACCCAAAGGGACGAGGATTAGCCGTGGGCTACGATGCGGCGGTAGGGCTGCCAAGTCAGGCAGACCGTAAAGCATTTGCTCGTCAGAACACTAAGACTTTTGACATAGGGCAAGGGCGGATTGCGCTGAAAATCAATCGGGTAAACCAAACAACAGGAGAAATTGCAGGCCTATTTGAGAGCGAACAGCCGTCTGACACTGACTTCGGGTCTAAAGAAGCAATGGATGTCAAAATTCGAGGACAGTTCTACGGTCGCATCGAGCAGACAGTCATTTAGTCGAGGTTTATCAAGAGGTTCTTCACCATGACTAACTTTAACCGTGACCAAGAGATTACCTATCCCATTTTTACGATTAGATGGCTGTCGGTACATGCTCTGGCGATTCCAACCGTGTTTTTCTTAGGTGCGATCGCAGCCATGCAGTTCATTCAGCGCTGAGGCCGCACCGAATAAGGAGTTGTCCTAGAGCCCAGGGTTCTTTGAGAACCCTGGGCTCTCTTCTAGCGCGCGGGTTTGCCCCCAGCCCACTGGTCACCCAGGATTTTAGGTTGGACTAAAATGTAACCTGCGATCGCAATTAAATCATCCTCAGTCAAATCTCGCATCTTTGGAAAGAGATCGGATCTTGACATAGACGGGTGCAGTTCGGCAATCGATGAAACCCCATCATAGGTGGTGGGATTCTCGAAGTAATCAACCAGGCTTTCGATATTATCGCGTGGTGGGGTTGCTAACGCCAGCGCTTGAGGCCCCAAATCGACATCAGGATTAGGTTTACTAACCCCATCTAGGTGGCACTGGGCACAGCTGCCATTAAACTTGCGCTGGCCCACAGTGAGTTGTTCTAGGCTCAGTGTGAGGGTCTCTCCTGATGCATTTAGCGGGACCGTGCGGGTGGCCTCGT
>JBCDDJ010000396.1:0-6324 GCA_039180385.1 Cyanobacteria bacterium P01_G01_bin.38 | reverse complement strand
TGGTGCCCCTGAAGCTATATCTCAAGAAGGGCTATGTCAAAGTCAGCATCGGTCTAGGCAAGGGTAAAAAGCTCCACGATAAGCGAGAAGACCTCAAGCGCAAACAGGAGAAGCGGGATATTGATCGGGCGTTGAAAGGGCGCTGAATGAGGCTGATGAATCGTTTATACGAGATAGGGAGGGTGGGGGAGATAGGGAAGTATTGCTCCGCCCCATCTCCCTCACCTTCCCCATCTCCCTCACCTTTTTTCTACTGCGTTTCCTTATCCAACGCCGCCACCACTCGCTGATAAATCCGCTCGGCCTGCTCTGGGGTATTGCCAATCGAGGTTAGGCCCAGCTTGCCATACTCTGATAGGCAACCCATCAGATGAAAGGCAGCCCCCACTCCCTCAATGGCATTAAAGTGCAGCTGCTCGACCATGATGATGTCCATTAGGTCATTGGGCAGCAGGCCACGATAGGCAGGTTTTTGAAGATTGTCGGTGGCGCGGTAAAACTTGGGCTGGCCGTGTTGGGTGTAAAACAGACCATCGGTCACGTTATAGCGACCGTCGGTGAGCATTTTGAGGGCCATAAAGGGATGGGTGGTGCCTCCTTTTCGTACATTGATTTCAATGGCATAGAGCTGCCAGGGCGTTTGAGGGGTCTCAGGGTGGTGGACGGCGATGAAATCGACACTATAGCGCTCGAGTGCCCCTTTAGCGACGAGTGCTTCGCCGACTTTTTGCCCCATTTCTTGCAGGGCGAGTCGATAACTGGCATCCGCCGGAAAGGTACAGCCTAAAAAGATTTGACCGTCGGGACCCCCTAAAATCTGGTCGTGGGTAGAGAGAATTTCGACGGTGCCATAGGGGGTGATGTGCCCCTGTACGCTGGGGGAGCGTTTTTCGTTGCCTTCGATGAAAGCTTCTGCGATCGCACCCAGCTCAGCCACCTTGTCCCCAAAGTGCTCCCAGGTCTCAGTCGCACATTGAAATCGCAGCTGCTCAAACTCAGCCTGAATTGCCGCCACCCGCTGGGCATGATTGCCTCCACCGGGTGCCACCGCTGCCAGCGACGATAAATTCAACAGGGCATTCCCTTCCCCTGAGAATCCCTCATTTAGCTTAATCACAATCCGCTCGAGGCCAGGCTGACGCTCCCAAAGCGCCGCCGTTGCCTCGGCCAAATCTTTAGCATTATAAGTCAGCTCACTGCCGTCGGGATGGGGGATATCGCAGGCCGCAAAAATCTCCCGGCTACCGCTCTTGGTGCCCCAGTAGAGCAAATCCGGGTCCAACGCCATTAGCGGGATGCCCAACTGTAGAGACAGCGACCGCTCCAGATCAGTGGCATTAAAACAGGTTAGATATGCCTCCCCTGGTGTCAGACAGGCTCGAATTCGTTCTACAAGCCGGGGTCTGGCCAACACCTTAGCCGTGAGCGCTTGCTGTGAGGCATCGTAGGTCGATAAAATCGTCAGGCGATTGCGCGCATGGGAGCTAGGAATCCCTGGCAGCAGTTCCAAATAATAATTAATGATGCTCGGGTGTAGGGGCTGCGAGGTCAGGTAGATCAGCTGGGTCTTCGGATTGCGCAAATGCAACAGGGTGCAGAGCAACCGTTCTTCATAGTGATGTACCCCATCGACTTTAGCGAGTTCCTCTTGATCTAGACTGAGGGAGGGCACCACCACAATCTGACGTGATTGTCGATCAAACTGATCGATCGACTGCCAGCAATCTTTGAGGTGAGTTTGCAAAGCGTGAAATTTAGCAGCAACATCCGAAACCATTGGTGCTGAGGAATAAAAAAGTAGGCGCAGTGGGCTGCACCTACTTTACTACTACTACTTACCTAAATTTATGTCTGATACTTCGCTGCATGGCTACAGCGGGTTGACGACTTCTCAAGAACTCCAGCCAGCCTGAGGAATAGAACTCAAAATACTCTGCGGGAAGCCACTAAGGCGTCTACAAAACTCAAAGCTTAGAATTGGTCTATTCTTAAGGATCAGTTTGCATCAATTGGGGCTGCAAGAAGGCTACCATTTGCTCAACACCGCGCTGGATGCGACGAGTCACCGTCATGGGGCTAACCCCAATCCGCTCAGCAACTTCCTTACGAGAGAGCCCCTTGAAGAACACATACTCAATGGCAGATCGGGTTTTTTCTTCGAGTTGGCCCATGGCCCGCTGGATCTGCTGGCGATCTTCTTCGAGAACTTGCAGCAGCTGATAGTGAGCGTCTGGCAGCGTATCCCCCAAGGTAATGGTCGAATCAATCTGGTGAGAAACCGTTGCATCCAGACTCAGGGGCATCCGGTTCTTGTTTGCCAGTTTGACCTGACGCCATTCTTCTACCGAGATGCTGAGTGCCTCAGCCATCTCAATGTCAGAAGGTTGGCGACCATACTGGCGTAGCAACTCAGCCTGACGTTTTTGGCTCTCTTTCTGTAGATCTTGCCACCGACGGGGAATCTTAACGGTAGTGCCGCGATCGCGTAGAAAGTGAAGCATCTCACCGCGAATGTAGGGCACTGCAAAGGAGCTAAAGGCGCAGCCCTGGCTGGGGTCAAAGCGCTCAATCGCGCGGATGAGACCCAGGTAACCAATTTGCTCTAGATCTTCATAGGGCTCAGAGCACTGGTGGCTGACCCGATGGGCAATTTTGCGAACCAAGCCAGCATTCAAGCGCACCAGATCGTTGCGCAATTTGATCGAAGGCTTATGCTTGTAAGCCATCAGCAGCTCCATGCCGCGGGAACGAAGGGACGAAATTTGAGTAGCCATATCTTGCGGAGTATCCTGTTTCAGAGCAATTCAAAATCGTGATTTGAATTCCATTTTCAGGATGTGAACCGCAAGTCACCATCGTTGGATCACGGGAGTGTAAAAATAAGCTTCTAGAAACTTTCCGTGTAAACACAGGCGCAGTAAAAACAGCAACCTTTCTTGGTGCCGAGTTAAAAATAAAGCCCACAAGGCTTTACGCCAAAGTCATCCGTAAATCCGCTGAGTCAAAAATCTCACCAACTTTTTCGGTTAAATAACGAAGTTTAACGGAGAAATTCGTAGAAAAAGACGCCAAGAATCAAGCGAAATTGATTGTCATTGAGCCATATCAAGCAATCTTGGTGATTGTTATCACGAAAAATGGGAACGGTGCGATGGATCGGATTTAATACAGAGGGTAGAGACAAAGGCGAAGGGCGAAAGGTGCAAGGCGAAAGGTGCAAGGTGAAAGGAAAAGGGGAAAAACGCGGGGATGGGGAAGATGGGAAAGGTGGGGGCTACGTCTTGTACTTGATCAGTGCAGTGTGTTGTAACCTAGCGATTATTTCCCTTCGCCCTATAGCCCTGCGGGCATGGCTGACGCTAGCGCCTTGACCCTTTCGCCCCCCTTCCCCATAGCAATAACCCAGCGCTGACCGATACTATATAAGTAAGAAACATCCTATGTCCAAAGGCCCCAATGCTAGACCTGTCTGATTTGAAGCGAGAAGTTGATTTGCTAACTGAGCGCCTGGGTAAAACCCAGGAGTATCTTTGACTTGCCCGCCATCAAAGCCAAAATTCACGATCTAGAGCAAATTGCCTCCCAGCCCGATTTTTGGGATGACCAGGACCAGGCTCAAAAAACACTACAAGAGCTGAATGAATATAAGTCCTACCTTGACCAGTTAACGAGTTGGGAAAGCAGTCTGGAGGATACCCAGGCCATTGTTGAACTGCTCGAGGTCGATGCCGACGAATCGTTGTGGAGCGAGGCCGCCCATACGGTCACCAGCCTTAATCAGGAACTCGCCCAGTGGGAGCTACAGCAGCTATTATCAGGTCCTTATGATAAAAGCGGTGCCGTGCTGACTATCAATGCTGGGGCAGGCGGCACCGACGCCCAAGATTGGGCGGAGATGCTGTTGAGAATGTACACCCGCTGGTGTGAACAGCACGGCTATAAGCTGCACCTGGTTGAAGAGTCCAAGGGCGATGAAGCTGGACTCAAATCTGCCACCTTAGAAATCGAAGGCCGCTATGCCTACGGCTACCTCAAAGCCGAAAAAGGCACCCATCGACTGGTGCGGATTTCCCCCTTTAATGCCAACGGCAAGCGCCAAACCAGCTTTGCTGGTATAGAAGTGATGCCGATTCTCAATGACGACATTGAGCTAGACATTCCTGAAAAAGACTTGGAGATCAAGACCTCACGCTCGGGCGGGGCCGGGGGGCAAAACGTCAACAAGGTGGAAACGGCGGTGCGTATTACCCACCTGCCGACTGGAATTTCGGTACGCTGTACTCAGGAGCGATCGCAACTCCAAAACCGCGAAAAAGCCATGGCGATTCTCAAAGCCAAACTGCTGGTCATTGCTCAGGAGCAACGTGCCCAAGAAATTGCCGATATCCGCGGTGACATGGTCGAAGCTGCCTGGGGCAACCAAATCCGTAACTATGTCTTTCACCCTTACCAAATGGTCAAAGACCTGCGCACGAATGTAGAAACCACCGCCATCAATGACGTCATGAATGGCGATCTAGATGCTTTTATCCAGGCCCTGCTCAGGCAGGAAAATCAAGTGGTGCAAGAGGCAACGTCCGTTTAGGGAATTGCTACAAGAGTAGGCATTCCCACGCTGGGCAGAGCTTTGACGTTGAGTTCACAAGGCCAGCCCCTACATCCCCACTACCCTCTACTCACTACTCACTACCCTCTTTTTCCTTCCCCATCTCCCTCACCTCCCCCATCTCGACCCACCCCCTACTACCCACGTTTCCCCATGACCAACCCCTCTCCTACGCCCGAAACCCCCACTTCTTCTCCCCAAGAACCCCCTCCAAGCTATGTCAAACTCGCCATGCGCAACATGGTCAAAAAAGGCGGTAAATCCTTGTTTCATTTTTCGCTAACGGCCACCGGGCTGCTGAGTCTGCTGATTGGGCTGGCCTACCTGACCCGATAGACCTGATTGCATCTGACTATGTCAAACGACAATTTGAGTCAGCCCTCTGCAAATGGGGCACTGGTCTTGGAGCTAATGGTAGACGGCCTCAAATCTGTTCGTGGTTTAGATGGCTCAACGGCTCAGCTCACCTTTGACACCTGGAAAGGGTGGTTTGAGCAATGGCTCATGGCCCTATCGCCTCAATTGTCTTCCCCTCAACTATCCCCCATCAATGCCTACGAGCTGAGCCTGGTGCTCACTGATGATGCTGGCATTCAACAGCTCAATCAGACCTATCGCCATCAAAATAAACCCACTGATGTGCTGGCGTTTGCGGCATTGGAGACAGCACTGCCAGGGCATCAGGATATTTATCAGCAAATGCCCCTAAATTTGGGCGACATTATTATTTCTGTCGACACAGCCGTTTGTCAGGCCGCCGAACAGGGGCACTCTGTTAAACAGGAACTGACCTGGCTCGCGAGCCACGGCTTGCTACACTTGCTAGGGTGGGATCACCCCGACGAAGCAAGTCTGCAAGGCATGTTAGCTGAGCAAACAACCTTACTTATGCTGATCTCATAAAGACAAGTCGATAGGTAAGATACAGCCATATATCTTTGGCAAGCGTTAACATAACGCAAATCCTTGATGAATCCTTGGGGAACTTATCGGTTAAGGTATACCTTCCTTAGAAATAGGAGGTTAGGTTCTTAGCTAGTGGATTGCCCCAGCTATGCGTAAAAATTGGCCCATGTCTATGACTCCCAAGCTGCAAAAGCCATCTTCTAAGTCTGTCCGTCAGGCAGATCGTCTTGCTGCCTGGCAAGTGGCTCCTGATTTATTCAGCAGCTTTCGCTATGCCTGGGCGGGGGTTTCCTACGCGTTTAAGACCCAACGAAATTTTCGAATCCATACGGGCATTGGCATTGTGGCGTTTACGCTAGGTGTCTTGCTCAAGATCAGTACGGTTGAGGCGTCTATCATTTGCCTGACCATCGGCGCTGTGCTGGTGATGGAGCTGCTAAATACGGCCCTTGAGTCGCTGGTAGACTTAACCGTCGGTCAAACGTATCATGAGTTAGCTAAAATCTGTAAAGACTGTGCGGCGGGTGCTGTGCTGATCGCTGCGATCGCAGCCGTCGTCATCGCTCTGTTTATCTACATCCCGCATGTCTCGTCATATATGGCGGTCGTTTAGGACAGGTCCGGCGCTTGATTTTAGTCATCGACAATTACGACAGCTTTACATACAACCTGGTGCAATATCTAGGTGAGCTAGGGCAAACGCTACCCGTCGCTAGCGACATTGAGGTTTATCGCAACGACCAGATTACCCTGGATGAAATCAAGCGAAAACAGCCCGACGGCATTTTAATATCCCCTGGCCCTGGCACTCC
>JBCDDJ010000395.1:0-6336 GCA_039180385.1 Cyanobacteria bacterium P01_G01_bin.38 | reverse complement strand
TGGTCCAACAGAGCCTCACCCCAGCAGCCCTACAGCAAGCGGTCACCCAAGAATTTGAGTTCTACCGATCGGTGGGTCAAAATGGCCGGGGCAGCGTCGCCTTTACCGGCTATTTTGAGCCCACCTACGCCGCCAGCCGAGAGCCCACTGACGAATATCGCTATCCGCTCTATCGCACCCCACCGACCCTCAACCAATGGGGTGAACCCCATCCAACCCGTGCAAATCTGGAGGGGGCTGATGGTCTGCAGGGCAATCAGGGAGAGTTGGCCGGCTTAGAACTAGTGTGGCTAAAGGATCGCCTGGAAGCTTTTTTAGTGCAGGTGCAGGGTTCGGCCCGACTCCAGCTAACGGATGGTTCAACCTTGTCAGTGGGTTATGCGGGTCGCACTAACTATCCTTACACCAGTATTGGTCGGGCCCTGGTCGACGACGGCATCATTGCCGAAGCAGACCTATCGCTGCCGGTTTTGATCGAGTACTTTCGCGAAAATCCTGAGCATTTAGATAGCTACCTGCCCCGCAACGATCGATTTGTCTTTTTTAGACCCACAGACGGTGCGCCCCCGATGGGTAGCTTGAGTGTGCCCGTCACCGCAGGGCGCTCAATTGCCACTGATAAAAGCATCATGCCCCCCGGTGCACTGGCACTCATCTCCCTCGATTTACCCCAGCGTAATGCTGATGGGGAATGGGCTCCAGTTCCCATCAGCCGCTTTGTCCTCGACCAAGACACAGGGGGTGCCATCCGCGGTCCAGGTCGCGTCGATATTTTTGTCGGCACGGGTGTTGAGGCCGGGGAGCAGGCCGGGTTGATTAATACAGAGGGGGAGATTTATTACCTTTTATTGAGGGAATAGGGAAGAAGGCGAAAGGGGTAGGCCCCGGCTTTCCCTTTTGCCCTTCGCCTAAATCAACAAATTACCAAGGCGTTTATCCTACAAACAGCAAACAAACACCGACTAACGCCACTAAAGCCCCTAACACTGCCCGCAGCGTCACCCGCTCCCCAATTAACAAAGCCATCGGCAGGACAAAGATTGGACTGGTGGCCAGCAGCGATTGGGCAATGCCCGTCGGTGCAAATTTCAAAGCGGTTTGCTGGAGCCAGATGGCTAGATAGGTGCCAAAGAAGGCCGCGATCGCAACCCCACCGATTAGACGAGGCGACCGCAGCGGTTGTAGTCCACTGCGCAAATCAGGCCGCACCCCCAATAGCCCGATCATAAAGACCAGCCCAGCCGCCAGCCGCAGCAGCGTACTCCATAGCGGGTCAACAGCGGTGTCGGCCAGCGCGGCCCGAGAGAGCACGGCCCCCACGGACTGCCCCAAGGCGGCCAAAATACCCAAAATCAGCCCTCGCTGCCAGCGCGACGGCCAATGCCGAAAAGTGGGTACACGCTCCGTAATCACCCAGGCGATACCTGCTAAGGTCAGGCCGATACCTAACCAGGCTAGCGGAGATAGGGTTTCTTGCAGCGTTATCAGCGCTATCATGGCGGATAACGGCGGGGTCAACATTTCCAGCAGCAGCGCCCGGCGCGGCCCCAGCGCATTTACGGTGGCAAAGTAGGCCGTATCCCCCAGACCAATGCCAATCACGCCGCTCAGTAACAGCAGCCCCACCGAGCTGCCTGGCAAACTTGCGGTTAACTGTTGGCGGAGGGCTAAGGTCAGGAGAATGAATGCGATCGCAATACTCCCCTTAACCAAATTCAAGACCAGCGGTGAGAGGCGTTTACCTAAACGCCCAAATAGCAGCGTTGCCAATGCCCACAGCGCCGCCGCACTGAGGGCAGCAAATTCCCCCCTGAAGGCTAAAAAATTAGTCACAGATACCCCTTAGCGTTCAATCTTGCCCTGGGAGCATGCCCTGTCCCCCTTCGTCCTTCAAAAACCAATACCCCATCCCTGCGCAATCTTCTGTGTCGGCCCGTATCATAATCAATGAAATCCCATATACAACTTTCAAACTTTCACGTTTAACCGCGCCATGCCCACCCTACCGCCCGCGCTACAGGCTCGTCTGTCCACCCCCCTCAAAATTGGCCCTGTCAAAATCCACAGCCGGGTGTTGCAATCCCCGCTATCGGGGGTCACCGATCGGGTCTTTCGGCGACTGGTGCGGCGCTATGCCCCAGCGTCGATGATGTATACCGAAATGGTCAGCGCCGCCGAGCTCCACCATGTGCGCAAACTGCCTCAAATCATGGAGGTCGACCCGGATGAACGCCCGATTAGCATTCAACTCTTTGATCGTCGCCCCGATTTTCTCGCCGAGGCCGCCCGCAAAGCCGTTGACCAGGGAGCCGATACCGTCGATATCAACATGGGCTGCCCGGTGAATAAAATCACCAAAAACGGCGGCGGCTCCTCCCTGCTGCGCGATCCAGATACTGCCGCCCGGATTGTTGAAACCGTCAGCCAGGCCGTGGCCGTCCCCGTGACCGTCAAAACCCGTCTTGGTTGGTCAGCAGACAGCATCAACGCGGTCGAGTTTGCCCAGCAGATGGCAGAGGCTGGCGCCCAAATGTTGACCTTGCACGGTCGCACCCGTGATCAAGGGTATAAAGGCCAGTCCAATTGGGGATGGATCGCCCGCGTCAAAGCCGCCGTCAAAATCCCGGTGATTGCCAACGGGGATATTTTTTCGGTGACGTCTGCGGTTGAGTGTCTGACCCAAACCGGTGCAGATGGGGTAATGTGCTCCCGAGGCACCCTAGGCTATCCATTTTTAGTGGGAGAAATCGATCATTTTCTGAAAACCGGGCAGCCGCTCCCGGCCCCAAGCACCGTTGATCGTCTGCGCTGTGCCCAGGAACACCTCACTCTACTGTGGGACTACAAAGGGATGCGCGGCATTCGCCAGGCCCGTAAGCACATGGCCTGGTATGCTACCGAGTTTGATGGGGCGGCAGAGCTGCGCGATCAACTGTGTCGGATTGACTCCCTGGAAGAGGGGCTAGAGTTGCTTGAGCAGGCTCTTCAAAAAATTTCCATGCCACCTCAAATAGCTAGCTCGACTTCCCATTCATCGATCGAGATGGTGGGTTTGGGGTAGTCGCTGCCCCCGAAAGAGTCTGGCGATCCGTACCCCACCCTACGGTTTTCCGGCCTCCCCACTCCTCCACCTCCCCACTCCCCCACCTATCAAGGCCTTAATCATCAATCATCACACAGCCTATTTCAGGTACTTTTCGCTAGAGTGAAATAAAGACCGCTATACTTTCAAGCAGGTCTTGTATTATTCGTAAATTTTTCCAGATATGACCTCTTCTTACGCTACCTACGGTTCACGGGCTGATATGGGCGAGCTGCGCCGCTTAAGGAGTCTGTTGCCGCCAGAGCTGCAAAGCTGGGTTACTGTAGAGCCCGCCACCGATGTTGCCCCACCACTGATTACGTCTGAAGAGCTAGGACGCGATCAAGTAGAGGTGCAAATAGATTTGGCGAAATGGGAACAGCTTGCTATCGATCAGCGCAATTTGCTGTTTTGGCACGAGGTCGCCCGGATTCAGCAAGACACGATTCCGAGGGATGGCTGGGAAATGGCCGCCCTGGCGATCGGTCTGGGGGGTGCTGTGGGTGAGCTGTGGGTGCAAGATGGTTTACTGCTGATTTTGGCCCTGGGGCTATGCGGGGTGTCGGGCTGGCGTTTGTACAAGCGCAATAACGCTCAAAAAACCTTGCAAGAAGCTATCTCCGCCGACGAAAAAGCGATCGCACTGGCAACCCGGTTTGGATACACCTTGCCCAATGCCTACAAAAGCCTGGGCAGCGCCCTCAAAACCCTGATTGAGCAAACCCCCAAAAAGCGTCAGCGCGACCGGTACATCAAACGCCTAGAAGCGCTGAAAAAGAGCGCCAATCGGGCCAAGGAACGGACAAAAAACGAACGAAGTAGCGAACGAGGACCTTCTAGGGCTTACTAGGTAGGCTTCGAATACCGGCAGAAGCTAGAAGTTCAAAAAATATCCTCAAACCAAAGGCGTCTTTAGCAGTTGTTAAAGACGCCTTTATGTTTAACTTGCATATTTGATAAAACCCTTACCAAGTAGTTAGGGGGTAAAAATTTTGCAGACGAAACCCAAAAATCCAATCACAGACAACATTAACCCGTGACTCTACCTGTGTTTTGCCCTCTGCAAAGAAACTAAAGTCCATGGGTAAAGCACTTAATTTTCTCAGTAATTTCTCAGGCTAATTTTTGGGCTTTCATCTGGAAACCGCAAAATTACGGGTGTAGAACATCCGCAGATCCCCTCAAGTCACTCGCAGAGGAGCAAATTAAATTTGTATGTGAAGAGACTTCTACAGGTCATCATCTGTACGGTGATTTTGCATCACTGTGCCGTTGCCTTAAAGCACTTGCCAAGTTTGTGCAACCCTATAAGTTCGTAGTGTAGACAGAGTTTAGTGATTACAATCATTGACGGCGTGTCTCATCAAATTAAAGAATCTCAGCTTCCGTTTCTTATTTATATCTTCAAAAAATTAGCAAGATTCCCTGAAGCCTTGGGAGAAAAAAGCCCACAACTTATACGGGCTCGATAACCTTGATTTGATGTAGATGACATTTGCCCTCGATCAAGTAATCTCAGCCTCGTCCGAAAGGCTTTGAATACCCTGTAGCAGAAACTCGGCCAATCACCTGTTAATCCTGTCAATCCCCGGAACGGCCATTCAATGCGTATCTTAATATATTCTTACAACTACTATCCTGAGCCCATCGGCATTGCCCCTCTGATGACCGAATTGGCGGAAGGATTAGTCCAACGGGGGCATGAGGTCAGGGTCGTTACGGCGATGCCCAATTATCCTGAGCGCAAAATATATGCCCCTTATCGTGGCCAGCTGTATTGTAATGAAACTCGGAATGGAGTTGATATTCAACGCTGCTACGTAGCCATTCGACCCAATCCAGGGGTTTTGACTCGGATCTTGCTAGATGGCAGTTTCGCTTTGCTGAGTTTTACCCAGGCGCTGCGTGGCTGGCGACCCGATATCATTCTTTCCACCAGTCCATCTCTGCCAGCCTGCGTGCCCGTGGCCTTGCTCAGGATGATTTACGGCTGCCCAACCGTCTTAAGCCTGCAAGATATTTTGCCAGAGGCTGCTGTCCAGACAGGGCTGATTAACAATAGGCTGGCTATTCGCGCATTTGAGCTATTAGAAAAGTTTGCCTACGCCAGCGCCAGCCACATTGGTGTGATTACTGACTGCTTTACAGATAACCTGGTGGAGAAAGGCGTATCGGCAAAGAAAATCACCCGCATCTCTAACTGGGTTGATACAGACTTTATTCGTCCACTCCCCAAAGTTGAAAATGCGTTTCGCACTGAGCATGCGCTTCAAGACAAGTTCATCGTGCTTTATTCTGGCAATATTGCTCGGACCCAGGGTGTGCGGACAATTGTTCGGGCAGCTGAGCAGCTTCAGCATGTTCCAGATATTCAGTTCGTGATTGTCGGTGAGCAACGTCAGCTTAAGGATCTAGAGAATTTGCAACAAGAGCTGGGTGTAGATAACCTCAAGCTTCTCCCCTTTACTCCCCGCGAAAAGCTACCTGAAATGCTAGCCGCAGCAGATATTTCACTCATCATGCAAAAGGCTAACGTGGTGGGCTTTAATATGCCGTCAAAAACGATGGTATTGCTAGCCAGTGGTCGGGCTGTAATTGCCTCTGTCCCAACCGATGGAGCCACAGCTAAAGCCGTTGAGAAGAGCGGCGGTGGCATAGCGGTTTCGCCAGAAAACCCTTCGGCGCTTGCTAAGGCCATCATGGAACTTTACGAAGATCCTGAAAGAGCTAAAACCTTTGGCGAAAAAGGGCGGCAATATGCGATCGCAAACTACTCCTTTGAGCAAGCTCTCGACGCCTACGAAGCGCTTTTAAGCAACATGGCGCTCAAAAGTTCAGTCCCAGAAATTGTCCTAGCAGGCGGTTCAGGGGAATAAGTGATTGGTGAAAGGAAGATACGTTTTGCTATGTGAGTTAAAAGTGTAAGGTTACAAATTAAAAGTGAGACCTGTTTGGCGTAGGCAAGGTCTTAACCACCTTTAAACTTTCACTTTTAAATTTTTAATCTGCTTACCCGCTCCACAACTTACTCAGCATTGTTCTCCTGATCGTCTTGATTCAGCTGTTCTAACAGCTCACCCAGGCGTTTTTGAGCGGTGCCATAGCGAGCCCAATCGCCTTCTTGGAGGGCAGTTTGCCCTTGTTCGTAAGCTTCCAGGGCGGCTTCTAGCCGCTGGCGTTGAGTCGCGTTGAGCACCGGGACATCAGACACACCTGTTGAGGGCTCATTGTTTGAGGGCTCATTGTTTGAAGGC
>JBCDDJ010000394.1:0-6361 GCA_039180385.1 Cyanobacteria bacterium P01_G01_bin.38 | reverse complement strand
GTCCTTTTTTCTTGCTTATCAAACATCTCACACCAATTGGACACCCCTCTTATGCATGTCATCGATAGAGATCGCGAAGCTCTGATACCTCAAGCAGAGTATGCAAAATTTTTGCGATCGCACCTCCCCCCAGCAGCTTTTCACCATAACAGGCATAAGCTGTGGATTTTGTTGATCAACGCTGCCATTCTAGTGGTGGGCTGGGGCATGGCAGACTATCTGGATCAGTGGAGCGGGTACGCCCTTGGGCTGTATTTACCGTTTGCGTTAGTGATGGGCAATAGCATCATTGTTTTGCTATTTAGCACCCATGACTTGATGCACAGTAAAACGATTACGAACCCCTTTTTTAGGCAGATCGTGAGTCTCATTGGGCTGGCTATGCTATGGATGCCGCCCACCCTCTGGAAAGCCGTCCACAACCGGGTGCATCACAATCACACCAACGCGCTCAACGATCCCGATCGCAACTATTTACACAGTCACCCCAATAATTTTGGCAAATGGATTCAAAATCTGTTTGCCCCCTCCGCCGAAGCCCATCCTTTTTGGGTCATCTTTGGTCTGGGCTATGCCTGGGGGGTTTACACCTTTCGAAATCTGGTCTCTGCCCTGGTGTTCAATGGCGAGGCTAACCCGTTTTCTGTAGATCCGGTTAAGGTAAACGCCAGAGAGAGAAAAGCCATCGCGGTTGAATTCGGCCTAATCGCGGCACTGCACCTCAGTATCATCACCTATTTGGGCTTTCACCCCCTCAAGCTGATTCTCGGTTATTTTTTGCCCCTCTGGATTGGGTATGCGGGCATTTTGTTTTATGTCTATACCAACCACATGCTTTGCCAGATGACGAGCGTCAACGACCCGCTCTGCAACAGTGTTTCACTGCGAGTGCCTAAGATCTTTGACCTTCTCCACTTAAACTTTTCTTACCACACAGAACATCACATTTTCCCTGGGCTCAACTCAGATTATTATCCGATGGTTCAAGCCCTGCTGATGCAGCACTACCCTGAGCGATTTAATCTCTTGACCGCTGGCGAAGCCTGGCGCTTAATGATGCAAACGCCTCGCCACTACAAAGATGAAACGACCTTCACTAACTGGACAGGCGAAAAAACGGTTCCCTGCCCGCTCAGCAGATCGTTAGAAGGATAAAGTTGCAGCGGCGTGGGTTGATGGCTATGACCGTCAACCTACCCCTAGCCTTCGCTTTGAATCACGGGTTCACACCGCACCGGAAAATTCATCGAGTTTGCCACAAAACAAAACTGATGAGCCTGGTCATGCAATTGTGCTGCCTGTTGACGGTCACTACCTCGGGTAACAGTCACAATAGGTTTGAGCACAACTTCAGAAAAGTGACCACTGCCGTCTTCAGCTTCAACCAGTGTGCCGACAGCTTGATCGAGGTAGTGAGTGACTACAATAGACGCTGCGGAACAAAGATGCAAATACCAGAGCATATGACAAGACGACAACGACGCCACCAATAACTCCTCTGGATTATGTTTGGTTTTGTCTCCCCGAAAAGCCGGATCGGACGAGCCTACAATCGACGGTTTGCCCTCAACTATAATTTCATAGGAGCGCTCATAGCCTCGGTAGCTGGCTGTGCCCTGCCCCGTATTACCCGTCCATAAAATCTGGGTTTGGTAGCAATGGGTCTTAGGCTTTGCCATCCAAACTGCCCTCCTTGTTCTAGCAGAAATTTATTCTACAACACATGATTCGACCGACCACGCCCGATGATGCGACCGCGCTGATCGCCCTAGCTGATGCGCTCGAAATGTTTCAGCCGAAGGAGCTTGAGGAGTTGAGCGCCATGCTGGCTGATTACGTTGGGGGCGACAGCGAGCATCTCTGGATCACCGACGACGAGGATGGGCCTGTGGGGGTCGCCTACTGCGCACCGGAGCGGATGACAATCGGGACGTGGAACCTGCTCTTTATTGCCGTTCACCCTGACCACCAAGGGCAAGGCCGGGGGGCAGCCCTAATGCGTTACGTTGAGCAAACAGTGGCGGCCCGAGGCGCACACTTGCTGCTGGTAGAAACGTTGGCGAGCTTTGAGCAGACCCGGGCGTTTTACCGCAAGTGTGGTTACGAGGAAGAGGCGCAAATCCGCGATTTCTACGCAGCGGGGGCCGACAAGATCGTTTATCGCAAGGCGCTGGCTACCCAGGCGTAACGTTGTTTCCTCAATGGCTGATTACTCTCCTTTACCTCGAATACTCAGATACCGATCTTGCCGAATCGTGGTCATAATCTCCTGGATGCGATCGCGACTTTCCTCCAGGGTCACCAACAAATGAACGCCCAACTCGAGGGCGGCTTCAAACTCAGGTTGGACGACTTCGCGGGCCCCAATTTGGGTGAGGCTATCGACCTCGCGGGTGGTGTGGGCGCGGGCGATCACCTCAAGGCGGGGGGCAATTCGCAACGCCCGTTGGAGCAAGAGACGGGTGCTAATCGGGTCGGGCAGGGCGATGGCCAGGGCTTTAGCCGCAGTGAGGTGAGCCTTGTCTAAAATTTGCTCCGAATCTGCGTCACCGAGGATATAAGGAATCTTTTGCTGGCGCAGCGGTTGAATGGCGGCTTCGCTGTTTTCAATCACCAGCACCGGGTAACCCTGCTGGCGCAAAATACTGACAATCACCTGACCGACTCGACCATAGCCCGCGACGACGACGTGATTTTCGAGTTCATTTTCGACCCAGACCTGCTGGGGTGATTCCCAACGCTGCAAGATTTGGGTGAGTTGGGGAGATTTCAAGAGCCATTCTCCTAGGGGGGTCGCACAGTTAAACAAAATCGGCGTAAAGGCCAAGGTAATAGCGGTAGTGCCCAGCAATAAAAGATAAATCTTTTCTGAGATCAGGTTGTTCTCCAGGCCAACCAGAGCCAGGACAAACGAAAATTCTCCGATTTGATTGATGCCCAGGCTGCTGCGCAGGGCCGTATTAAAGGAATAACCAAACGACAGCACAATCGGTAACACAATCAAGGCTTTGCCCAGCATTACCAGGGTCACCAGCTCCAAAATAATCACCCCGTTTTGGACTAAAACCTGCGGGTCGATCAGCATGCCGATCGAGGCAAAAAATAAACAGGCGAAGGTGTCTCGCAGGGGCAGCAGCCGCACTAGCGCATGGTCGGCGTAGTCAATCTCTGCGATCATCAAGCCCGCCACAAAGGCTCCGATCTCAATCGACAGCCCGAGCTGAGCGGTAATCAATGCAATCCCTAGGCATAGGGCAATGATGGTGACTAAAAACAGTTCGTTGCTCTCGGTGCGGGCCACGGCCCGGAGCAGTCGAGGAATCACCCAATAGCCGAGTGCGATCGCAAACCCAATAAACCCAGTCACCTTTAGCAGCGAACTGCCGATGGCTAGGAGTAAGCCGCCGTCCTGATTGAGCGCCGGTACGATGGCGAGCATAATGCCCAGGGCCAAATCCTGGGCGATCAAAATGGCGAGCATGATCTGACCGTGGCGGGTGTTAGTTTCACCGCGTTCGGCCAGGGTTTTGAGCACCACTGCCGTCGAGGAGAGTGATAAGATCGCCCCTAAAAAGATCCCCTGGGGGATAGTTTCTGCCCAGCCAAACACCCCTGTCACCAGGGCAACAATCCCGGTCGTCACTCCAATCTGTAACAGACTTCCCTGCACGGCAATGTTTCTCACCCGGTTCAGCTCCGCCAGTGAGAACTGCACCCCCAGGGAAAACAGCAAAAACGCCACCCCTAACTCGGCCAGGGCTCGAATTTGCTCGGCATCTTCGACCAGCCGAAAGCCGAGTGGCCCGATGGCCAGGCCCACCAGCAGGTAGCCCAGCAAGACTGGCTGCCGCAGTTTGTTAGCCACAAAGCCTCCCACAGCTGAGGCCCCAAGGACGACGGTGAGATCAAGCAGAAAGTGATGGTTTTCGGTCATAGGAAAAGGGGAAGGGCGAAAGGGGGAAAGGGAAAGGGGAAAAGGGGAAGGGCGAAAGGGGAAAAGGGGTCGTAGGGGTGTTACAGCGTAAATATAAATCCACTCTCCGATTACAACCCACCCACAACAAATATCCCTTGACGTTTTCATCGCCAAGGGATCTCCCCCTCTTAAGGATATTCATAATCTCTAAAAATTGGTCTAATCCATCGGTCGCCAATCCCCAGAGGGGATAAACGCCGCCCAGTAATACGGGTGAGAATACTCGCTACTGTTAAGCATAGCGAGTTGAACATCGCGCAGGGCAGCACTGCGCCCCTGCTTGTCTGACAAACGCTGATAATACCCCACCATCAGCTCCTTGGTGCCAATATCATCGACCCGCCAGAGGCTCAGCACCTGGGTCTGAGCGCCCGCCATCACAAAGGCCCGCCGCAGACCGTAGACGCCTTCGCCGTTGGTGGTTTCGCCCACGCCGGTTTCACAAGCCGAGAGGACCACCAGGCGAGTGCCGCTCAGATCCAGGCTAGCAGCCTCTAGGGCCGTGAGGACGCCGTCTTCGGTGCCGCTTTGGCGAGCGTTAAAGCCTGCCAGGGCCAGGCCCGAGCGCAGCAGCGGATCCCCCAGACTGGCGGTGGTTGAGGTGCCGCGCCGGGCGGTGGGTCGAGGCCCCCAGCCGCTAAACGGTGAGCTGGGGCGACGGGCGCTGTCCGTGACGTCATCGGCTAAGAAAAAGCCGTGGGTAGCAATATGTAAAATATGCGGCCCTTGGAGCTGCTTGATGCTGTTTTCAGTCGCTTCGGCCCCAGTCAGGACAATCGGCTCATCGACTTTTGTGGCAATTTCTTTGGCTTCGGCGGCGGTGCCTGCGAGGGGGCCAAAGCGAAGGTTGGTCATGTCGGCGGCGCGTTCGTTGGGGGTGCCGCGCGTGTCAGCAGGCGCGGCGGTGACGGTATCTGTGGCAGTGTCGTAGTTGGGATCAGCCACCAAGACTGGCGGCTGGCGGCTGGCGACGGTCTGCTGGAGCCTGAGCAGGTCTCGCCCCGAGGTGAGGTAGGTAACTTGGTGGGTTTCTAGCAGATATTGATCGCCGTTGATCAGCGCCGCAAAGGGCATCAGGTTGAGCTGACCATCGGGAGAGATCAGCAGGTGATCGATCTGTGCTAGCTCAGCTTCGAGGGGGGCGAGCAGGGCTGCGTATAGATTGCGGGCGACGGGCTGCAGGCGACCGCTGCGGTTTTGTAGGGTGCGGCGCATCTGGGTAATTTGGGTATCAATGGCAGCGATTTCACCCAGGTCTTGCCAGATAACCTCACCCGTGGGTTTGAGCAGGTAGACAGCATAGCGGGGGGGGCCGTAGATTTCGTGGCTGGGGGCATCGAGCGCCAGGGGCTGATAGACGACAAACTCGAGCAGCGCTGCCCCAGCCGGGATTAACGGCTGGATGGCCTCTAGGGTGACTGGCTGGGCTTCGGTCCTAAACTGGGCGCTGCGATCGCCCAGGGTTTTTTCGAGGGCCTGGGATTGGTCTTCTAAGGTTTTGATTTGGGCCTGATAGGCCTCGGGAGATTGGTTGCCAATGCCGCCGACGACTAAGGTGGCCAGCTGAGATCGCAGCTCCGCCCACTCTTCTAATAGGGCCTGATCGGCGGGGGCCAGCTGCCGCCGCAGCGACTGTAGCCCATCGGTCACCGCGTCTAGCACTCGCCCCTTGCGCTGTAATATCGTCAGCATCGCCAGCCGGGCCGCCTCGGGGCTGTCGGCGGCAGATTGCAGATGGAAGGAAAGGGTCAAGCTGAGGGACGGCAGGCTTTTAAAGTAGGCTGCTTTTTGAGTCTCTGAGCCGGTGGAGAGAATCAGATCCAGGTTATAGTCTTGAATCTCCAAATTTTGTTGAATGAGGGGGAGGGCCTCTGGCTGGCGGTTTTGCTGCTGATAGAGCAGGGCCAGGTTACCCAAAATGGGGATCAGGTTGGGATGTTTATCGCCCAGGCTGCTCTGGGTAATCTCTAACGCCTGCAGCAGGTTCTGTTCGGCCTGGGCATAGTCTTTTTGGCTGGTATAAACCAGCCCCAGGTTATTCAAGGTGAGGGCGATCTCAGGGTGGTTAGCCGACAGCGCTTTTTGTTGCACCGCCAGCGCCTGCTCAAACAAAGGTAGCGCCGTGCTGCTGTCGCCCTGAGAGCGATACGCCTCGGCCAGGTTATTGAGCAGGAGGCCGACGGTGGGGTGGGCCTCTCCAAACGCCACCTCAAAGATGTCGAGGGCCTGCTGCTGTAGCTCAATCGCCGAGGCCAGCTCCCCAGTGGCATAGGCCACCAGCGACAGGTTATTGAGGGTCGTCGCCCGGTCAGGATGGTGGGGGCTCAGGGTCGCGGTTTGAATCTCGAGGGCCCGCTGATAGAGGGGCACCGCTGCCTCAAAGTT
>JBCDDJ010000393.1:0-6378 GCA_039180385.1 Cyanobacteria bacterium P01_G01_bin.38 | reverse complement strand
CCCCCTTCCCTATTGTTAAAATCCCGTCCAATCCTTACCCTAATAAAGGAATAACCTCTCACCCAAACACCTTTATGATTTTGCCAGGTTCCCCGGTTAAAGTAATTAACACCGACGACACCTACTACGGCTTTCAAGGGCTGGTGCAGCGAGTCACTGACGGTCAAGTGGCAGTCCTCTTTGAGGGGGGCAATTGGGATAAGCTAGTCACCTTTAAAGCGACTGAGCTGGCGTTAGTCAAACCCAAACGGGGCAAGTAGATCAATGCGCCTACCGCTGCCTCAGTTTGAGGCCCAAGCCCGGCATGCTGACCATTTTGCCGAGGTGATCGAGACCTCGACCACAGAGTTTTTGGCTCAGTGCCTAGAGCCTGACGATCTAAGTTTTCCGGTGATGCCGCCCTTTGGCAGCTGGGTTAAGTCTTACGACGAAGAAACCCATCATCAAATCTACGGGGTGGTCTACCACGCCACCACTAGCCCGATTGACTCGGTGCATCGGGCGCGGGCCTTGGGGATGTCGCTAGATGACCTCCGAGAGCAGCAGCCCCAGATTTTTGCCATGCTCAAAACTGAGTTTCGGGTGGCGATTGTGGGGTATCACCCCATGCAGCCGGTCAATCGTGGGGGGCATCGCAGTTGGGAAACCACTGACCTGTGTTACCAGCATTTGCCGCCGCGTCCGCCCCAGGTCCATCAGGCGGTCTATCGTTGTACTGCGGATCAGGTCGTGGCCTTTACCGAACAACTCGATTTTCTGCGGATTTTGCTCCAGGTTAATGGGGTCCCCACTGACAGTTTGGCTGCTGCCACCATTCGAGAGGTCTACCGTTTACGCAATCTCGATCGCGATTGGCTCGTGCAGGCAGGGCGCAGCGTGAGTGTGCTCTTAAAAGACGACTACGACCGGCTAAGGCTAATTCTCAGTCAGATTCACGCCTAGATTGGGATGATTGTTAATTTATGGATGAAAGGGTGCCATGCAGACCACTGATTGGATTGTGGTAGGTAACGGCCTGGCCGGGGCCGTTCTGAGCTATGAGCTTGCCCGCCAGGGGCACTCAGTTTTACTGATTGACGCGGCCAGCCCAGACAGCGGTACCCGTTATAGCTATGGGGGCATTGCTTACTGGTCAGGCACTGACGAAGTTTCTAAAACCCTCTGCCAGGAGGGCATTGAGCGCCATCGCACCTTGGCGGATGAGTTGGGGGGCGACACTGAGTTTCGTGAGCTTGATTTGCTGCTTACGATTCTTAAAGGAGAGGATGCGGATGCCTTGGCCCAGCAGTACCAGCACTATGCCATCCCCCCCCAACTGTTGTCTGCGCAGGAGGCTTGCGAACTGGAGCCCCAGCTTGATCGAGATGCGATCGCAGGTGCCCTCAGAGTCTCCCATAGCCACGTTAACCCGATCAAAACCGTCGAGGCGTTTAACCGAGCCTTTCGTCGGTTAGGGGGGCAACACCTGATCGCGACGGTGACCGGGCTGGTGCGCGTCGGCAGCCGAGTAACCGGGGTGACCACGGCAGAGCAAGCCTATGCGGCGGGGCAGGTTGCGATCGCAGCCGGTGCTTACAGCCAATCACTCCTAAAAGCAATTGATATTCAGGTCCCTCTCTACTACACCCACGCCGAGATTATTGAAACCCCACCGATCGACATAGCCTTGAGAACGCTGATTATGCCCGCTAACGCCAAGCGGTTTGCCATCGAAGACGAGGTCAGCCAGCCTGAGAAATTATCACTCTGGCAGACCTCGCAACAGATTGCAGGCCCCATCCTAGATGCGGGCGTCATCCAGTTTTTAGACGGCACCCTGCGAATGGGCCAACTCAGCCAGGTGCATACCGACCTTGCCCCCGTCTCAGACCCTGCCACGAGTGAAACTCAAATAAGAAGCGCGATCTCAAACCAGCTGCCCGCCCTCAAGACCGTTCCCGGTCAGTGGCGTCACTGTCTGGTCACCTTTAGTCGAGACGGGCTGCCGCTGTTGGGGCCACTGCCTGATTTAGAGGATATTTACCTGTTTTCTGGCTTTACCAGCCCCTTTGCCATGCTCATGCCCATCGCCCATCGCTTTGTCCGGTGGACAGATGGCAAACCCGATAGCCTAATCGAAGCCATGCTAGTAAAACGGTTTCAAAATTAGTCACAATTCTTTGATTCCGCTGCTTAAAAGCGATTTTAGAGATTATGAAGCAACTACCAAGTTGACACATCCTGTCTCGGGAGATTAAATGATATAGGGTTTGTGTTGAGCTGAGCTTCATAGTTAGTTCGAAATAGTTAGTTTACAAAGCCCAGGGTGATTTACCAGACAGCTAATCGAGCGTGATTGGCCTCGCACCAGGATTGAGTATTCGTCACATCGTTCCCTTTTCTAGACTGGCTGGTATTTACTGACGTCATCGCCCTTTCAGAAATTTGATGAAATTTAGAGCAAAGTCACCGCTGTGGCGATTGTCAGAATAGATTTACAGAATAAGTGTGTCCCTCCTCGCAGTTGTGTCTCGACTGCTGACTAAATTGTTGAGGCGAGCGTTGTTTGCTCGTGTCTCACGTCTGAGATATTAGCCACTCGATTTTATAGCTCAATCTAACCCGCAAAGCTGGGTGAGAACATTCTCTCATCGAGACCTGCGGGCATCGCGGCAAGTCTGCGGTCCTTGACAGTTTTTTGCATTACTTAATTCATTCACGAAGCTTTTCCTCAAGAGAAACGCCGGATCTGTCAGTCCGAAAGAGGGTCATCTCCGCTGTTCAAAAATATTCAGGTCAGAAGATATTCAGAATACGGAGCGTAAGAAATACATGGATACGACTATGATGCACGGGGATATGACACACGGGGATGATCCGGCCAAGATGAAGGGCCATCAGGCGCTGATGGATCTGGTGCCTGAGTCACAAGCCAGCCATACTGCGGTTAAGAACGGCTCCTGGTTTGCCCCCAGCACCTGGAAAGGAGGCAAAGTCCCGGGCAATGGGGCTAACGTCATGATCAAAGAAGGGGTCAGCGTCCGCTACGACGGCGAGAGCGATGCCCGTCTCAGGACCGTTCGCCTCGATGGCACCCTCACCTTTGCCCACAATAAAAACACCAAGATGGTGGTCGATACCTTTGTAGAGACCCCCGACGGTACCCTCAATATCGGCACCGCCGACAACCCCATCCAGGCTGACAAGACCGCCCGGATTGTGATTGCCAATAACGGCGACATTAACACCAACTGGGACCCGACCCAGCTTAGCCGGGGGGTGATAACCCACGGCAAAGTCAGAATCCACGGGGCCGAAAAGACTGACCATATCGCCCTGGCAAAAGACGCGATGGAGGGAGATACTGAGCTTGTCTTCAAAAGTGCCCCGGCTGGTTGGCAAGTCGGTGACCAAATTGTTGTTGGGGGCACTGGCTATGGTTGGAACGGCTCCGACGAAGACAATAGCCGTTTCCAGGATGAGGTGCTGACCATCACCCAGATCAGCGGCAACCGCGTTAGCTTTACCAACAACGATATCAAAAGTGGCGAAAATAACGTCCTGCGGTTTGACCACACCCGGCCCGACATCGCCGAAAAGAATCAGCTTAACCTATACGTCGCCAACACTAGCCGCAACGTCGTTATAGAATCAGAAGACGGGAAAGATACGCCTAATCAACAGCGCGGCCACGCGATGTTTATGCACAACCCGGATGTGGATATTCGCAATGCAGGCTTTTATAACCTGGGCCGGTCTGACAAAACAAAACTTGTCGACGATGTCGGCGAAAACGTCGATGGGTCCAACGGCACTGGCAAAAATCGTCGCGGTCGCTATGGTCTACACCTGCACCGCACGGGGGCAGAAGACATCAACGGTCAAGCCGCCATCGTCAAGGGCAACGCAGTCGTAGACACCCCCGGCTGGGGTATCGTCCACCACGATAGCCATGCCATCCTCGAAGACAATGTTGTTTTTGATGTCGCTGGCTCGGGCATCGTCGCCGAGTCTGGCAATGAGCTAGGCTCTTGGAAAAACAACATCACCATCAAAACCACCGGGATTCCCTGGCAACAGGTCGAAGGTCAGCGTGATGCGCGCAATCGCAAGTTTGACTTAGGCTTCCGAGGTGAGGGCTACTGGGTGCAGGGCGCAGCCCAGGTCGCCATGAAAGATAATGTTGCCGTGAGTTCAAATGAAACTGGCATCACCGTTTTTGGCGACACCCTCGACCCCGAAGATGACTTCCGCGATAAGGAAACCATCAAGGTCAAAAATTTAGCCCCCAGCGTTCGCAGCAAAGTTGCCAAACCCGGTCAAACAGAAGTTGATATTAATGATGTGCCCCTGCGCCAGCTCTCAGGCTTTGAGAGCTACAACACCAACATGGGCATGCGGATTTGGGCCCAAATGACTAACTTCGACGGCAACCTCGAATTTAGCGGAGTGGAACCCAAAACAGCCCACCAAGCTCGCGGGCAGATTGATAACTTTAAACTATGGGGCAACCGCTGGGCTGGTTTAAACGTTTCTTACAGCAGCAACCTCGACTTTAAAGATGGTCTGATTGTGGGTGATCCTGACGACCCGCGTGGAGGAGACGGTCTCTTCCACAATCACGCAACCTTTAATACTGATTATGAGAATCTCAACGTCAAAGGTTTCAATGAGGGACTCCATGTCGAATTTCTCAACGAGGAAAAAGACTTTACCCAGTCCTCTATCAAGAACAGTCGTTTTAGCGACAATACCTATAATCTGAAAAAGATTGGTGACGCAGCCCCCCATATGGATCGCCCCAAGGACTTTCCAAAAGATTTTGCCATCGAAAATACTGTTTTTGAAACCAAAGACGGCAACAAAGGGCCAACAGCCAAATTTACCAATAAAGCAGCGGGTGGGCTAGCCGTCACCTTTGACGCCAGTGGCTCCTACGATAGTGATCCGCTTAAGCCTGACGGCCAATCAACCCAATACCCCATCGACAGCAAAGGGATTGCTAGCTATGGTTGGGACTTTAACGACGATGGTAAAGCAGACGCGTTTGGGCGTCGGGTCACCCATCAGTTTGATAAGGCTGGCTCCTACAATGTTGCGCTCCAAGTGTTAGACAACCAGGGGGCTGCTCAAACCTTGAAGAAGGCCGTACAGGTCAAACCCACCGTTTACCCCAATGCCTTTAAGGACGGCAACTTTAGTGGGACTGACAAGTATTTAGCACCCTGGCAAGACAACACTCAGTGGTCTGACGAAAGTTGGTTTGCGACAGAAGGCGTGAGACGTAGTGATGGCGCTGCGGTCCTCTCCAAAGTGGGCGACTGGCAAAACTTTATTGGTCAGGTCGTCCAAAACAACAAAGTCCATAAAGGTCAGCAGACCCTGAACTTTAGCCTGAAGAATCTAGAGGGGAGTGACAAACCCTGGCTTGCCAATGATGTCACTATTGAGCTTTGGGGCGTCAACGGCCAGTTTGAAAACAACGTTTGGGAAAATACCGGTCCTACAAAAGTTGGCGCGCTGCCAATGTCTCGCACCCTGCTGTCTAAGCAAACCTTCGGTGGTGAGAATGGTCAGTTTTTTAACTGGAAAAACTTTAGCACCGATGTTGACCTGGGCAATGGTTATCAGTTTCTGTTGTTCCAGGCTAAGGGCGAGAAAGTTCTCGATCCAGGTGACTCAGTCGCCATCGACAATATTAAGCTCACAGGGGCAGCAAATTCGATTGCCCCAACGCCGCTTCCGAAACCCACACCAAAACCCCTCCCAGATCCAACTCCGCCATCAAATAGCGGTGGGTTAATTGCCAGACTGAAACTGGATGCAAAAAGCGGCAAGATCGCAGGTGATAGTTCACAACAGGGTCGCAACAATGCGGGCACCCTGGTCGGGGGTGCTCAATGGACCCCAGGCAAAAAGAAAGGTGCTGTTGCCTTTAACGGCAAGAAAGCGGGCATCCGCCTGAAGAACTCTTCAGATATCAACTTGGACACCCAGGATCAGCGCACGGTCTCACTGTGGTTTAAGGCAGACAAGATGCTCCCTAACGGTCCTGAGCAAGTCATCTATGAAGAAGGGGGGGCTGCTCGTGGTCTCAACATGTATCTGGATGACGGTCGTTTGACCGTCGGCGGTTGGAACAGGCCACAAGCAGAAAGTAGTTGGGAAGGCACCTGGCTAAAGACGAATAAGCTCTCGGCCAACAAGTGGTACCACGTAGCCCTGGTGCTTGATGGTGGCAATGACCTCAGTGATGGCGCATTTAAGGGGTACCTCAACGGCAAAAAGTTTGGCGAAGGCGAAGGCTCACAGCTCTGGAGTCACGCTGATGGCATTGGCCTGGGCAGCATCAACCGCAACACCCGTTTTGAAGATGGGACAGCTAAGAGCGGCCACGGT
>JBCDDJ010000392.1:0-6385 GCA_039180385.1 Cyanobacteria bacterium P01_G01_bin.38 | reverse complement strand
GCTGTACCCTATTTGGACTTTACGCATAAGTAGATCAGCATGATCGTTCATAAAATGCAACAGCTAGCAAACGTGATAGAGGCCCCCAACCCCCAATTCTGGGGGCTTCAGAGTTCTTTGCGTAACATCTCTGCGGTGAGCATTCTCCTTTTGATCAGGTCATTCGCCCTAGGGCAGTTTGGCGAATTGTAGACAAAACGAATGGCAAATTATTCATCACCTCGTCATTCGTAAAGCGTAAGACCTTGTAACCATAGGCTTCTAGCTGTTCAGTTCTGACCCTATCATAGTCAGCTTGCGTCTGATGAGCTGCACCATCCACCTCAATGAGTAAACGACAAATAGGACAGTAAAAATCGATAATAAAACGACCGATGGGATGCTGAGCTCGAAATTTTAATCCCTCTAATTGTCGATTTTTCAGCGCTGTCCATAGAGTCTGCTCAGCAAGTGTCGGGTTCTTGCGTAACCGTCTAGCTGCCGCTTCAATCTCCGGCGTTGTGCCTCTAATTCTAGGTTTTTGGTGACTCATACACAGGCTAACTCGCTCCTCGTAGATAACTAAACCCAACATACCCACAGATACTCTAACTCTCGGCATTAGAAATTCTGAACGTCTATTCAAAGCCCCCAGTATTGGGGGTTTGGGGGCCTCGACTCCTGTTATCTCCTTGCCAATTAACTTCGCCAGTAGTATCAGAATTGCCCCAATAGGGACACCCTACTTACTGGCTATACTTAGGCCAGGTAAAGGAAAACGTGCTGCCCTTGCCCACGGCAGATTGGACGGTGATCTCGCCACCCTGTTGCTCTACCACTTTTTTAACCACGCTGAGGCCAATGCCGGTGCTTTCTATCGTGTCGCGACTGGCCAGGGTTTGAAACATACCAAAAATGCGCTCGTGGTGTTCTGGCGCAATGCCAGGGCCGTCGTCTGCGATCGCAAACGCTACTTGCTCACCCCGATCGGTCACCGCAATGCTGATTTGGCCATCGGGGCGGTCGTGATACTTGATGGCATTGCCGATTAAATTACTCAACACCTGCTGCAGTAAAACCTTGTGGGTCTCTAACACAGGCAGGGTCTCAGACACGGTAATCTGCATCGACGCAGGCGGGGCTAAGCTATCCAGAATCTCCTTCACCAGGACGCGGCTATCGACCGGCACTATCTCGAGCCCCCGGCGACCTGCCCGTGAATATTGCAATAATCCTTCAATAAAGCTTTCCAACCGCTGGGTCCGCGACTGCAAGAGATTGAGCTGCTCTTGATTTTCGGGGGGTAGCTGACCTGAGAGATCATCTTGCAGCCAGTGGGCCAGGTTTGAGATCGCCCGCAGCGGCGCTTTGAGATCGTGGGAGGCGATATAGGCAAACTCGTCCAGCTCTTTGTTGCGGGTTTTAAGTAGCTGAGCCGTCTTGAGCAGACGCTGATTGACCGACGCCAGTTTTTGGGCGCGGGTCTGGAGCGTCAAGAGCAGCTCGCTTTGTTGAATGGCAATCGTAAACTGTACTGCTAGATCATCTAGCAGCTCTAGCTCGTAGGTTTGCCAGTCTCGCGTATTGCGGCAGTGATGGGCGATAAATAGCCCCCACAGCCTCGGCTGGGCCGGAACACCTGCCTCAGACAGCACAATTGGCACCACGATATTGGCTCTGACCTGGAACCGGTCTAATAGCTGAATATGGCACGGGGTTAGATGAGAATTATGGATGTCGGGGATGACCGTTTTGTGGCCTTCAAAATAGCGATCGGCCCCATTTTCTTGAAAACAGGTGTCTACAATCTCAGTGCCCAGGCTCGCAGACCATTCTGGCAGCACAGACTCGGCCAGCACCGTGCCGCTCATGTCAGACTCAAACCGATAGATTAGGGTGCGATCGCAGTCTAGCAGCTGACGGGCCCCCTCTACCGCCGTGGTCAAAATGGTCTTGAGATCGAGCGATCGACTAATCCGTAGAGCCGTGTCAGCCATCAGCTGCTGCTGCCGCTGCTGTCGGGCCACCATCTGCTGCAATATTTGCTGGGTCAAGACCCGACGAATGGCCTGGGATAGCGTATCGGGGGTGAGCCTGCCCTTGACCAGATAGTCCTGTGCGCCCATCTTCATGGCCTCAACGGCCACCTGCTCATTCCCCTGGCCAGTGAGCATAATGACGGGTGGCATGGGTTGAGTTTGGGTGCGCAGCGCGTCTAAAAACTCTAGACCGTCAATGTCCGGCAGCAAGTAGTCCAATAAAATCACGTCTGGCTGATGTTGCAGACACATTGCCAGGCCCGTTTCTCCGCAGTCGCTTTCCAAAACAGCGCAGCTGGTGATTTCAGATTTGTTCAAATAGCGCTGGTAGACTGCTCGGTCAGCCTCAGAGTCTTCTACGATTAAAATCTTGCAAATGGGGCTAGCAGTATCGCAGTTAGGGTTCATAAGTCTATAAGCCGCTGGGCAGCACCATGGCCTTAAACCAATAGTCTATAAAAAGCCGAACAGATGTCTGCAACTGTCCTGTATTCATAGGCTTGAGCATGTAGCTATTGGCCCCGGCCTGATAGCACGCTTCGATATCTTTGGGGTTAGATGAGGTGGTAAACACCACAACTGGAATCATCTTCAAGCGCTCGTCCTGTTTGATCTGGGTTAGCACCTCCCGCCCGTCGGTCCCTGGCAGGTTGAGATCTAACATGATCAGACCGGGTGGCTCTGGCTTGCGCTCAGCATACTCACCGGTTTGAAATAAAAAATCTAGAGCCTCGTCCCCATCAACGCAGCGACACAAAGGCACCTCAATGTCGCTGCTCTTGTGCAAAACCCGCCCAAACGCCTCAAAGTCTTCGTCGCTGTCTTCGACCACCAGTAGGGTAGGGTAGGGTGGGTTGTCAACCATTTTTCTGACCTTCCAGGGTGAAATAAAAGGTGCTGCCTTCGCCATAGGCTGAGTCTATCCAAATTTGGCCGCTGTGGCGCTCGACGATTTTTCTGACAATGGTAAGGCCAGCGCCGGTGCCGCCACCAAAACGCCCTGGCGGATGCAGCCGTTTGAAGATTCTAAAGACATTATCCAGATGCTTGGCTCGAATGCCAATGCCGTTGTCACGCACATAGAATATGACTGTATCCAGCGGGTTCTCGATAGCGGTGGGCCAGATAGATTGTGCGGTGGCCTCGTCAGGGGTCAGATAGCCGATCTCGATCTGTTTCTCAGGCTTGTCGTTGTATTTGATGCCGTTGCTGATCAAGTTGGTAAATAGTTCGATGACCTGGGTGCGATCGCACGCCACAGTGGGCAGCGGGCGGGGTACCTGAAAGCTAACCTGTTCGGGCTTGCTAATTTTAACCACATCAATTACCCCGTCCACCAGTTCGGTGAGATTTTCAGGGGTGATTGACAGCTCCGCTCGCCCCAGCCGAGAGTAGTGCAGTAATGAATTAATCAGATCTTCCATCCGCTGGGTCAGACGCATCAGCGTCTGGAGTTTGTGAGCCCCGTCATCCCCTAGCTGGTCGCCGTAGTCTTCGATTAAAAAACTGGAGTAGTTATGAATGCCCCGTAGGGGCTCTTTGAGATCGTGGGAAGCGATGTAGGCAAAGGCGTCTAACTCAATGTTGCTGCGCTCTAGCTCCGAATTGAGCTGGGACAGCTCATCTGCCTTTTGGAGCACTAGCCCAATGACGGCGGTGCGCAATTCCAGTGCAGCTTCAATTTCACAGGGTTTCCAAGGTAGGGACCGCTGGCGCACCGTTTCTTTCCACAGGTCAAATGACTGACGTGGCGACATTCTAACGGTCCCTCCATAGTCGGTCATTACCGATTTATCAGGGTTGCCTGCCCAGTTCACCGTTTGCAAGACCTCGGGCCTAAACCACAGCACGTATAGCTGCTGTGCTCGGGAAATTGCTAACGCTAGCAAGCCACTGGTGCCGCTCTCAAACTCGCCTGCAGCTGGATACACCTGGCTGAGGGCAGCAGTGTGATAAACCACATCCTGGTCAAAGCAGCCACCGACCCACTGCACTAAATCACTTACCTCAGCCAGCTTGGGGGTTTCCCCCAACAAGGTGATTTGACCTTTTTCGCAGAAGGCGACTCCGGTTGAGCCGGTCAGGGCCATCAGGTGTGCCGGATTGTGAGTTAGCCCAGCCTGCAAGGTCTGACTTTGGGGCAACGTGCTGACAAAACTCGCCTGGATCTCCCTGAGACGGCTCTTATAGCCAGCGTCCTCTTTATCTTCGCGGGCAGCTAGCTCCAGACCAAACACCTGTCCTAGAAATTCACAGATAGTGCGCAGCTCATAGGACAGCTTGCGCGGGCGGTTGTGATGGCAGGCGATCAGCCCCCAGAGTTTCTGATTTTGCACCAGCGAGATCGACATAGATGCCCTCACGCCCATGTTGCCTAGATATTCTGTATGCAAGGGAGAAACGCTGCGCAGCGTGGCCAGGGTCATATCTAGCGGCGCGTCGCCTAGCGGATTGTCGGGTGGCGTCAAAGGCACCGGACGATAGGCCACATCAGGAATCAAACGTAGCGGGTTAAGTATATACAGGTACTTAGCCTGCTTTGGAATATCGGTAGCCGGGTAGTGCAGGCCCAGAAACGGCGACAGCTGGGGCTGCAAAGCCTCAGCAATGACGCTGCCCGACCCGTCTGGGTCAAACCTGTACACCATCACCCGATCAAACCCGCTGATCTGCTTGATCTCCTCAACGGCGGTCTGACACAGCTCATCCAGGGTTTGGGTCTGCTGTAGCCGACTCACTGGCTGCTTAACTAAGCTGTAAAAGTCAAAAAAGTTGGCGACTGCCTGGTCTGCCTCCGCTTCGATAGGCTCTAGCTCCAAAAGCACAGCTTCGTCGCTGCGGTGCACCACCCCAGCAAAAAGCTGGGTCGTGCCGTCTACCTCAATCTCGAACCGCAGCGGATTGACGGCATCAAACGCCGCTGCCAGACAGTTCTCAATCGTTTGAATTTGTGCCTCACCCAGCAGCGACCCCAGGGGCTGACCCAGCAGGGCCTCGGGTGCCTGACCCAGATAGTCTTTCGTATTTCGGCTCACCTGCACAAGGGTCCAGTCTGCCTCAGCAAGCACCAGCAAAACCCCGTGGGGCTGGATGGCAGATGGAATGTGGATCGGTTCGCGATCGCAATTGTCGATATCAACCGCTGATATCGACAGCTCGGGGTCAGTGAGTTTTGCGATCGCGGCCTTCGTCTGAGCTACAAAATCGGATACAGCCATTTTTTCATATCGATTACAGCACCTGAGCCCCGAGCCTTCTCCAAAGCAAACTGAGCTTTGAATACAGGTGCTTTACGGTTATCTTGCAGATATAAAAATAGCACACAAGGAAGACCGTAAACTCTTCCTTATGATAGAGACCGTTCTCGATACTTTACAGCTGTTCGGCTTTAACTATATTTGTTCCCACATAACCTTGAGCCCATCCGGCAAGAACCCAGAGATCTCTTGAATACGCTCGGGGGGCAATTCTTCTCTAACAGTGGAGAAAACAGCGATCACCACCCCCTCTGCGCTCGTGTCTTTGGGCACCCCACCCTCCTGGCGGATCCGACGCAGAAAGGTTTCGGTGTCGACTTTGAGCGGTGGGCGCAGTTTAGCTAGTGCAGCCACAATCGGGTTGTCATCTTTCCAGAGCTGGGCGATTTTCTCGTCGTCAAAGGTCTCTTCAGTACGTTCAGCCGCTTCTGTTGTCATGAGATCCCGTAGGGAGCGGAGCACAACAATGGTGAGATCCCTCGCATCATATATATCAGGCAGATTGGCTTTCTGCATGACTTTTTCTAAAAAGGCTTTTTCAGCGGGGCTAAAACTTTTGGATGCCATAGATATCTCCCGACCGCATCTTTAGTAGGTCTAGTTTGCATACTGGCATCATACTGCCCACGGGCCCCATAAATTTGTAATGCAGGCGGTGAGTTCACCTTTTGTTGCAAATGAGAGAAATCTGTCTAAAGGCGGATTTAGATAGGGACGCCGCCACCGCTATAGTGAAAGGATTTACCTCCACAGAAGGGTTGGCGATGTCAGATAATTCAGGGATGGGTGAGCAGGCTATCAATAAAATAGCTGAGGCGGGTCTTAGAACTCAGCTAGATGAGGTCGAAGCGCTCACGGTCAATGTAGACATATCGCCCGAGGCCATAGCGGGGGGTGAGATTGATGCGGTGACTATCGAAGGAGAAGGGCTCGTCTTGCAGGACGACCTGCGGACTGAAAAGCTTCGTGTAAAAACGGGGCCTATCGCCATCACCCCCTGGAAAGCTGTTTTTGGTAATATTGAGCTAAAGCAAACGGTCAAAGCACAGGCCGAGATCACGCTGACCGAACAAGATATCAACGATGCGCTTAACTTAGACTACCTGAAAG
>JBCDDJ010000391.1:0-6398 GCA_039180385.1 Cyanobacteria bacterium P01_G01_bin.38 | reverse complement strand
GCGCTCGGTGCCGATCACATGGAGGCCACCCAGCCCAATCACTTCGTCGTGCTCAGCGGAGGTAAACTCGTCGTACTCTTTGTAAACCTGGTTGTAGACTTCCCGCAGCTTTTGCAGCACCGGGTCTTCGATGGGGGCTTTTTCGGCTGCGACGGCAATTTTATCTTCAGCTTCTAGCTCTGGCAGGCTCTGCGCGCCGTAGGTTTTGACGGCAAAGTCTACTGCTTCTTTGAGTGCTGCTTTGGTCTCGGCAGACAGCTCAGTAGGGAAAATCTGGGGCGAGGCTTTCCAGGTCTTGACTTTTTTGCCGGGTTGGAATCCTTCGGCCTGTCGTCGGTCTTTGACCGCCGCGACTTTAGCCACCCCAAAGCCCTCTTCCTCTTCGGGCTTGACCAGACGGGGCATGAAATACTCGCGCACTTTGAGGCGGGCCATGTACTCGGCGTTACCGCCCAAAATAATATCGGTGCCTCGACCGGCCATGTTGGTGGCGATGGTCACAGCTCCGCGACGACCGGCCTGGGCGACGATTTCTGACTCGCGCTCGACGTTCTCAGGTTTTGCATTGAGCAGGTTGTGCTCAACCCCCAGCTGCTGCAGTAGGGCCGAGAGCACCTCTGATTTTTCAACACTGGTAGTGCCGACTAAGACGGGGCGACCGGTTTCGTGCATCTCGGCGCATTCCTGGGCGATCGCCTTCCACTTGGCTTCCTCTGTCTTATAGACCACATCGGAGATGTCGTTTCTGGCGATCGGTCGGTTGGTGGGGACGATGGTGACTTCGAGGTTATAGATTTTCTCAAACTCGGCCTCTTCGGTCTTGGCGGTCCCGGTCATCCCAGACAGCTTAGGATACAGCAAGAAAAAGTTTTGGTACGTAATCGAGGCCAGGGTTTGGGTCTCTGGCTGGATCTCAGCGTGTTCCTTGGCCTCAATGGCCTGGTGCAGGCCATCGCTCCAGCGACGCCCTTGCATGACCCGCCCGGTAAACTCATCGACGATCACCACTTCGCCATTGCGGACGATATAGTTGACGTCTTTGACAAATAACTCTTTGGCCTTAACCGCATTGAAGATGTAGTGCGCCCATGGGTCTTTAGGATCGTATAAATCCGTGACCCCCAGAAGATTTTCAGCCTTCTCAAAGCCCTCATCGGTGAGCAGCACGTTCCGGGCTTTTTCGTCTACCTCGTACTCAGTTTCAGGTTCCAGGGCACGGGCAACCTCAGACGCCTTCATATATTTTTCGCTGGGGCGCTCAACCTGGCCTGAGATAATCAGCGGGGTGCGGGCCTCGTCGATCAAAATTGAGTCAACTTCGTCAATAATGCAGAAATTAAACGGCTGTTGCACCACGTCTGCCGAAGCCGTCGCCATGTTGTCCCGCAGGTAATCAAAGCCAAATTCGCTGTTGGTGCCATAGGTGATATCGCAGGCGTAGTTTTTTTTGCGGTCGGCGGGTGCCATCCCTTGCTGGATCAGACCGACACTCAGCCCCATAAAGCGATGCACTTGCCCCATCCACTCCGCGTCACGGCGGGCCAGGTAATCGTTCACCGTGACGATGTGAACTCCTTTACCCGACAGCGCATTCAGATAGGACGGCAGCGTCGCCACCAGGGTTTTACCTTCCCCAGTTTTCATCTCAGCGATCTGGCCATCGTGGAGCACCATGCCCCCAATCAACTGCACATCGTAGTGCCGCAGCCCCAAAACCCGCTTTGAGGCTTCGCGCACCACGGCAAAGGCTTCGGGTAGCAAGTCATCCAGGGTTTCGCCCTTGTCTAGTCGCTCCCTAAACTCGAGGGTTTTACCCGATAGTGCCTCATCTGAGAGGCCCTGGACATCTTCTTCGAACAGGCCGATTTCTTTGACATCGGGTTGATATCTTTTGAGCTTGCGGGTGTTGGGATCGCCAAAGAGTTGTTTCAGCATGTCGAGCTAAGGGTACAGCGGTAATGCAGGGCCTTAATATGACCCATCGTATATCTTTAATAATCGTATACAAGGGGCGTAAGCCTGGGGAGGCGTTTTTGGGGACGGTTTACCCCACCTTTAGATATGGCCCTTCAATGGTATCACCCAGGGCAGGGGGCCATTTTAGATTTTATTTTGGATTGGGGATTTTGGATTTCGAACGCTCCTAGTGAGTGCGAATACCAACCAGAATTGCCAGAGGGCGTTTACTGGATAAAGGAGGTAGAGAGTGTAGTGGATGCCGAGATAATTTTTGTTTGAAGTAGGTATTTTGCCAAAATCTAAAATCCTTCTGTCCAGTCGCGAAAATTAAACGCCTCTGCACTCGGATGGCAGCTAATGCAGGTGGTGAGGGTTGGCGCTTGGGGAAATTCGAGGTTGGGGTGTAAGGCTTGAAAATAGGCTGATTCGCTGAGGCGGAAGGGAAGCACCCGCTGGTTGTGCCGGGGACGTGAATAAATGGATAGGTAATCTATCACCAGGCGAGCGTTAAATCGGGGCAAAGGCTCTATCTGGATACCGTAGTGGTTGGGATCGGTGAGTAAAACTCGCCAGGTTTGTTGGGGTAGGACCGCTGGGGGCACTGCAATATGGCAGGCGCTACAGCTCTCTAAATAAAAATCTTGGCCGAGTTGAAATTCATGTGTGACTGGCTCAAAAGCACCCTCGGGCCCTGCGGTCACCGAGGGTGTCTGGGCCACAGTGGCAGCTCCTTTTTCAGAGGCCAGGGCCTGGGATAGGCCGATGCCCAGGCATAAAAAACAAACGATTGCGATCCCTAGCGATAATGACCTAAGCCAGGTACGACGGCGGGTTGACGGTAAAAATCGCTTAATCAGGGTTGTCATGAAATCTTAGGATGTCGTTCGTTTTGGCAGGGGGGCGGATGCCGATTGGGATAGCTACAGACTATGCTAGAAAGCATCTTGGCCTGAGGCCTGTCATTCCCATTCCAAGGAAAGCATATTGATGGATTTTCGGCACATTCAGTTTTGCTACACGGAGCATTTTTCTGATAGTGAGTTAGTCAAGCTACGACACCTGTTTGATAAGGCGGCTTTTTGGGCACAAGAGCGGCGAGATGATGATTTGCGGGTTGCGATCGCACACAGCCACCCAGTGGTCACCGCCTGGGACGGCGAGAAGATGATCGGCTTTGCCCGGGCCACCTCAGACGGCGTCTATCGGGCCACCATCTGGGATGTCGTCATCGACCCTGACTACCAAGGGGCAGGGCTAGGCCGTAAACTGGTGCAGACGGTGCTGAGCCACCCCCACATGAGCCGGGTTGAGCGGGTTTATTTGATGACCACCAACCAACAGCGCTTTTACGAGCGGATCGGCTTCGAAGAAAATCAGACGACGACAATGGTCATCTTCAACGAGCCGTTTGAAGATGCCTTAGCGCTGAGCCGAGAAGAAACCGCAGACATCCTGTAATAAATTTGCTGGGTGCTGGTGAGTACGCTGCGCTGGTGAGTACGTTTTTTAACCCCCTCACTAAGCAAAGCGTCTCACCCTGCTTGGCCTTCTTCTTTTTCGACCTTTTCCCGCGATTCGCCCCAATAGGCGCTGTAGGTCCAGGCTTCTTTGGCCCCCTTGTCTTCGCGCGTCCAACGATAGATGGCTATTTTGGGGTTGACCCCGACTTCGATCAGTTTGGCCCCCATGTAGTACTCAGTCTGAGTGAATGTACGCTGTTTAAAGAACTCAGACTGACCTTTGGGGATCATTTTGGTGATATGCGCCTGGGTAGGTTTTGCCATCTTCGGTTGTGACGTTGATTAGAAGCCCCATTATAAAATGGTGGCGGTAGACAAAATATAGTTCTTAGTTCTTAAAACTACCTCCCTACGCGGCCACGCCTGCCATGGCCTGCACCATTCCCACCAGGCCAATTTCGCTACAGACTTCGTAAAACTTGATCTGGGGTGGTTTTACAAACAAGCTCGAAATTTCTTTGAGGGCGGCTTTGTAGTCAGCATCCTGGCAATCTTCCATATCACCAATGTCGTCCCACAAAATAATAGCAATGCCGCAGTCGGTGCCGGGCTCTTGGAGCAAGTAAGCCCCTTTAAAACCGCAGCTGTCTTTGTAGGCGGAGACTGCTTTTTCATAGAGCTGACGGGCTTCAGAAAAGCGCCCTGGCTTAAATTCCCCAATGGCGACGTAGGCTTGTTTGTGTTTCAGAAAATCAGAAAACTCACTCATGGCACTTATCATCCTTAAGGTGTTGTAGACCCAGTGTGACGCACTGTCCTGGTGGGGGAGCCTTTCTTAACAATCCGTTTGTGATTCTTAAATCTTGGCTACATCTAGTCACAGGGATAGGTCTTGTCAAGTTTGGAGGGGGAAGGTGAGGGGGTGAGGGGGTGAGGGGGTGCAATGAGTTACACAGTCAAAGATTGAAAGAGCGCAGCCGACCCCCAAGCGCAGCGAACTCACCCAGCGCAGCGAACTCACCAGCGCAAGCGAACTCACCCAGCGCAAGCGAACTCACCCAGCGCAAGCGAACTCACCAGCGCAAGCGAACTCACCCTTGTCCGGTCTTGAATAGGCTGCTCACTGAAGCGGGTAAGGCTGCTTCAACTTAAATCTGGCATAATCTCTAGCTCAAAGGGGCTTACAGTTATAGAGGTAGTTGGGAGTCGGGGTGATGAAGCGTTCGGTTTTGCTGCGATATTTGGGTTTGGGTTTGGGGGTTTCGATGGGGTTGCCTGCCTGTGCTCGATTGGGTGGGATCACCTCCAAACTACCCTTATCAACAAACTTGCCTGACCCGGCTGACCCTACCGCTGAAGGCGTGGCTGAAACCGTTGCCTTTCCCTTAGAAGAAACGTGGAAGGTGGCGACCACAACGGGCTATTACCCGTTTGTGCAGCAGCCTCAACCCGACCAGTTTGAAGGGTTTGATGTAGATCTACTGAATGAGATCGCAGCCATCGCTGGGGTTGAGCTGCAGTGGGAAAAACAGGCCTTTGACAGTCTGATCCCGCTTTTGCAGGGGGGGCGGGCTGATGTGGCCATCGGTGCGATCGCAATTACCGAAGACCGGGGCAAGCTGGTAAGCTTCTCAGACCCTTATTTTGTCTCTGGGTTAGCGATTGCGACGGTCCCCGGTCGAGACGATATCAAAAATTTCAAGACCCTGGAAGGCAAAACAATTGCCGTCCAACTCGGCACGGCGGGCGCACAAGCTGCGGTGGATATCGCAGGCTCTCAAATCAAAACCTACAATTCTGCTTTCTCCGCATTACAGGCCGTGGCAGACGGGGCCGCAGAGGCTGCGATTACAGATCTGCCGTTGATATTGAGTGCGATCGCATCTGAGCAAATCACCGACATCAAGCTCACCAGCCAACGTCTCACTGAGGAGCCCTTCGGCATCGCCGTGCCCAATAAGAAGCCAGAAGCCCTGGCGGCAATTAATCAGGCTCTGGCAATTGTTCGAGAGAACGGACGATACGATGAGATTTACCGGAAATGGTTTGGGGCGACGGGTGGAGAGTAGAAGGTAGGGGCGTCACGGCGTGCGCCCAGTGCAATACGTTCGCAAACAGCCAATACCACCAATCACCAATTACCCTGTAAAGATGTTGATATAGCCTACGCCCAGGATATTAGCTGTCCAATTTAGCTCGACGCGCTCGTGTAAAACCTCAACGCAAATCGCCAAAAGCCGCGAGAGATTTGCAGCAGCACCGCCGCCAGCGCCACCGACCCCAGCAACCAGGAGCCCTCGGTACGATTCAAAATGGTCTGGGCGGGCACCGTCGTTAAAAAAGCGACCGGGATGATGAAAGTAAAGAAAAACCGATACGCAGCTGGAAACGCCACGATGGGATAGCGCCCGGCGTCAAGTAGGCCCCGCAGTACCTCGGTCACATTGTAGATTTTCACAAACCAGATGCTAGTGGCCCCCAGCATAAACCAAAGGCTATACAGACTCAGCAGCCCAAACAGCAGTGGGGGAATGCCTAGCAAGTAACTGATCGGCGATAGCCCGAGCTGATGGCCCGCGTAGAATAAAATGCCCAGGCCAAAGATAATATCTGGTAGCCCCCACGGGGAAATGGTGCGCGTTGACAGCCAAAACTGAGAGCTAATCGGCTTTAGTAAGACAAAATCGAGGGTACCCTCCTGGACGTGGTTGACGATGCGATTGAGATTAGGCGTCAAGAACGTCGCCGAAAAGCCCTGAAGCATCGTAAAAATGCCCAGCACCACCAGCGACTCGGCCCAGGACCAGTCCTGAAACTCGTACCCGGTGCGATAGAACAGAAATAACCCAAAGATATTGCCAAACAAGGCAGCTAGGCTGCTGACAGCAGCAATCACAAAATTGAGACGATATTCTAGCTCGGCTGCGATCGCAACGCTCCAAAACAGTTTGAGTACACGCCAGTAGCGTCCCATAGAAG
>JBCDDJ010000390.1:0-6401 GCA_039180385.1 Cyanobacteria bacterium P01_G01_bin.38 | reverse complement strand
CCATCCATGCGCTGATTTTGTACGCGCACCCACTCACCCTGCACGCGCACTTCGGTTGGGTAAATCGTTGTACTGTAAAAGTCATTGGGGGCCACCCCAGCCTGATCAACGGGCTGGAGTTGAGCATCGCAGACCTCGTCGGGGAGTTGTAACGCCCCCAGGTCGATCAGCTGCGCCATGATGTCTTCCATGACGGCCTGGTCAGGGGCCGAAACTTTGACCTGGGCTGAAGACCGACTCTGCCGCTGTGCCCCCAGGTCAAAGTTTAAGACCTGGAAACTGCCCCCGGCCTCAACAATCACATCCAGGGTCCGGTTGATTAACCCAGAATCTAGCAAATGCCCCTCCAGAGCAATGGTGCGACTCTCCACCGTGGCCGGGGCCGCATGCAAATCGGGCCGCACGGGCTCAGTCACCCGCAGAGTGAGACATTTCGCCGCCCCCCCTGCTTTCAAAAACTCAGTCAGCGGGGTTTCTTTGGCCTCAAATCCGACATCGGCCAGACGTTGCTTGAGCGATTCGCTGGCTTTGTTCATGACCACAATGCGATCGATGTTGACCGCATTGCAGGCAAAATTTACGGCATCGTCTTCTTCGACCACAATCCGCTTATCAGCAGGCACCCGCATCTCGATCAGACGGTTAGAGTAAGCATCAAAAGCGTCTGGATAGTAGAGCAGATAACCGTCGGTCAGCGGACAAAAACAGGTATCCAGATGGTAAAACCGCTCGTCCATCAGCCGCAGCGAGAGCACCTCTACATCAAGCCATTGGGCCACATAGCTATGGGCATCTAGCTCGGTGCGAAAGCCATAGCCTGCCCAGAGCATCCGCCCCTCGCGATCAAACAGGGCGTCTCCTGCGCCCTCAAAAGGCAAGTCCTTGGGCAGTTCATAGACGGTATGGCCCTGCTGCTCAAACCACTGCTTAAAGTGGGGTTCTTCCCCTTGACGCTCAGGATGCAAAAAGCGACTCAGCACCACTTTGTCCCCCAATACCAGACCCGCGTTTGCCGTAAACACCATGTCTGGCCAACCGAGTTGAGGGTCTACCCGATCGACTTCAGCATGTTGGGCCAGGAGTTCGTAGAGCCCCTGCCACTGCTCCTTCGCCAAATCCTTGGAAGACCGATGGAGATTGCCCTCCATCCACGGGTTGATCACGTAGTCAACGTCGTAGTAGCTCGGGGCACACATTAAGAAGCGAATCGCAGCGCTCATAGGACAGTCAGGTAGAGTTTTTAATGGAATTGGATTGTGTCTCTGGCGAGGTTGTTTAACCGTCACCCAATTCATTATTCTAAGCGCTGGTTGAGGGTTGAGCGCACAGACAAGGAGTATGCCCCTTCTGAATTCACAGGCCCTAAATCAAAATGCAAAGCCTGGTAGGGGCGATGCGGCTACTCACCCTCGGACACCGGGGGCAACTCGCCAGAATTGACGATGAAGCATGTTGTATGGGTTTCCCGTCAAAAAGTCCTGACATTATAGGCGGTTGGTCTGGTTACGGCTGGCTGTTTGTCAACGCCGTCAAGAGAGTTAAAAGCGTTTTGCGCACTGTTGCGTGGGTATAGGCGGTTTGAGGGTGAGGTGGCTGCCCCAGTGTCTGAAAATGGGGGCGTTCGCCATAAATCTCCCCCCATTGCACATTTACCTGTCTTGAAAATTCAGACAGGATTTCTTCGCTATCGAGGATAGAGGCCAGAATCTTGTGGAGGGCCGTGGCGGGCTCATCTAAGTGCTGACTTACCCGGACATCCGTTTTGATCCAGGTTTTGAGGACAGGCTCAAGCGCCCCTTGGGCGTCTTGAAGGTGTTCGGCAATCAACAGATTAATGTGGGCAATCGCGCGCAGCGGTCTGGGAATCGTGGATTCGCCTTTGAGAAAATCAGCCCCCTCTCGACCAATGGCCTCTGCCAGCGAGAATTTGCGATCGCGCCTTAACACCTCACCCAGAGAAGTCTCGAAATTATCTTTGCCCTGGATTAGAGCCTGGGCTACTTCACTTTCCTCAACTGGCCCAAAAATATCTGGGGCCGGTTGAGGCAGATCGTGGACTTGCGCTAGACAGACAGTGGGCTCAGAGCAAGTATAGAGACTACACCCCCAATAGATTGAGTAAGGGACACGGGGGCCTTGCCAACCCAACCGCCTCAATTCTTGAGCGATCAGTCGATGGGTGATGCTATGGCCCACTAGCGCGACAGAGCCGACTCGACTGGCCTGCTCAATCAGATAGTGGGTCGCCGTCAGGATGTGAGCGTGACGCGTTTGAGCAGCCCCTGTGCCAATCAGCGCATCCAACCGCCGTTGTATCCGGGCCATCAAGGCCCATACCCAGAACGGCAGAGGTATCACCTTGGGTAATTTGGGCTGCTCAAACTCGGGCTCTCGAAAGCGCGAGCTGTGGGTGATCGGCCCGAGGGGCTGTAATCGGCGAGCTGACTGAGCGGCTCGGGGCAGATCGCTGGTCAACCATAATCCGTTGGCGTTTTGGATGAGGGCTTTTGTGAGTGCTTTTGTCGGCGCAGGGGGCCACGACGTTGGGCACAACTCTGACCGCTGGTAGGCCATAATGCACCGCCAAAACGCATCGCCGTTGACCCAAGTTGGAAAGGTAAACTTTGGCTGACCATGGCGAATCAAAATGATTTGCATTGAGAAAATCTTTTAGAGCGCGCAGGATGAAATTTCTGGCCCTTTGATATTAGCCTGATAGAGGTAACGCCGCCGTCATCAGGAGCCTATGACTATGATCAAAGCCTATGCAGTCCATGAAGCTGGCGGTAAGCTTGAGCCCTTTGAATATGACCCCGGTGCCCTAGACGCCGAAGACCTCGAAATTACCGTTGAATATTGCGGCATTTGCCACAGTGACCTCAGTATGATCAAGAACGAGTGGGGTATCTCAGCCTATCCCCTGGTGCCTGGCCATGAGGTAGTGGGTACGGTGACGGCGGTGGGCGACGAGGTGAAATCCATTAAGGTCGGTCAGCGGGTTGGCCTGGGCTGGTTTGCCCGCTCTTGCATGGTGTGTGAATGGTGCATGTCAGGCAACCACAACCTGTGCCCGGATGGGGTAGGGACTATCGTGGGACGGCACGGTGGGTTCGCCGACAAAGTCCGTGCCCACTGGGGCTGGGCAATTCCTATCCCGGAGACGATTCCCGCTGAGAAGGCAGGCCCCCTCTTTTGTGGTGGCATCACGGTGTTTAACCCGATCGTACAGCTAGGCATTCAACCCACTGACCGAGTGGGGATAATCGGCATCGGCGGACTGGGGCACATGGCCCTGCAATTTTTGCACTACTGGGGGTGTGAAGTGGTGGCGTTTTCGAGCAGTCCTGGTAAGGAGCAGGAGGCCAAAGATTTGGGGGCAACCCGTGTGGTTAACTCGCGTGACCCCGAAGCTTTGCAGGCAGAGATCAGCTCTCTAGACTGCATTATCTCAACGGTGGCGGTCAATTTAGAATGGAGTGTCTACCTATCGGCTTTGCGCCCCAAGGGCCGTTTACACTTCGTAGGCGTCGCCCCTGAACCCGTCTCAACCCATGTGTTTCCTCTAATTAATAAGCAAAAGTCGATTACCGCCAGCCCCTTGGGTAGCCCTGCCACCGTCGGTAAAATGCTGGAGTTTGCGGGTCGCCATGACATTGCCCCCGTGATTGAAACCTTCTCGTTTGATCAGATCAACGAGGCTATGGAGCATTTAGAAAAGGGTAAGCCACGCTATCGGATTGTGCTCAAACACTGAGCGGTCAAAACTCAATTCTTGAGTGCTGGTTGATTTCAGATGCTCCGCGTTGTACAGCTGCACAGTTTGATTTAACCAGACAGCTAAGGTTCGACTATCGGGTGACCATTGAATACCAGAAATCCTATCGCTTAGCTTAAATTGCCGTAGCAAAACCCCGTCTCGTCGCCAGATGGATATCAGGGGTGCGTCATTCACGCTAGTTTGGATGGCGATCACTCGGCTATCGGGTGACACATAAAGGGCCTGAGGCACGGCTGTCGAGCTGGAAAGTGTCAATCTTACATTCTCCGATGTTGACTGATGTCCCAAAGGCTGAATTTCGACATATCGACAGTCTGATTGGCAATAGTCATCAACGGCTAACTGCAAAACTGCTCTAAAGGTGCGATCCGGGGCCGTCACTTCATAGCGATAGGGGCTAATCAGCTCATCGATGGGGCTTTGAACCGCTAAGGTCTGTAAGTTTTGCTCGGTCAGATTCAAGACGGCACCGTCACTGACCCGGATTCTGCGCTCCTCGCAGAGGACATGTTGGCCATCGGGGGCAAATATCATGCGATCGCACAAATAACCATTGACTTTCCAAACTTGATGCCCGCTGGCTACCTCCCACAGATAGGTGGCCTTAAGCAGACCGTTGTGCTGTATGTGGGCAGCAAAGAAATGACCATTCGGGGAAAATTCTCCCCTCATAGGTGTAATTTTTCCCGGAGCTTCGGTCGTATAGTAAGTTTCGTCTACCGAAAATGATTGCCGTGTAGCCCCGGTATCCGTTTCTAGTAGGGCAATGGCCAACCCAGCTTTATCTCTACCTGCATCGTCGCTGCGCAAGACACTCCCTGGTAACGCAATGAGATCACCCTCCGGAGAGAAAGCAAAGTCATGGACATTGGCTTGGAAAGATCTCAATAAGAAGTGTGGAGAGCCTAATGCTTTTGGATCAACTAGCAGCGTCTGGAAGCAACCGCTGCGCTGCAGTCGCTGATCTAGCGGCTGGCAGGGGGCCAAATTTACCCTCAGTTGCCAAATACCGATCATCCCCAAGCTGCTAAGGGTAATGGCCCAGGTCATCAGTTTTGGTAAGGAGCTGGGCATGGTGCCTCTATGACAACTATTTCACATTAGTTTTGCTACTGTTAGCGTCAACAGCGTTATCCCTGATTCCAGACCATTTTTCAAGGTTATCCATCTAGACCTTTCCCCTCAGGGGATTGGGGCATCAAGATTCGCTCGCTTGGAGCAAACCCATGCTTGAGGTAAAACCTTTCTGCGAGGATGCCTTTTTGGGTCACCAGATAAACATGACGAACCTGGATCTGGCTAAGGTGAGTCAGAAGAAACTTGATCAGCTGGCTACCGAGACCTTGACGTTGGTGCGCTGGGTGAATACAGATTTCTCTCAAGTAAAACAACTTGTGGTCTTCCCAGGGTTCCCAATTGCCTAAAACCAGGCCGATTACGGCAGGTGTTCCAGTCCCAAAGCCAACGAACCCCGGAGATTGAAAAAGATGCAAGAGTCTGGCTTGAGCCGTTTCTAGGGTCCAATTTTCACACCAGGGTTCGCTATTAAAAACACTGACACTCAGCTGACTGCATGCGGTCAAATGGGATTCTCGGAGCTTGAAAATAGCCGTCATGGTTGACGGTGGCATTTTGAAACGGGCTATCACCAGCATACTGGTCTGTTCACCCATTGCGTCTCCAGAGACCCATCCCTTCTAGATCTTTCTTGACTGAGCCTGACCAAATAAAATCTTCTTAGCCTCATCACTCATGGTGTTTGACGTATTCACCCCTTTCGCCTTTTCATAGGCCCTGACCACTGCTGGGCGTGTTTGGATAGCTTCAAACCAGCGCTTAAGATTTGGAAAATCGGCTAAGTTTTGGCCCTGCTTCTCATAGGGCACAATCCACGGATACATAGCCATGTCTGCAATAGAGTAGTCCCCGGTAACAAAGGCTCGATCGGCCAGGCGCTTATCTAACACCCCGTATAGCCGGGCGGTTTCCTTGACATAGCGATTAATCGCATAGGGGATTTTCTCGGGGGCATATTGTGAGAAATGGTGATTTTGCCCCAGCATCGGCCCCAAGCCCCCCATTTGCCAAAATAACCACTGCATTGTCTCAGTCTTGATACGCAGATCCGTCGAGAGGAATTGGCCAGTTTTCTCAGCCAGATACTGCAAAATCGCCCCAGATTCAAACACGCTAATCGGCTCGCCGCCATCAGCTGGAGCCTGATCCACAATGGCGGGGATGCGATTATTGGGGGATATTTTTAGAAACTCAGGCTGAAACTGATCGCCTTTGCCAATGTTGATCGGGTGAATCGTGTAAGACAGCTCGGCTTCTTCTAGAAAAATAGCGATTTTGTGCCCGTTGGGGGTGGTCCAATAGTAAAGATCAATCATGTTAGTTCGATTGTACGAAATACTCGAATCATACTAACGCAGCTACTCAAAAATTGCTGTCTGGGTGATCACGATTTAAGGTCTTGAATGATACCTGTCGAAGTGTTATTTAGTCGTGAGATAAAAGTTTTTGGGTTGAGACATGTGGGTGTTTAGGGTCAGCCACTCTGGGTGGTTTCTTTTTCTTCTTTTTTCTGGGCTGTTTGAGAAAGCGCTTGAGATCGACCCGT
>JBCDDJ010000389.1:0-6423 GCA_039180385.1 Cyanobacteria bacterium P01_G01_bin.38 | reverse complement strand
GGATTTTTTTCATACCTTCAAACCGTCTGTGACTACTGCTGTCAGAGAGACTGTCAACGGTGTATGATTTGCCGAGCGAATCGCCAGAGGAACCCGGCTTGCCTGACGAATTTCATGATTATCAGCCCCAGCTACTGAGTCGCACGCTGCGTCTGGCGAAATACCCGGCTGATCAAGTTTTTACGGGCAAAAGCATTGAACTGCATTACGATGAGGGCCATCCTCTGTGGCAAAAGTGCCCCGACTGGTTTTTATCGATAGGCGTTCCTCGTTTGTACAAAGGCCAGGATATGCGGTCCAGCTATGTGGTGTGGCAAGAGAGGGTGAGCCCGTTTGTGGTTGTAGAGTTGCTCTCCCCAGGCACTGAGGCAGAAGACCTGGGTCCCTTTGCAAACATATCTGTGGCCGACGAAGAGGGCAAACCGCCCCGCAAATGGGTGGTCTATGAAAAGATTTTGCAGATTCCGTACTATGTTGTCTTTAGCCGTCATACTCGGCAGCTACGCTTTTTTAAGCTATTAGACGGCGCGTATCAAGAGCAAACGGTTGTCACTCAAAATCCGCAGATTTGGCTGGCTGAGTTAGAGATTGGCCTGGGCCTCTGGGAAGGCAAATTTGCAGGGATTCCCCATACCTGGTTGAGATGGTGTGATGCAGAGGGCAACTGGCTACCGACAGATACTGAAGTGGCCAAACAGCAAACAAAGCAGGCAGAAATTCGCCTAGAACAGGCAGAAATTCAGCTCAAAATAGCGGCTTGTAATTTGGCCAAGGCAGGGATGATGGTAGAGCAAGTTGCCCAAATAATGGGGCTTTCAATAGAGCAGACTCAAAAAATATTATCGTGACGTGCTCTTTAGGGGCGTGATCTTGAGGGTAAAGTAAACGCTTCAATGTGCTCGTCTCGGCCTCGAATCGGCATTTTACCGAGAGACTTGAGGGGCCAATTTTTGAGATGGTGCTGGGTTGTCTGGCTAATCAACAGAGAATAGCCTGCTTTTTTGGTGAGGGCCTCTAGTCGAGAGGCCACATTGACCGTATCCCCAATCACAGTGAACTCTAAATGCCCATCGCTACCCAAACACCCTGCCACAATTGGGCCTGAGTGTAATCCAATCCCAATCGGCAAGGCACTGAATCCTTGAACCGCTGACAAAATCGCCTGTGCTGCCTGCAATGCTGATTCGGCATGGTTTTCCAAGACCCTAGGGGCACCGAAAACGGCCAGCATTCCGTCTCCCATAAATTTATCGACCCAGCCCCCATGGTGTTCGACAATGCTGGACAAGAGTCCTTGGAATTGGTTCAAGAACTGAAGCACTTCAAAAGGCTCAAGCTTTTCAGAATAGCGGGTAAAGCCCCGCAAATCGGTCACCATAATGGTGACATCGCACATTCTAGGTTCGTCAAAAAGGCGAATGGGGGCTTCAAAAGCAGCTTCGACGACGTTGGCAGGTAAGAACTGCTGCATTAAAACACGACCGGCCTCATTTTTGCCCTGCCGGCGTACAATCCCAGATGTCAGCATGCCGAGCAGGCCTGTGCCTAGAATAGTACACAGGACAAAAAGGCTGACAGCGACGTTCAGGCGAAACAAGACTGCCGCGTACGCAAAATTAGCTATCCCCAAAGCAGTGGTTATCACTGAGGCTTGACGCCGAATTCTCATACCACCAGAGGCAGATAGTAAACAGCAAAAGGCGGCAATGTTGGCAATGATTTGAGGCTGAGACTCTCCCAAGACTCGCCAAATATTTGTGATGAAGAACGCCAATATGAGTCCGTCAAATAAGGGAATGGCGATTTGTAATCTGCGTAGCCAGCGCCAGGCGGATTGTTGTCGCAGGGCAACTAGAAAACCAACGGAGATCAGCCAGGCACTCAGCGCAATGATTACGATCGTAGGTGAGACAGACGGTTTACCAATTAGACGTTGGGGAAAGAAAAATACCAGGACATCGAGCAGGCTTGAAATGAGCAGGATGATGACTTTGACATAGGCAACTTTACGCTCATTTTTCAGAGACTCTTGGGCAATCACCTGATTAACAGTCGTTTGGATCGATCTGGCAACATTTGATTTGTGAGAGGGCTGTAAACGAGTGTTGATGGGTTCAGGCATAGCCGACATGGGTTCCGCATTTGGGGATGATAGGGTTATGCTACCCACTACAGGCTGGCTGGGGTTTATTTCTGGAGAGCCTCTTATGCCTTAAAAACTTTTTGTAGTTTATTTTTCAGTCGCTGGAATCGTAAATAGACTCTACGTGCGGGGGTCAAGCTCGTGATATCTGACGGATACTTCTGCCGATAGTCAAAAAATTGATTGAGGTCTTCCAAAATCACCCGTAGTCGTGGCACCAATTGTGCGGTGCGATAGGGCGCAAAAAAGTCTTCTGGTAGCGCATTGGGTTGCCAATCTTCAACGGTTCTCAAAATCCGCTGGGTGTCATAACCTGTCGCGTACCCTGCAATCTTGTGGCAGTTAAACCCAGGGTCGAGATAGTCCGCCAGGGCATGGTTGACGCTCGAAAATACCTGACAGCCGCAGGCCATGGCCTCCATCGGCGGCAGGCCAAACCCCTCGGTGAGGCAATGCTGTGCCCAATATTCGGCAGAGTCATAGAGGTAGACTTTGGTCCGGTTAAATAGCTCGATCAGGTCGTCTACAAAGCTGTTGATGACCACCACATTACAGTTCTCTTGTAGGGCGGGCACAAGCTGGTGTAGGAGGTATTCAGACGATTTTCTCGCCTGTATGAGAACATCAATATCACGCGCCAGGCTTCGATCTGTGACGCTGTCTTCTAAACAGTTGGGGAGATGGTAGATGAGAGAATTGTGGGCGTGCTCACCCCAGTAGCCCAGGGTGTTGCGGCTGACGGTCATGATCGGCACACTGGGGGGGACGCGGAAACCATAGCCAGCGCTGTGGGCGTGGTAGATGACGTTGCAGTTTGCCAGTTTTTTGAGCTGTTTGGGCACATCAAACCCCCAGCTCACGACGAAAATGTAGCGATCCAGGTCGCCCTGCTGTAAAAGGTCGTCTATGAAGGGAACATTCTCTTCACGTTGACGATAGGTGACGGCCTCAGCGTCGCAGATTTGCTGGGCCAGGTTGAGGGTTTTTAGCTCAGCAAACAGGCCACCGCAGTAAAACTTGCGAGTGGTGCCAGGTAAGAGAAAGTAGAGTTTGCGCATAAGGGGGTGGGGAGCCCTTATCCCCCAGCCCCTTCTCTCAAGCCTGGGAGAAGGGGAGCAAATCTCAGTTGAGTAAAGATTGCATTCCCATAGAATGTCTTTACCTGGGCGGAGTTCGCTCTTTTCAAAGTCCTTCTCCCAATCCTGGGAGAAGGATTTAGGATGAGGGCCAAGGATTCAGGATGAGGGCTAGAGCCAGCTAAACTAACTTGCGACTTTATATTCTACGGTGCGGATGGTCTTGAGGGCATCTAAAAAGGCGTAGACCGAAGGTGACAGCAAGGCATCTTTGCACCAGGACGCGCCCATCCATCGGGAAAAGGTAAAGGGCAGGTCTACCACACGCACATCCGGGGGGACCGGCTCTGCTGCAAGGCGATGCATAATGGCGATACCTAATCCCTGACGTACCATACTGACAATTGTGGAGTCAGTGCGAATGCGGTAGGCGGCTTCAATCGGAGGTACGGCCTGCTTAAAGGCCCGTTCAATGCGCACGGTACAGCTACTGTGGGTTGAGATCACGAGCGGGTGTTGGTAAAGATGCTCCCAGCTGAGTTCAGCGGTTTCGATCGGACAGTTGGGGGGCAGCAAAGCCGCAATGGGATCTTCGAGCACTGGCAAAGTGTCAAATTCATCATCTGGTAAAAGTTCGGCTACGCAGAGGTCTGCTTTGCCTTCGATCAGGGCCTGTTTGTGCTGGTGAAATTCGTCGAGTTCGGTAATGGTGACGTTGATGGAGGGATAGGTTTCGTGGAGCTTTGCGATCGCAAGCGGCAGCACATTGCTCGCCATACTCCGAAACGCCACAATCCTTACCAAGCCACCCTCGACGCCCCGCGCCTGGGACGCCTCCTGGCCAATATCATCCACCAGCTGCAAGACCTGCATGGCTTTGGCGCAAATCTGCTCGCCTACGGGGGTCAGCGCTGCACCATAGCGGCCCCGGTTGAGCAAGACAATGCCGAGTTCATCTTCAAGGGCAGCGATGCTATGGCTCACGGTCGATTGGCTCAACCCCAGATTGAGCGCTGCCTCACTAAAGTTGCCGGTCTCCGCAACCGTCGCCAATGCCTTGAGTTGAGCCAGTTTGATTTTGCCAGGATTCATGGGTCGCGACCCTAAGCGCCTATTGCAAGGCTAGCTCACCCCAGCCCCTCAGACATATCGATTTTTTGAATAGGTGCCATGTAAGGAATGCTTTGTCGCTTCTGATGAGCCTGCTTAGAGTGGTGAGTGTCAGGCAAATTAAACGCTTGCAACAGATTTTCCCACGTTTCCCGACCTTATAAGGAGGCAACCATGAGCAGCTACACCAACGCCTCAGCTAACCTAGAACTCAAGCGCCGTCGACTTGAGCAAAGCTGGGATCTTCCCCAAAAAACCTCGATGCGCGATCGCATGGCTAAGCGATTGACTGCCGTAGGTCAGTGGTTGCTTACTGTGCTCACCGAAGGCGACCGTCTACAAATTACGCACCGACAAACAAAACAAGGGCAGCTTTGGGATGTGTACGACCCCAGCAGCCAACGCCACCAGCAGTTTGATTCAGAAGACGGCTTGCGAGTCTGGCTAGAGCAGCGTTACCACGAATAGCTTGTCGGCCCACACAAAGTTACCTCATGCAAAGCGCCCGGATGGGCGCTTTTTTTGATTGCCGTAATCTTCGTGAATGGCCGGAAGCCACAGGCTTCACGCTATAGTGAGATGAACGCTTGCTTGAGGACATTATGTTTGGTCTAGGTTGGCCTGAAGTTGCCATTATTATCGGGGTTGCCGTCCTGATTTTTGGCCCAAAAAAAATCCCTCAGATGGGCAGTGCCCTCGGGAAGACGCTGCGAGGCTTTAAAGACGAAATTGAAAGCAAAGACGACGATACGGATTATATAGAAGGTCAGGAACAAGACTAATTTATCTGCGGTCAGCTCTAATAAGTAGATATACACAGTAGGCAAGTACGTAAGGCGTCCGCGCAGGATGCCTTTTTTCTTGACTTTTCCCTCCCAGGGAGGTCTGCTGTGTAGACCAAGTTGGAGAGTTGGGCCACCTCTCGGAGGCCTACTCTGCGAGCAGACCACTAGACGTGCAGCGGTTTCTCGCAGAGTCGCTTTACATCCCCAGCCCCTTTTCCCAAACTTGGAGCTGGCTTTTCTGCGGGAGGACTTGTAAAAGACTCGCGCAGCATCTCACTTCTCCTGGCTAAATCCCCAACCGCTGATAGACTTTATCCAAATTTCTAAGCTGATAGGCCGGGTTAAAGCATTCTTCAATTTCTTCAGGAGAAAGCTTCGCAGTGACTTTAGGGTCACTGGCCAGTCGCTTTTGAAAATCTCCCCCTTCAGTATTCCAAGCCCCATGGGCGCAAGCCTGCACAATCTGGTAGGCATCTTCTCTGGCGATGCCTTTCTCAACCAGGGTGAGCAAAACCCGCTGGCTAAACACCACGCCGCCGTAGAGGTTCATATTGCGCTGCATATTCTCGGGGTAAATCAGCAGGTTTTTGACCAGCTTGGTAATCTCCGCCAGCATGAAGTGCACCAGGATGCAGCTATCCGGGAAAATCACCCGCTCAACGGAGCTGTGGGAAATATCGCGCTCATGCCACAGGGCCATATTCTCAATCGCCGCCATGGCGTTGCCGCGAATAATCCGGGCCAGGCCAGTGAGCCGCTCAGAACGAATTGGATTGCGTTTGTGGGGCATGGCCGATGAGCCTTTTTGCCCTTTTGAGAAAAATTCCTCTACCTCCAGGACGTCGGTGCGTTGCAGGTTGCGAATCTCGACAGCAAACCGCTCAATAGAAGCGGCCAGGACCGCCAGGGCATTCATGTAGGTGGCGTGGACATCGCGGGAGATGACCTGCGTCGAGGCAGTGTCGGGGCGCAAGCCGAGCTTTTGGCAAGACAGCGCTTCGATCTCGGGGTCGATGTTGGCATAGGTGCCCACTGCGCCGGAAATCTGACCCACGGCGATTTCGTCTTCGAGGCGGCAAAGGCGCTCACGGTTGCGCATCACCTCAGCCAGCCAACCGGCTAGCTTAAAGCCAAAGGTCATGGGCTCAGCATGGATGCCGTGGGAGCGGCCAATCATGACCGTATCGCGATGCTCCTGAGCCTTGTATCGAATCGCCTGGATCAGGTTTTCGACCTGCTCCATGATCAGCTGGTGGCTGGCCACAATCTGTAGCGATAGGGCCGTATCCAGCACGTCTGAGCTAGTCAT
>JBCDDJ010000388.1:0-6445 GCA_039180385.1 Cyanobacteria bacterium P01_G01_bin.38 | reverse complement strand
TGGCCCCCGCCGGAATTTGCAGGTCGCCGCGGCTGATTTCGACATCGACTTCGACCTCGTTGGACATAGGCGTGATCGAAATGACGCGGCCCACTGGCACGCCGCGGTAGCGGACGGGGGTGCCAATTTGCATGTTGGAAGCACTGTCAAACTCGACGATGAGCTGATAGCTGCGTTGCCTGGGATTGATGCCTCGCAACCACAAAATGAGGATACCGAACAGGCCAATGCCTACTAAAATCAGTAATCCGACCGATCCTTCTCGAATGGTTCGTGCCCGCATGGGTATCTACGTAAAAGAAACACCATAAACCCAATTACTCTAACCCATTGATGGTAATGATTGGTCTAACTTACGACGTGAATTGGACCGTTTACCTCAGCACTAAAGAACTGACGCACAAACGGATCGTCCGTGGTATCAATCTCCTGGACTGAGCCCATCCACTGAATGCTGCCCTGGTGGAGGAATACAACCCGATCGGCCGTGCGGCGAATCGTGCTGTCCTGATGGGTCACGATAACGTAAGCGCTGCACCCACGACCCCTATGAATGCTACGGATCAGGTCTTCGATCACCGTTGAGGCAATCGGGTCAAGACCTGCGGTGGGCTCATCATACAGCAATAAACTGGGCCGATCTTGAGGGTTATAGGGATTGGCAATCACTGCCCTGGCAAAGCTGACTCGCTTGCGCATACCGCCCGATAGCTCGGCTGGGTAACGGTCGCCCGTGCCGGGCAGGCCCACCATATCCAGAGCGTCGTTGACCAGGGTGCGGATTTCTCGGGACGATAGGTTAGAGTGCTGGTAGAGCAGGAACCCCACATTTTCGGCCACCGTCAAAGAATCAAATAGGGCTGCTTGCTGAAACACCATGCCAATCCCCGATGGATCGTTGGCGTCTTCGATCAGGCCCACCCGCTTTTGACCTTGAACGTAAATTTCGCCCTCATCCGGTGCGAGCAGACCGGCTGCAATTCTCAAGATGGTTGATTTCCCAGTCCCGGATGGGCCGATGATGGCAACGGCTTCTCCCGCCAAAACGGTCAGATCTATCCGATTGAGCACCTGGGTAGCGCCAAAACTTTTTGAAATGCCGCGTAACTCAATGATGGGCTGATCTGTGCAGGGCAAATCTGTCGGTGTGGGCAAGTCGATCATTCTTGGGTAAATTGGCGGGAATAGAAAATAGACATTGATAGCCACTCAGCTTATGACAAGATAACCCATGATTCTATTTTTAATAAGAAATCCATGTTGTTAGAGCTCGGCGCGCTGAGGAAGTTTATGCGTCGCCATTTGCAATTCTTTATTCAAGAAACCAAGGTACGCACCCCGGTCCGGCGTCAGCACTGGATGAAATGGCTAACGCCGGGCCTGCTGGTCAAACGCTGGCTGTTTTTGAGCACCGTTGGGGTACTCACGGTCGGTTTGGGGGTGATGATTTGGCTAAAGTTAACGCCTGTATTTTATACGGTTAGGTTCGTTGGCAATTTACTTAACTTAATCACTCAACTGATTCCGAACTCGATTAGCGGGCCGCTGGCCATTATATCTGGGCTGTTGCTGATTATTTGGGGGCAAACGCGTACTCTGGGGGCAATTACCGAGGTGCTGATGCCCGCCAGCAGCGAAGATACGCTCTGGGATGCGATCGCAACCCACCGCAAACTACGACGCGGCCCTCGCATCGTCGTGATTGGCGGCGGCACTGGGCTCTCGACCATGCTGCGGGGTCTGAAAAACTACAGCGCCAACATTACCGCAGTGGTGACCGTGGCCGATGATGGTGGCTCGTCAGGACGACTGCGCCGCGAGATGGGCGGGTTACCCCCCGGTGATATTCGCAACTGCCTGACTGCCCTGGCCGCCGAAGAAAAGCTGCTAACAGAGCTCTTTCAGTATCGGTTTATGGCGGGGAGTGGGCTCAGCGGCCACAGCTTTGGCAACTTGTTTTTATCTGCCATGAATGAAATTACGGGGGATTGGGAGCAGGCGATTTTGGCCAGCTCCCAGGTGCTGGCGGTGCGTGGCACGGTGCTGCCGTCTACCCTCAGTGATGTCAAACTCTGGGCCGAGCTCAGCGACGGTCGCCGCATCGAAGGCGAGTCCAACATTACCAAAGCCCGAGGACGGATTGTTAATATCGGCTGCACCCCCACAGCCCCCCCAGCGCTGCCCCGAGCGATTGAGGCAATTGAGACCGCTGACTACATCATCATGGGGCCGGGCAGCCTCTACACCAGTATCATCCCCAACTTGCTGGTGCCTGAGATCGCCGATGCCATTGCCCACACCCAGGTGCCCCGCGTCTATGTGTGCAATATCATGACCGAGCCCGGCGAGACCGATGACTATGGGGTGTCTGACCACATCCGGGCCATTGATCGAGCCTGCGGCAGACGCCTGTTTGACGCGGTGCTGGTGCAAAAGCGTGCCCCCTCGCCCCTGGCCCTTAATCGCTATCGCCAGGAAGGGGCCGACTGCGTCTATCTGGATCGCGATGCGGTGATCGAGTCCGGTCGTCGGTTGGTGTTAGCCAATATCATGCACGAAACCGAAACTGGCTCCATTCGCCACGATCCGCTGCGGCTGGCGAAGGTGCTGATGCGGTGGTACGCGAGGGTTAGGTAAAAAACTTCCGGGTAACCCACCCCATTGTTCCACTGATAATCGCACCTGCCATTAGGATGCCGATTGCGGGCATAAACAGGGGGTCCCATAGGCTGTACCAGAGGTCAAAGCCGAGGTTGATTTGGGTGGTCTTGCCGACGAGCGCGATCGCAAACCAGCCAAAGCTAAAGAGCACAAAAAACAGATTGATCATCAGGGCTGTATTAAGCCAACTGATTAGCCGATCTTTCATTATTTGAGCAGCTCCTATTCGTGAGGTTAATTCAGAATACAGGAGGCAGGAGCAGAAGGTGGAGGGAATTGAGTAGAGAGAATTGAGTCAGGGGAAAAGGAACATTCCACTCACTATCCACTATCCTCTGCCCACTACTTCCAATTCTGCCTTCTTCCCAATGCTTCTTCCCAAAATAAAGATGACTGCCCAAAACTGGGACAGCCATACTGTAGAAGTTGAGTTTTACCAACGATTAAATCGTTCTAAGCATTTCTTGATCGATGTTTTGATGATGCGCTACACCGCTTCCCATTCTTCCAGGTAAGAAGCCTTTAAGTTATCCGGATCAACGTAGTGGCAAACGGCTTCATCGATGCAAATCAGTGCCCATCCAGACTTGTCAATATCTACCAATTCATAGGGTCCCTCTTGAACAAAAAAGCCTTTGTGATTCCTGGTTTCAGGCTTGACTTCTACAGCTCGCTTATCCATGATTTGGCTCCTAAAAAACTGAACTAAAAAACTGAAAGTAAGTGTGGTTTACGAAAACAAAAGAAATACTTATCGCAACCTTTATCTAAGCTTATCAGTTGATCCCCAGTTCCGTTGTTAATTTATCTGACTCAATAGTTTGTCTGCGATTTTAAACCGATTAAAGGACTGAAACCCTTGCATGGAAGGCAAAATAAAAAAAGAGGATCAGAACAATCCCTGATCCCCAAGCGTATTTTTCTGTGGTTTTTTACAAGTTTTGATTAACAACTATTAAGGACTGATCCCCATCCAGAGCCATTTTTTAAGGTGAAAAGGGCTGATTTTACAAGGAATCAACCACCAAAAATCCATTTCTGAACTTTTTGAAGGCTTTTCCAGTCGGGTTTTCGGCTTAACCCTTCTTCAAGATTCTGTTGAATCTCAGTTCTTAACTCTTCGACCGCCATCAGGACCTGACTGGCCATATCAACGTGTTCGCGAACGCCGCTGCGATCGCTATCTAAAATCGCAATGGAGATATTGACCCGAGCCTGGGGATCTTGGGGGTTAAGCTTAACGGCTTTTTGAGCGGCTTTATAGGCGGCATTTGGCTTATCGCTGAGCAAATAAAGCCAAGATAGACAGGTCCAGGCCGCGCTATTTTTAGGGGCGCGATCGCAAATTTCTTTGAAGACAGGAATCAGGGTTTCGGTTGACTCCCCTGCCTTATAGCGCTGAATGCCATCTTCGAACAAAGCCTCTACGGTCTGGGGCATAGTCAGGAATATGAATGGATAACGCCCATATTTTAGGGGGCGAAGGGGGAAAGGCGAAAGGGGAAAGGCGTGTAGCCTAAGAAGCATCCAAGAAAAGTACTGCCTAGAACTAAGGCGAAAGACGAAGGGGTTAACAGCTACAGGGAAATCCTTGTTCCCTTTTCGCCCTGACCCTTTCGCCCTTCGCCCTAAAATTCACCCTTCGCCCTAAAACCAGGATGTCAAGCTTTCGCTTCTTAACCCACGCGAATTAAGTCCCAAACGATTTGCCACAGCCGCAGGTCTGGGCCGCATTGGGGTTAGTAAATTGGAAGCCGCCGCCGATCAGGGCGTCGCTGTAGTCGAGCATGAGACCATAAAGATAGAGCAGGCTTTTGCGATCGCAGATCACCTTAAAGCCTTCATAGTCGTAGATTTCGTCGTGCTCAGTGGCGTTGTTGATATCTTCGAAGTCCATCATGTAAGACATGCCTGAGCAGCCGCCCTGTCGGACCCCGACCCGTAGGCACAAAGCCTCACCCTGCTTTTCTTTGAGGGCAAGTACGTGCTTAAGAGCTGCCTCGGTCATCAGAATGCCTTTTTGAGGCTGGGTTGCCTGGGGCTGAGTCGCTTGAGTCATGGTCGCTCCGTCCGTTGATGGTTTCCCTTTGTGACGACGTTGTCGTCATGAGTCGTTCGCTACAATTTGGGGCGAGACCCCTCTTTGGGTAATATTTTAGCTCACAGCTATGGAGTTTATCTCAGATAACCCACTCAGTTAACGATTGAACAAATCTATACTCCCATAGCCAAGCTCCCTATTGTTCTCCACAATAGGGAGAGCGTCAGGCCCGGTGATGGGCTGAATCCTGGTTAAAGCCATCCCTATGCAACATCTAAGTTCGTTTACGTGTCGTCGATTAAACCGCCTTCCCAAGCTAATCAGCACCTGGGAAGGCGATCGACGTCACCTGTCTGCGGAGCTGATCGACGCCGAGTTGGAGGAGGAGCCCGCCCAGGGAGACTGCATTATCTGGGTAGATGGCACCCAGGGTGTTGTCCGGGCGCTGAGTATGGTGCCCAGCGACACGGGCCACGAAGCGGTGGTGCGGGCTTTGTTGCAGGCTATCGAGCATCCCCAAGGGTCGATTGATCCGGCTCGGCCTCGCAAAATTGTGGTCAAAGATCGCGAGCTACAGTTCTTTTTGCGGGGGGCCTTACAAAATCTGGATATCGAGGTGGACTACGTTCCAGAGCTGCCCCTGATTGATGAAATTTTTGAGACGCTGCTCCAGTCTGACTCCCTAGAGCCCTCTCTGCCAGCTGCCTTCGAAGCGCCCTTGCTCGAGAAAGCGGAAGCCATCTGGCAAGATGCGCCCTGGTATCTGCTCAGTGAACAAGAAATTTTGGCGGTTGAGCTCAATCAGTGGGATATTGGCACCCTCTATGTCTCAGTGCTGGGGATGGCCGATGTTGAATATGGCTTGTTGCTCTACCGTGAGCTAGACTCGCTGCGCCAGTTTCGTCAGGCGATTTTGACCAAGCAGGATCTTTCTAATAAAGAGATTCAGCAAGCCTTTTTGAGCCAGGACTGTCTGTTTATCAACTTTGAGGTAGAAGACGAGGGTCTGTTTGCCCTGGCTAATTGCGAATTTGGCAGCATTCATCCGTTTGAGGGGCTGCGTACCCAGTTGGCTGACGAGGAAGCCGCTGCCTTGATTGTGGCGTTGGAGGCCCTGCATCGATTTTTTAAGAAGTATGGGGATCAGCTTGAGGGGCTGACGTTGCGGTTAATCGAGGGCAAGTACCGGATCCCTAATCCGGTGATACCGCCTAAGCCTAAGACCCTATCGGTGGGGGTCAAAACCATGCCCGAGGTCACCGCTGAGCTGATGGATGAAACTGAGGCCAATATGCCTGAGCCTGCGATCGCAGCAGAGATTCGGGATGATTTAATCCCAGATGGCTCGTTGATTTTACTGACCCAGCTCACCCCCGAGATGCTGGATAATCTGCGGCAGGCTCCTAAGGTTTACCGACAACCGTTGCTACACGAACAGACTAAATTTGCCAAAGCTGTCCCTTGGCCGGTCTTAATTGTCCAAACGACCCGGCCCAAGGCCAATGACCTGATTGAGCAGTTTCGCACCCTGGGCGGCATCGAAGCCCTGTGCTTTAACCCCGGCAGCGATCCCTTTAGCCAGCAACGCTTTCAGCTCGGACTGATCAAGACCCTAGATACTTCGTTACATCTCTTTCACGAGTACGAGATGGATAACCCCAACCATGTCAAGGCCCTCGACCACTGGCAAACCAGTCAGGTCAATAGTCAAGGACGATGCGGCATTGTGGTGGCGGCTGGGGT
>JBCDDJ010000387.1:0-6447 GCA_039180385.1 Cyanobacteria bacterium P01_G01_bin.38 | reverse complement strand
TGAGGTTGTCTACTTTGTCGAGACAGATGATTATACCGCCTATATGGACGCTCAACAGCAGATCAACCTGGGTCTCAAGACCGCTGAGATAAAGGACCTGGGTCGGATAGGCAAATTCGATCTGTTCTTTTTCAAAGGCGGTCTTGAGACCCAGGTTGATCTGCTGTTGAGCGTCCATATAGGCGGTATAATCATCTGTCTCGACAAAGTAGACAACCTCAAAATTGAGGCTAAAGTCGCCATAGGAGAGAAAATGTGCACGATCGAAGGTGACCCCCGACATTTGCTCAACGATCGCCTGAATCATAGCGGGAATGCGCTCGATTTTAGCGTATCCCGTCTCATAGGTGACGCCGATAGAGAAGACAATGCGCCGCCGCTGCATTCGTCTAAAATTGCGGATGCGGGTGCTGGTCAGATCGGTATTGGCCAAGACCAGCTGCTCACCGCTGATGCTGCGCATATGGGTGGTTTTGATGCCCACATGCTCTACGGTGCCAATAAAGTCACCAACAATAATAAAATCGCCAATCTCAAACGGACGATCAAACAAAATAGCAAAGTAGCTAAAGAGATCTTGTAGCACCCCCTGGGAAGCCAGGGCAACTGCCACCCCTCCGATACCCAAACCCGCTACGACAGCAGAGATATCAAACCCCAAATTATCGAGTAAAAAGACCAGCCCAATGACCCAGATAACCACCTTGATCGCAGGCATGAGCGCACCGATGGTTTGCTCAAGACCGGGATTGTCGCGGTGGGTAAACCAGTAGACATGGATCAGGTATTCGACTAGAGAACTCACGATTTGGATCAGTATGATAACTGTGAGCACTGTGCAGATTACATCGACAGACTGCTCTAGAATTGGATGCAAATTGAGGTTATGCACTCCAATATAGAAGGCACCTAAAAAGAGTAAAAAGAGAATAGGTCTATCTAAAAGCCTGACAAACCGGTCGTCTAGTTCAGTTTCTGTTCGCTTTGCCCAGCGTCGAATCCGGCTGATTACCAGTTTGCGAACCAGACTAACGGCCAAAATACCGCCAATAATTGCAGCCAATGCGATTGCATAGTCGGCTACGGTATTTCCTAAAAAATCAATTTGACCCCAGTCTTTAAACCAGTCCATATTTATCTCAAAACTTTTATTGTGCTGACATTAATTTTGTTGAGCATTAGCTCCGTCGAGAATAGCCCAGATCAATGCCATATTTGCCTCACTCTAAAGTAAAAGATCAGACAAAAATTAAGGTCTACCCGCAGGTAGAGATTTCTTTTGAATAAACCAAAGCTGCCGGTTGAATACAACCGGCAGCTTTGGTCTAACTATGCTATCTGAACCTAACCGCCAACGGCGATGGTGCCTGCGATCGCAGCCGTAATCGCCGAAATCGTTGCCGTGCCAAACAGCCACCAGGAGGCCGCTTCAGCCGTCTTGCGGGTATCTTCAACCTGCTGATGGGCCTGCTGCTTAAGCTCACTGATCCGACTCTGGACCTGTTGCTCCAATCGCTCTGCCTTGCGCAGGGCACCGTCGCGGGCGGCCTCGACCTGGTCAATGACTCGATAGGCGTCAGCCTCTGACACCGCATCGTGGGAGCTGACCAGAGCCACTAGCGTATCGCGGTCAAAATCAGATAGCCGCATCCGCAGAGCCTCGAAGCCTGCCTGGGGGTCATCAAACAGCTTGCTCAGGTCGCGCTTAATGCCGTAGTAGTCAAGCTCGGGTCGCTCGAGCGAGTCTAAATACTGGCGCACTCGGTCTAGGATGCGGCCGATCATAGACTCAATCCGAGCCTGCACCTGACGGATCTGGGCAGCAATCTGCTCGCGGACGGCGAGCACCTGATCCACTGTGGCCTCGGCATCTGTTTGGGTCATATCGTCACGCTGGGCCAGCAGAGCCACCACCGTGTCACGGTTGACATGAGAGAGTCGATCCTGCAGACGCTCACTGCCCAGTTTCGGATCGTTGAGCAACACCTGTAGGTCGCGTTTGATTCCCGCCGGACTGAGCTCTGCTTTATCAGTACTGCGCAGGTAGTCTTCCAAGGCGTCCTTGAAAGAAATCACCTGGGTCTGGGCGCGACGAGCCAGACGCTGCGGTAACCGCAAAACGTTCTGGATGCTCGCTAACACGTCATCAATAATCTGGTTGACCTCAGCCTCAGAGAGATCGTCACGCTGGCTGAGCAGCTGCACCAGGGTGTCGCGATCCATGCTGGCGAGTCGAGACTGCATCGCGTCAAAGCCGGCCTTCGGATCGTTCAGCAACAGCTGTAAATCGCGCTGAATCCCAGCTGGATTGAGTTCAGGTTTGCCGGTGCTGCGTAAGTAGTTGGTGATGCTACTAGTCGCTTGATCATACTTAGCTTTTGCCTGGGCACTCAGCGCCGCCGGGGCCTGCACAACTTGATACCAGTTAGACTCCACCTCATCGACAGTTTTTCTGACTTCGGCCTCTGAAAACTCCGGACGCTGGCTGAGCAGCTGTACCAAGGTATCCCGGTCAAATCGGGCCAGTCGCTTGCGCAACCGCTGGGCACCGGCATCAGGCTCCTGCATCAGTCGGCGAAGATCGGCCTTAATCCCTTCTGGGTTGAGTTCACCTTTGCCCGTATTCCTCAGGTAGTCTTGCAGCCCTTGCCACTGTTGCTCGGTCCTGACTTGGACTGATGCCTGCAGCCCCTGGGCATCTGCCTGCACCTTTTGCATAATCTGCTCTAGCCGGCTGGCGACTTGCTGGGCCTCAGGCTCGTTGAGAATACCTCGACCGCGCAGGCGCTGATAAAAGTATTCGTAGCCAAACTGGGTAAAGCGATCCTTGAGGTCAGCCGCATCGGCTTCTTCGTCTTCGATCAGGCTTCTAAAGGCGTCTGCACCCATTTCAGAGAGCAGCTCTTCGCGGGGGGTAAACTTCAAAAAGGTGTCCACCTTCAGCTGCAAAGCCTTGGCCGCCTCTGAGCGATAGCGCACCGTCACTTCATCGATCACCTGCTGGCAGATGGTCTCTAGCTGTAGCGAGGTTCGCTCGATCTCAGACTGGGTCAGCAGACCGCGCGATCTTAACAACTCTGCAAAGTAGGGTCTATTGAGAGCTTGTAGCTGCTGCTTGAGGGCTCGCCCATCGGCCTCAGGATCGTACAGAATGCTGCGAAACTCTGACTCCAGCCGCGCTGGCTTCAGCTGCCAGGCGTAAGCGTTGAGCAAATAGTTTTCGACATCTGCCTTGACCGTGCCGTCAGGCCCGTCGTTGCCAAGCTGGCTTGCGATCGCACTGGCCTGGGAGTCCAAGTGAGACTTGGCGTCCTGCAGCTGCCGACGAATTTTCGAAACATCGATGTCTGAAAGATCGGTCCGGCCCATCACTAGGCCGATCAGGGCGTTAAACCCGTGGGCAACCCCCTGCGAGAGCGGAGAAGTACCCTGGGACTGATGTTGTTTACGATACTCTTCTAAAAACTGATCCAGGCGCTGACTAAGCTGCTCTGAAACCAGCTGATCAGGCTTGGCTGAGCGCAGATAGTCCACCAGGGCCATCATCGGCTCGCCGCCGCCGCTGTTAGACAGGGCACTCTGCCATCGGCGATAAAGTCGATCGGCTACCCGATTAACCTCTTGACGAGATAAATCGGTGCGCTTATTCAACAAGCTTACAAAAGCCTGGCGATCAATCTGGCCCAGGGCCTCGCGATCGGCGGTTGCCAGCACGTCAGAGTCTCTGAGCATCCGCTCAAACTCAGCCTCCAGGCCCTCGGTTTCCACGCCGGGTGAGCGTAGGGCCCCCAAATACTCTTTCAGCGACTCCCCTAATTCTTCACTATTCCAGCCTGCTGAAAGCTCTCTACGAATGGCTGCCGCTGCCGCCTCAGCGGTTTGAATGGTCTGATTGCTAGCGACCTTGGCCCCCATCGCTGCAGTAGCAGTCCCAACCAGGGCTTGAAAGCTGGAGGTGGCTGTCTTCACCACAGAGCCAATCAGCGAGCCGACCGTCGTAGAACTGACCCAAAACAGCAGGCAGAAGTAAGTGCCCCAAATAACCAGCCCCGTAATCCCCCCTAACAGAGCACTGTTATATAAGCTCAGCTTGACCGCCAAGAGGCAGGCAAAAAACAGCGCCAAACTGACGGTAATCAAGGTCCACAGACCAAACGCCAACCCAATCTTGCGAGGACCCACCCCGCCAGAGCTGTCCTTTGAGTCAGATGAGGAATGACCTACGTAAGAAATACCCGCCGCCACAGACAGATTGGTCAATAGCAACTGAAATCCAAAGGTCAAAATCAAGCCAGACAGCAGGGCGATAAAAAACTGCGGCCCCGAAAAAACGAGAGCAGCCTCCTCCGGGGTATCAATACCTGGCTGAGCTAGCTGTGCCAAAAAAGCACCCAGGGTGTGCGACATTTGTAAATTACTCCAGTGTTCAATCATGATGTTCTTCTCCTATCAAAATGCCTTTCTAAACAAAAGTCCTGAGCCGCCTGTCTATCGCAAAACTGTATGAGACTTGCCTAAGCTTGAAAGGTATGGTCAAATCCTCCAAATCTATCTGAAGGATCTTTCAGGTTTATTCATCAAAGCGCTAAACCAGGGCTTAACCATCTAGCCAAAGACATACTTCTAAAGTTGTTATGCTTCTCACAATAATCATTTATCTGCAGTTAGCATGATTTTTGAGCGCTCATTTGCCCTTAAACTACAGGGTGTTAATCACACAAATGTATGAAATAAGTGCAAACCATGGCAGAAAAATTTGAGCAGGGCGATCAGGTTGAGTGGTCAGTGGGCTCAGGCACAACCGTCGGCACCGTTCAGAAAAAGGTGACGTGCCCCATCGAGGTTGACGGGCAGACGGTAGATGCCTCAGAAGACGCACCTCGATATTTAGTCAAAAATAACAGCACTGGTCAAGTGACGGGGCATAGACCTGAAACATTGAGGGTTCTAGAGCGTGACGCCCAGGCAGACAGCATCCACCCTGGAGATCAGGTGAAGTGGAATACAGCTCAGGGAGAAACCGTCGGTACGGTCAAAAAGAAGCTCACTGAGCCTACTTCTATAAAGGATCATGACGTTAAGGCATCAGAAAGTAATCCACAATATCTTGTCGAAAGCGATAAGACTGGCGCTCAAGCGGCTCACAAGCCTGACTCCTTAGATAAGGTTTGAGGGGAGTCTTCCCTGGTCTAATCTGCCGGGCGGCCTCTCGATCTTAAGGATCTCCCCATCAGGTGTCTGCCTTTGGTTAGACACTGCCCTTGTGAAAGTCTTTCCTTTGAAAGATGAATAAAGCTCCAATCTTTGTTTACATAAGGGGTGTAGAGACAAAAAGGTGACTATGCGACCCATCAATATTGGACTATCAGAAGAGCAGCGACAGGGAGTTGTTGACTTACTCAACAGAGATTTGTCAGATGCCTATCTTCTGGTTATCAAAACTAAAAAGTATCATTGGGATGTCGTGGGTCCTCAGTTCCGCACACTCCACACGCTTTGGGAAGAGCACTACGAAGCCATTTCAGTTAATATAGATGCTTTTGCCGAGCGGGTTCGCGCTCTGGGCGGTTACCCCGTTGGCACAGCAGATGGTTTTTTGAAGCACGCCACCCTACGTGAGCATCCGGGAGACTTGCCAGGTGCCAATGAGATGGTGGAACGGTTGGTCAGCGATCACGAACAAGTAATTCGCAACTTGCGTGAGCACATTAGCCAGTGCGCTGATGACTTCAGTGACGAAGGTACCGCTGACTTTCTGACTGGCATCATGGAGCAGCACGAGGAGATGGCCTGGATGCTGCGCTCCTTCATTGAGGGAGAGTCTTTGAACAGCAGCGGCGAGCGCTCATCTGAGCTGAAAGTGCCCGCTGGCGTATAGACTTCATATGAGCTAATCTCACCAGAAATCCAGCCTTGACAGGCTGGATTTCTGGTGAGAAGACTTTCAGACTCAACCAAATATTATTCAAGAAGAAGAGATTTTTATGACCGATGCATACAAAGCAGAGCGAACCATATCTGCCGTCTTTAAGGAGCAGAGTCAGATTGATCAAGTGATTCGTCGTCTGCTTGATCGCGGTGTCCCCAGGGATCACATTTCAGTGATGGGTCGTAACTTTCAGTCCGAGACACGGATTTCTGGCTTTATCACGAAGAAAGATGTCATCTTAGGAGGCCTGAGGACAGGTGCTGTATTTGGCTCTTTGTTTGGCTCTCTACTGAGCTTACTCACAGGGGTGGGCGTACTGTTTCTGCCCTTTGTAGGCCCCGTGGTTGCCGCAGGCCCCATAGGTGCCGTCTTGCTTGGAGCCACCAGTGGCGCACTGGCTGGCGGAGCAGGGGCGGGTCTCGTCTCAGCACTGGTTGCACTGGGTATGCCAGAGGAAAAGGCCGCTATTTATCAAACTCGCTTACAAGCCGGAGAGTTTGTGCTCATGGCCGAGGTGC
>JBCDDJ010000386.1:0-6460 GCA_039180385.1 Cyanobacteria bacterium P01_G01_bin.38 | reverse complement strand
TCCGTTGGACTCAGACCGGGGGCTGTCTGCATTGCGGTGAGAAAATTGACGACGGATTGATGTTGAATTTGAACCCCTTTGGGGGTCCCCGTCGAGCCCGAGGTATAAATGACATAGGCCAAATTGTGGGCCGTCACGACCCCCTGTATATTCGCGGCAGGGGCTTGAGCGGGTGCAGGTTGCTCCTGCTCAAGGCAGATCCTTCGGATCTCAGACTGGGGAAAGATCTCTAAGAACTGCGTTTGGGTGACTAAGACTGACACCTGCGCGTCTTGGAGCATAAATCTCAGCCGCTCTCGAGGATAGCTCGGGTCTAAAGGCACATAGGCTCCCCCGGCTTTGAGAATCCCTAACACTCCCACGATCATCTCAAGGGATCGTTCCACACATAGGCCAACTAGTGTTTCGGCTCCCACGCCCAGGCTCTGTAGATGCTGGGCCAGTTGATTGGCGCGAGTATTTAACGCTTGATAGCTCAGCTGCGTCGCTTCAAACACCACAGCAACGGCATCTGGGGTGCGCTCAACCTGCTGTTCAAAGAGCTGATGGATGCATTGTGGCTCGGGCAAAGCAGCTGCCGTATTGTTCCACTTTTGGAGCTGTTGCTTTTGTTCGAGCCGTGTCAGCAGCGGAATTTGTGCGATCTGGCAGTCGGGGGCTACCAAGCTGTTTTCTAATAGGGTCTGGAGATGGCCAGCCATCCGGTGGATAGTCTCTGGTGCAAACAGATCGGTACTGTACTCTAGCCAACCTTCTAGACCCTCGGCAGTGTCTAATAGATTGAGCACCAAGTCGAATTGGGTACTGCCGGTGTAAAGCGGCTCCAGCTTTAGGGTCAAATTACCGCACGTATGACGGTCGAGGGGGCTCGTCTGGACACTGAGCATGACCTGTAGCAGGGGGGCATAGCTGCGAGATCGAGCTGGCTGCAATATCTCGACTAGTTTTTCAAATGGCAAGTTTGGATGAGCATTGGCCTCAATCACGACGTCCCTGACCCGATGCAGAAGCGTTCGAAAAGTCCAATCTTCTTGCAGCTGGGTCCGAAGCGGTAACGTATTCATCAGGACGTCAATCAATCGTTCTGTCGCCACCTGATGACGGTTGGCTACGGGGGTGCCTACCAGTAAATCGGTTTGACCTGTGTAGCGATATAGCAGCACCTTAAAAGCGGTCAAAACCGTTATAAATAAGGTCACGCCTTCTGACTGACCAAATTGCTTTAAAAGCTGCGTGAGCGATCGCCCCAGGTGCAGAGGATATCTGGCTCCTTGCAAACTTTGAACCGGCGGGCGAGGGTAGTCTGTGGGCAGCTCTAGCAGCGTTGGCACATCCTGTAGTTGCTTGAGCCAGTAGCGCCGTAGGCGGTCGCCTGCCTCTCCTTGCAGCCACTGGCGTTGCCAGGCAGCGTAGTCTACAGACTGAATCTTCAGCGGCGATAAGGGGGGAAGGCTTTGGTTTTGAAAGGTTTCGTAGAAAGCGGTGAGTTCTTGGACAAAGATCCCTAAAGCCCAGCCATCCACAATGATGTGATGAAAGCAGAGAAGCAAAATATGGTGGTCAGCATTTAGCCTCAAGAGCGCCGTTCGCAATGGGGGACCCTGGGTAAGATTAAAGGGGGTTGTTGCGATGGCAATCGCTTGCTGGCTGATGGTTTTCTGCTGTTTTTCAGAGGATAGACTTTGTAAATCTATGGGCGCAAGAGACCAAGACTGCCCCGGCTGGATCACCTGCAGAGGCTCTCCGGCTGAGTTGGTGATAAAAACAGTTCGTAGGGGCTCGTGACGATGGCACAGTGCAGTTAAGCTCTGCTCTAATAGTGCAACATCCAGCGGGCCAACGATCTGAATTGAGGCCGGCACATTGTAGAGAGGACTCTCTGGCTGTAGCTGATGCAGAAACCAGATGCGTTGCTGTGCAAAGGATAATGAAAAGGTGGGGTTGGATCGGGGTTGGATCTCGATAGTGGATTGGCCCTGGCGCTTTTGCTGTAGCCGCTGGGTGACCTGAGCCAGCTGCTCTGGGGAGAGATTCGCAATCCGATTAGCTAAGTTATCCATGGAAAGACTCTCCTTCTAGCTGCAGGGGTTCAGGGTTGAGAGGCTCGAGCCGATTAAACTCGCTCTCAGCTTCTAGGTTGGCAATCAGGTCTGGGTCAACTTGGGCGGCGAGGGCCTGAACAATCGCTGCCGCGAGTTGAGCAATGGTGGGTGCTTGAAAGAGATGACGGAGGGGCACGTCTACCTGAAAGCTATCTTGCACTCGGGCTACCACCTGGGTGGCGATCAGTGAATCACCGCCTAGCTCGAAAAAGTTGTCCTCAATGCCAATGCGATCGCGACTCAGCAATGCTTGCCAAATCTCCACTACCCTGGCTTGGATGGCATTTTGGGGGGCAACATAGTCAGACTCGACCGAGGGCGTCACCGTCCAAAGCGCTTGTAAGCTGCGGCGATCGATCTTGCCATTGGTCGTTAGAGGCATGGCCTCTAGAGCCATATAGTGCTGAGGCACCATATATGCTGGCAGCTTTTGGCTGAGGTAGCGCTTGAGATTGTCTGGCTGGAACACTCTCACGGGGGTGGGTGCCTGGGCAATGAAAACATCAAACCCGAGCCACTCAGCGATGGTGTCAGGTTGAGACAAGACCTCGCACGCCGTAAATCCGGCTGTCAGTAGCACCTGTTGCCATTGATCTTGAGAAAGTAAAGGATGCTGCTGACGGAGTGCCGTATCCTCAAACCGATCAAAGCCCTGCTGTAGACCCATCGTCAGGTCAAAGGGAGCCTGGAACTGGGTTTCTTCTAACAGCAGGAGAACGCCGCCTGGCTTAAGCAGTAAGACAATGTGGTTGAGGGTTTCAGCAATGTCGCGGGTGGCATGTAAAACGCTGGAGGCAATCACCACATCAAAACTGTGTAGTTCGTAATCCTGGGTCTGAGGCGGCTGTTCTAAATTTAACAGTCGGGTTTCTAGAAACGGATATGCTGCAAAGGTTTGCTGGGCAGATTGCAGAAAATAGTTGGAGAGGTCGGTGAAAACGTAGGTCGTGCGATCCGCCGGTAGCATCGGCAGCACGTAATGAGTCGTTGAGCCAATGCCCGCCCCCACTTCTAGAACTCGCAGGGGTCCCTCTGGTTGCCAAATTTTTGCCAGGGATGCGATCGCATGCTGTAGGGCCAGGTTACTGGTGTGAAACTGCTTTTGGTAGACCTCAGGAATGGCCTCCGCTGCATAGATTTCTGCTGAGTGCTGATTTTCTGTGAGAATGTCGGTCAGGTTTTCAACAATCTCGATCAAGAGGCGAGTCGCGGCGGCATCCAACCCAATGGCCTGGTTGGCCTCTGTCATCAGCTGTTGAACTAGCTCAGCAGGGAGACTCTCAGGCAGCGGTAAGACTTGAATGTACTCAGCTTGCTGCTCTTGTAGATAGCCTTGCTCGATCAGCTGATTGAGGGCTCGTCTGAGCCAAGGGTGGTAGCGCGGATGGATCTGAAGGCTCTGTTGCAGGCTATTCCAGGAATGGCGATCGCCGGGTTGGGTAAAGGCCCCGGTCTGAGAGAGCACTCTGCCAATGGCAACCTGGTAAAGATCCTGTAGATGCTGCCAAAATGTCTTAAAGGTCTCCCAGTCGCCGGGCTCTGCGATTTGGGCCGTCTGGGAGAGCGTCGCTGAGAGCATAGCTTGCCAACTGTTGGCGCTTTCGGCAGAGCTGTGATGCCAGGCTGAAATTGTGGGTATTTGACCTGAGGTCAATTGACGCGCTGTTTCTGTAGAGTTGTCGGCTAGACAGACCTGGGCCACCAGCTGCTGGGCAGAGTCTCCGATAGTCAGCACCACCCCCTGGGCGACCTCAGGATGCTGTTCGAGTGCCGTTTCGATTTCTCCAAGCTCAATCCGATGGCCCCCAATTTTGACTTGAGTATCCTCTCGACCTAAAAACTCAATCTGACCGCTGGGTCGATAGCGGCCCAAATCTCCGGTGCGATATAGCGTCTTGCCGGTGTGGGGATGGGTCACAAAGCTAGCAGCGGTTTTGGTCTGATCTCGCCAGTATCCTTTAGCCAAACCTGCGCCGCCAATATAGAGCTGCCCCGGCACCCAAACTGGGCAAGTTTCTAACTCGGCATCTAAGACATAAAACTGCTGGTTTGCCAGGGGGCGACCGTAGGGAATGCTGGTCCAGGTCGGATCAATCGCCTCGATGTTGTGAAAAATAGACCAAATGGAGGCTTCTGTCGCGCCCCCTAAACTGACCACCTGGGCGTCTGGCACCAAGGCTCGGATCTGGTCAGGCAGGCTCAGCGGTAGCCAATCTCCGCTGAGCAGCACCAGGCGTAGCGAGGACGGCAGAATGTCGGGACGGCCCGCCGCGTAGGTGACCAACATTTGCATCAGTGCCGGCACCGAATTCCAGAGGGTAACCTGCTCACGCAACAGGATTTCAGACCACAGGGCCGGGTCCTTAGCGGCACTGGTCGGGGGGATCACGAGGGTGCCGCCTGCGGCCAGGGTGCCAAAAATATCGTAAACCGAGAGATCAAAACTGAGCGAAGAGAGGGCAAAGACGCGATCGCAGGGCCCCACCTCCCAGCGCCGATTGATATCTAAAATCGTATTGACGGCCCCCCGATGGTCAACCATGACCCCCTTGGGCAACCCTGTGGAGCCTGAGGTATAAATCACATAGGCCAGGTCGGTTGGCTGCTGCGGTACGAGCAGGCCGTCAGTCACGGGCGGCAGGTCTGCGGTGTCAATCGCCAGCGTGTGCGATTGCTCGGGCCAATCCAGGGTGGTCTGTAGCCCGCTGTGGGTCAGCACAATAGCAGCGTTGCCAGGCTCGGTGCTTTGTTCGAGCAGGTGCCAGCGTCGGGCCTGAGGCAAGGCTGGGTCAATCGGCACGTAGGCAGCCCCCGACATGAGCACGCCCAGGACGGCAACAACTTGCTCCCAACCTTTCTCTAAGGTAATGGCTATCAGCTGATTGGGCTTGACATTGAGAGATTGCAGATGTTGGGCTAGCTGTTGCGATCGCACCAACAGGTCGGCATAGGTTAACTGGACAGAGCCAGCCACGACAGCGAGATGCTGAGGCTGCTGCTCTGCCTGGGTGAGAAAAAGCGTGTGCAAACACTGATCGCTCAGCGTCGTTACCGTTGCATTAAACTCACTTAGCCGCGCCCGTTGCTGCTCGGGCAGCGAGGCGATGCGAGTTTGTTCACCGATATCGGGTTGTTCTGCCAGAGTTTCTAAAAGTTGCACATAGGCATCAAACATAGCTTCTACCATGCCTGCTGGGAACAGACCTTGAACGGCATCCCAGTTGAGCACAAGCGCGCCAGTTTCTTCGTAGACTTGATGATCGAGCCAGACCTGAGGGGTCTGGGCGATGCTGTATACCCTTTGACCCAACCAGTCAGTGCCAAAAGCCGATTCTCGTTTGAGTTGAGGATTGGCGAGCAGACTGGTAAAAACAACCGGCATGGTGACGCGGGTCGCAGACTCTGGCGACCGAGCCAGCTCTCTCAACACCCGAACCCCGCTTACATAGCTATGCTCTAAGTCTTGCCAGAGCTGGTGCTGTAGCTGCTGCGCCCGCTGCCAAAAGCTACCAGGGGTGCTGTAGTCAACGGCTAGCAAAGTTAAAGAGGTGAAATCTCCTACGATGGCTTGCACCTGCGGGTGGATGGGTAAGCGATTAAAGGTGGTCAAATTGAGGCTAAAACGGCGATGTTTGCTCCAGGTGGCCAAAATCTCGGCATAGGCGGCCACGAGCAACCCCGAGGGGGTCAGCCCAGCTGTTTGGGCTTGTTTTTGTAGGCGTTGCCAGGTGGGGGCTTCGATTTGGGTAGTCAGGCGGCTAAACCGAGGCTGGGTCAAGGCGGCGGGTGCGGTTGCCAGGGGGAGGTCTGGGGCCAGAGGCAGGTCAGCGAGCCGCTGTTGCCAGTAGGTGAGCGATCGCAGGTAGACTTCAGACTGTTCAAAGCCCTTTAAAGCTAAAACGTACTCTCGAAAAGAGAGATTGAGCGGGGTTAGCGGGGTGTCTAAATCTTGGTAAAGTTGCCCCCATTCCCAGCACAGCAGCCCCAGACTGGCCCCATCGACCAGGAGATTATCGAAGCTCAAGAAAAGCCGCAGTCGCTGCCCCTCTAATTGGGCTGCCCGAACGGTAAATAACGGCCATTGATCAGCCTCGTGAATCTGATGAGAAAGCTGATGCCGCAGGGCCATCAACTGGCGCTCAACTTCTGCAGCAGGCATCTGACGCAAATCAACCCGATCAATCGTGTAAGGCGGCACGGTCTCTAAAACCTGCTGTTCGCCCTGAGAGAGCACCACCGTGCGCAGCATGTCATGGCGATCGATCAGCCGCTGAAAGGCTTGATTTAAGCGATCGCACTCAAGGTTCTCACTTTCAAATTCGGCGTAGACATGGGCGGCTACATTACCGAGGTCCAAC
>JBCDDJ010000385.1:0-6498 GCA_039180385.1 Cyanobacteria bacterium P01_G01_bin.38 | reverse complement strand
GCAGAGGTTCTAATTTCGAAGTAGTCAGGACTGTACTTTTCGCCCACTAGCCCCAGCTGGCTGGGCAAACTCTCTAGCTCAGGCACACCGTCATCGAGATCCATAAATCCAAAGAGGTGGCACCAGCGCTTCCCATAGCGGCTCCGGGCGGCGGAGTGCTGGGTCGGAGAGGCCCCTACCCAATTGAGTAGCCTCAAGCTCTCGTACAGATCAATACTTTGATTGTCCATCAAAAATGAGGCCAGCTCAGCATAGGTGCGCTTTTGAGTGGCCGCAAGATCCTGTGTCTTCTCCCACATGGGCTTTTGAGGCACCATCAAGAACCCAGCTGTAAACGGATCTCGATACAAATCGCCCCAAACCTGAACCACTCCATCATTTTTCTCCTGGTCCAGCATGCAGTCCAGCTCATTCAATACCGGGAAGATCGAGGTGGCTGATTGCGGCTGCAAATCACCCTCGCAGGGGACAATGCCAATGCCCAGCACCAGGGCTCTGCGGCCAAACTTGACGTTAGAGAGGTGTCTGGCCAGATCAACCACAATCCCATTGCCCACACTGTCTCCTAAGTCGAAGACAATACAAACTACTGACTGGCACTGGGTATCCGTGACGCTCTTCGCAAATATCTCCAGCTCGTTCTCGACTAAATTAGGGGCTTCATAGTAGCTCATCCCATAAATTGCCTTAGTCAAGGCCCTGGGGAGCGCCTCGCCCGACTCAGAGATATCAACACTATCCGGCAACCAGGGTTCGTAGTTTGGGTTCCAATAGTAGCGAGGAAACTCCAGCTTTAAGAACTCTCGATATCGACGTAGCGAAGCAAACAAGTCTTTCTTGCTAGGCACCTCCAACGCCAGGGTCCTCACCTGAGTCTGGTCAACCGGCAACCTTTTAGCCGCTGTTTCAACCGGCTGCAAGTTTTGATCGCCAATATCTATCGCTAAAGCTGTGAATCGTTGACGGCTATCGGCTAAAAAATCATCCGGGGCTTGCTCGATCGCCTGGGCAATGAAATCAGCCCCCACTTTGCCAAGGCCCACGATGTGGACGGTTGTTGGCATCGAGTCACCCTCTTTAGTACGGTGAACACCCCCTAACTTAAGGGCCTGCATTCGCTTTTTGATTAGAAGATTATCTCTTGTCTCTGGCATTGGTGGTTCAGATATCCTAGACGACACACTTTCAAACGGTTCTGATCTACCCTTGGCGGCACAGTCTCGGCAATATCAGCAAAAACACTCTTGAAAGCCTGATGTGAAGAGGCTTCCATAAGAGAATATACTGGCCTGACATTACTTTTGCCAGCTCCCTTAATGCCCTTACTTATCCAGCAGAGGAAGACTCTAGAACCTCAGGACTCATAAGAAGCGCTGTTTCCTACAACATAATTCGAGTCAGGCTAACAGGATGGCTCAGGCTAACTAGAGGGAAAATCACTCACAAAGGGGAGATCACAGTATCCAACAGACGCGTTTCCTCGTAGGACAACTGCGATCTGGATCGGCTCTAAGCTGACTGAAATGTTTGCTCATTGATGACTACCAGACTAAATATTGATAGGAGAAATAAAGCGAGAACACAGGCCATGTAGGAAATACGGGCATTATGGGAGAGGCCCCCAGTGAAGAATATCCTTCAGGAGGCTATAAAACCTAATAACCGGATACTTGAGACCTCAGCAAAAAAGTGCGCTTGCCAGAAAGAGCGTATATGTTGTTCTCAGGCTATTCGGCAAAATCACACATCCCTATGTACTTAAACGCTATCAGTAATATTTCAGACACATCTGTTAAATCCATTACATCTTTGCATAACCTAATGGATTGCTTTTGCGAATAGCTTTATTGCGTTCATGAATAGGTCAGGTTGTTTGTGCTGTTGTTACTAAATCTCTGGCCCAAACGAATTGGGCTAGAAATGTTTGAGCAGGTACGCAGGCAAATGGCGTACTAGACTATTTGGGCTTGGGGCTTATGATGGGATATTATGGACTTAATCAGAGGCTATTTTGGAACTGCTCGTCTTGCGCTCCTGGTGGACAGGTCCACCCACTCTAGAGTCGCTCATTCAACAGACCCTTGACGATGGCTTTGACGGTCTCGAAGGGCCAATTCCCCAGACGCCTGAACAAAGACAGCACCTGCGTCGTCTTCTTCAAGACAATGGCCTGGTGTTCATTGCCGAGGCAACAACCGGGGCCGATCACAAGAGTCCTAAAGATTGGTGGATCCCTCGCCCCGAACGATCCCTGGATGATCACCTGAGTGACTTAAAGTGGGTGGTTGACCACGCCAACGAAGTCGGGGCAATGTTTGTCTCGACAATGTGTGGATATGACGCTTGGTCGTGGCAGCAAAATGTAGATTTTTTTGGTCGGGCATTAGCATTAGAGCAAGCCTCTGGCATCACCATTAGTTTTGAAACCCACCGCAGCCGCTCACTCTATAATCCCTGGGTGACCCGAGATCTGCTCAATCAGTTCCCCGCCATGAAACTGACCTGTGACTTTAGCCATTGGTGTGTCGTTTGTGAACGCCTGATCGACACAGAGTGGCCCATATTAGAGCTTTGCGCTGAGCGGGCACATCACATTCAGTGCCGCGTGGGCTATCCTCAACATGCCCAGGTTGCCGACCCCCGTGCGCCCGAGTCTGAGGCGGCCTTAGCGGCCCACGAGCGCTGGTGGAGCCTGATTTGGGAGAAGCAAAAACAAAGGGGCATGACCCAGACAACGATGATGCCCGAGTTTCTCTACGATGGCTACATGCAAACCTTGCCCTATACGGGCATGCCCGTCGCAGACGTTTGGGAGATCACCTGCTGGATGGCCGCTCGCCAGAGACAACGATTCTCTAATGTATCCATAGAGACAACACATTCTGATAAAATTCGCTACGTTCCCTCTTAAGCACTCAATAGAGGGTTCAAATCTCTGTGTCATCGGGTTATACTCCCCCTTCTCAATTTCTAAATTCTCCAGGTCAGGGGGTTTCTCTGCTTCGGGACAGTCGCGCTGCCCGTTCCCAACACCCCCCTTCCCAACAGACAGGTAAGCTGACGGTCGCCGCCGTTTCAAAGCACTATCCCCTCAAGGGCAAAACCGTCTGTGCCATTCGCAATGTTTCATTCCAGGTGGATGAAGGGGATATTTGTGTGTTACTCGGACCCTCCGGGTGTGGCAAGTCTACGCTGCTGCGCATGATTGCCGGTTTACTGCCGGTATCATCGGGTGAGATCATCCTGTCAGGTGAGCCCGTATCAGGGCCAGGGCGAGACCGGGGTATGGTCTTCCAAAGCTATACGTCTTTTCCCTGGTTAACCGTTCAAGAAAACGTAGAGTACGGCTTACGGGTTAATGGCTATGCTAAGAAAGCGCGAAAAGAGATCGCCAGCTATTTTATCGAACGGGTGAAACTGACAAAATTTCGAGACGCCTACCCAGATCAGCTCTCGGGGGGGATGCGGCAACGGGTTGCGATCGCAAGAACCCTGGCCAACGGTCCCGAAATTCTATTGATGGATGAACCGTTTGGGTCGTTGGATGCAGAAACACGTTGGCAAATGCAAGAATTGCTGTTAGACATTGTGCATCAGGAACATGTCACAGCGTTGATCGTAACCCACGATGTCGATGAGGCACTGTTTCTCGCTGACCATATCGTTTTTCTCTCTAGCCATCCAGGCACTGTCAGAGACTGTATCGCCGCCCCGCTGCAAAAGGGGGGCAGGCCCGGCAGCAAAGCCGAGATGTTTGAAATTCCTCAGTACATCGACCTTGAGAAAAAGATTATCAGACTGATGCGGGAGGAGGCGTATGGTTCAAGTTTCTAAGCCCATGTGGCTGCCTCACATAGATGTTAAAAAGCCCGGTGGCACTGCTATAACGCTGCTATTGGGCTTCTCAGGGTGGTGTCTTTTTCTTTTAGTTTGGTATGGGCTATCGGCCACTCACCTGGTGCCCGCCCAGCTTTTACCCTCACCCTGGGCAGTTGTGAGGGCGTTATATCAGTTGTTTGCCGAAAAGAATTTCCTGGCAGATGTGTTACAAAGCATCGTTCGGATTCTGAGTAGCTATGCCTTGGCGGTGCTGGTGGCCATTCCCTTGGGGGTGCTCATGGGCACGTTTCCCGTGGTAGAGGCCTTTCTGAATCCCTTGGTTTCTCCCCTTCGCTATTTACCTGCCCCCTCTTTTGTGCCTTTGCTGCTGATGTGGTTTGGCACCGGTGAAACCCAGAAGATTGCATTGCTATTTTTAGGCGTTATCTGGTTTCTGATTACGTTGATTATGGACAACGCCAAAGCCGTCCGTATGGAATTAGTAGAAACGGCCAAAACCTTAGGCGCAGGCCGACGAACCATCTTGAGAACGATTATTTTCCGCTCAGCCCTACCGGCTATTTTTGATACCCTACGCCAAATGCTTGCCGTCAGTTGGACTTACCTGGTCATTGCCGAGATTGTTGCCGCCACCGATGGCATCGGGGCCATGATGATGCGGGCCAAGCGGTTTGTCCAGGTAGATGAAATTATGGCGGGCATTCTGATGATCGGCGTCCTGGGCTTGCTATTTGACTGGCTGATGCGGCTTGCCCACCGTCAGCTGTTTCCCTATCTTTACCGTGAAAAAGCCTTCAAGCATTGATGAGCGAGCCCCTTTAAAGCCCCCCCAAACCAGGAATCCCCATGAGCGATCGTTTTTCTTCGGCAGTTAAGTTTGTAAGCTTGTTACTGGTTACCTTGACGGTGATTGTCGCATGTAATACGTCTTCCCCAGTGAGTCAAGACGTCCAGGACGCTTCAGACACCGCCCAAGAAACCGTCAAGGTTTCCCTGTTTTCCTGGCCCGGATATGGGTTTTGGTTTATCGCCAAAGAGAAAAATCTTGTCCCAGAGTTGGCACTAGATATCTCAATTATCGAAGACCCCTACGAGAGCTTTTCGCTCATGAGTGCCGGGCAGTTAGATGTCACCTCCAGCACGGTGGAATACGGCCCGATCGCGGCTGACAGTGACGTGCCTGTCAGGTTGGTGGCCTACACTAACCCCTCTTTTGGCACAGACAAGATCATTCTGGGGCCAGATATTAAATCTCCCCAAGATCTAAAAGGTAAGCAGGTTGCTGTTTTAGAAGGCGGTCTCAGTCAAATTTACATGGGGATTTGGCTAGAAGAAAATGGGCTATCAATTGACGACGTTGAGTTTGTCAACCTGATTATGGATGATGCCGTGGCAGCTATGCTCTCCGGGGATGTGGCCGCAGGGGAATTTTGGGAGCCCTTTGGCAGTCAGGTGTTAGACGGGCTGGAGGGAGCCAGTGTAGTGGCCACCTCCAGCGAAGATTACTGGATTAAGACGGCCTTGTTAGCCGATGGCATGTATATGAGCCAGGCTTTTATTGAGGATCGTCCAGAAGCAGCAAAACTGGCGATGCAAGCGTATTTTGCAGCCGTTGACTTTTGGAAAGATAATCCCCAGGAAGGGAACCAGATCATTGCGGATGGGCTGCAATTTGGTCTGGAGGATGTCGAGCTAGTGATTGGGGCTGATGGTCAACCGAAGGAAGGGGGCCTCTATGTCTTTGATCTAGAAGAATCTTCTCGATTTATGGGGGTGGCAGAGGGCAAGCCACCTTTGGCGTGGGAAAATAAACAGATTAATCAGCATTGGGACTTAACCAGCGACTGGTGGATGAAGTTTGGCCTGATCGCTGAAAAGCAGGAACCTGAAGCGGGTATTTCGTTGGAGCCGATGGCATCTCTGGTCAGCCAGGAATGAGTTTTAGACACCCCATAAGAGTTTGGTCATGTTTTCATTAGCCAACAAAATTGCCGTAGTCACCGGGGGCGCTTCTGGGATTGGAGAAGCGATCGCAACCCAGTTTCTAGAAGCCGGGGCAACGGTATATTCCATTGATCTCGTAGAGTCCAGCCCTCCAGGTGTTAAGCCTTTAATGGGCGACGTTTCCAAAGAAATTGACCTGCTGCGATGCCTGGAAACGGTAGCCGCTATTGATGGCCGCATTGATATTCTCGTGAATAATGCCGGTATTCAACCCTTGGGGATTCCCTTTTCAGAGCTGACAGAAGCAGCTCTCCGGCGCACCTTTGAGGTCAATGTCCATGGCGTTACATTTGGCGTAAAACATGCGCCAAGGTTTATGCCTGACACGGGTGGACGCATTATCAACACGACGTCCTTTGTAGGCATGATCGGGATTCCCCTTGGGTCCGCCTATGCAGTTTCGAAAGCGGCGGTGGTGCAGATTACCAAATGCGCCGCGATTGAGTTGGCGGCGAAAAGGATTACGGTGAATGCGATCGCACCCGGCACCGTCCTCACCCCCGCCGTCACCAGCATCCCCGATAACCCCGAGATCCCCTTTGTCGCCAACCGGACTCCGTTAGGACGGCTGGCCCAACCCAAAGAAATCGCCGCCGCCTTTCACTTTTTAGCCTCTGACGAAGCCGCTTATATAACCGGGGCAATTCTCCCCGT
>JBCDDJ010000384.1:0-6501 GCA_039180385.1 Cyanobacteria bacterium P01_G01_bin.38 | reverse complement strand
GATCGCCAAAGCTGAGTTTCTCGCAGGTCCACCCCCCCGCAAGCTGCAGAGAAGGGGGTGAGAAACGCTCAGGATCATTCATAGGGGCTTAAATTTCTTCTTAAAGAGATCCGCTTCGGAGGTCTTTCGCAATCTGCTCACAGGCCCGTGTCGTAATGGCCATTTCGGTAAGGGTGGGACTTTGCCAGGCAGATGATGTCCAGCAGGCCCCATCGGTGACGAGCAGGTTGGGGGCTTCCCAGCATTGATTGTTTGAGTTGACAACAGAATTGTCGGGCGAGGTGCCCATGCGGGCCCCGCCCACTTCATGGATGTAGTAGCCAGGGGGGGCCGCAAGGGCCATAATTTTTTCCATCTTACGCACGTAGTTTGCAAACATAGGAATGTGAAACAGATCGGTGAGGCCCATGGGTTGGCCCCCGGCCCGGTGGATAATCTCATTGATTTGGGTATTCATGTGCGCCAGCATATTTTGTTCATTATCGGACCAGGCGCAATCAATGTGGGGGACCGGAATGCCCCAAGCGTCGGTCACCTTTGGATTGAGCTGAATATGGTTTTTGGGGTTAGGTAAAACCTCTCCGTGGGCAATCAGAAAGCCAATGGCCCCTTTGCCCACTTTGCGAAAAGCCCTGGGTGGGTCAAAGCGTTGGATACCCCCCCAAAGGCCATAGCCCCTGAGAAAGTCTTCTTGCTGGGTGTCTAAATTAGAAAAACACGGGATAAAAAAGCTATCGCTGCCGGAGAGTTCGAAGGACTGCGGGGGTGTCTCAAAACCGGGTAAAAAGAAAAAGGTGGTGGTAGAGACGTGGTCCATCAGATAGCGCCCGAGCACACCGGATTGATTTTGCAACCCCCCTGGCTGATATTGCTCGGTGGAGTGTAGCAATATGCGAACCGACTCAATGGTTGAAGCACAGAGTATGACCACACGCCCTAAGACCTCGTGGGCCATTTTAGTGGTGCGGTTGATGTAGCCTACCCCTCGGGCTTTGCGCGTGCTGGGGTCAAAGCTGACATGGCTAACCACCGCGTCAGATTGTAGGGTTACGTTGCCAGTGTCTAAGGCGGCTTGGAGGGCAGCTCCCTGGCTTGAAGACCGGGGCCAGGGCGTATCAGCGGTGGGTTGATGGCGGCGAAACCCACGGGAGGCAATCAGGGTGCGATCGCACCATTCCGACTCCACCACAGCCTTAAGATGTTGCTCGGCGGGGGTCAGCTCTGACGGTGACTGATACTGCCCATCGGGCAGCTGGGGGATGCGATCGCAGTTGCCGTGGACCTGCAAAAACTGCTCCAGTCGATCGTAGTAAGGGGCCAGATCTTGGTAAGCAATCGGCCAATCTTCGCCATGGCCATCGCGGCTGGCAGCTTTGAACTCATAATCCGACAGCCGCAGGGTGATACCGCCCCAGGTCAGACTTTTGCCCCCCACCTGACGACCTCGAATCCAGTAAAAAGGTTTGTTGGCTGGGGTGGTATAGGGGTTATCTTTTTCGTCGATAAACAGATCAGGGTTGGCCTTCCAATAGCCCGGATGCATCGACTGATAGGACTGCCGCCGCGACACGAATAGGTTGTGGAGCCGTTTAGCCATGGCCCTAGGACCGTTACCCAAATCGGTTTTGGGATTAACGACTGGCCCCGCTTCTAAAACCAGAACCTTAAGCCCCTGTTCGCTAAGCGTCTTTGCCGCTACGCCCCCGGTTGCACCTGAGCCAACCACAATAGCATCGTATGATGGGGCATCGTATTGTGGGAGAGACGGCGGCATCATGGTCGGATTGTTCATCTAGGTCATATTCGCCTAAAATGGAGGCCAAAGACAAGGGCGTGAATTAGCCATTTGTACGGGAATAAAATGTTGAGATCGTAGTAATAGACGTCATGTCAGCCATGGAGCCGAGGTTTGCCGACTGTTATGATTGAGTGTGGCCCTAAGCCTGCGTTTGCCCCCCTGAAAGCCCTGCCCGTCGCCTATGACCGTCCAACTGCCCATCCAATTGCCCATCCAGCTGCTATGCGAGAGCTCTGATCAATGGCTGCAAGTCGCACTGGATGATTTTGACAGCTTTCTGATCGACCACGCAGCGAATGAAAAAAAAGCATCGAGTTCGGCGCTCACCCTGGCGGCCCATTATCCAGATAAGCCAGAGCTGGTGGCGGCCATGATTGAGCTGGCAATTGAAGAACTCAAGCACTATCGCGAAGTGTTTCGGCTGATGTGCGATCGCAACCTCACCAACCCCGGCGATCAAAAAGATGCCTACATCAAGCAGCTTCGCAAGGTGCTGCGGGCTGGCACCGAGGTATATTTTCTCGACCGGTTGCTAGTGGCTAGCATCCTTGAATCAAGGGGGCTAGAACGCTTTGCAAAAGTGGCAGAGGCGCTGCCTCTGGGGTCGCTCAAAAACTTTTACCAATCACTCACCCGAGCCGAAGCCCGCCACGCCGACCTTTTTCTAAATTTTGCGACCCATTACTATTCCCCTAGCCAGGTAACAGAGCGTCTGGCGGAGATCTTGCCCATCGAAGCCGACATTTTGCAATCTTTGCCAGTGCGGCCTGCATTGCATTGAGAGGGCAACTGAGGGACTGCTTACAGAGAGGAGTTGTCCCTGGAGTCAGGAGTTAAGAGTTAGAAGGGAATATGGTTACCGCCACCATCAGTCGATATCTTGAGGGTTATGCAGAGCCCATCGTCGGCTGGTTTCAGGCAGCATTTGCGACCCAGCTTCCTCGACCTTATCAGTTTGTTCTGGTGATTCCAGTTTTTGACGAGCCCTTAGACTGTCTCGAAGAGGTCCTCCCCTCAGACCTGCAACAGACATTAGTGATTGTGGTCGTTAACTCAGCGGTCGATAGCGACCCGGCAGCCGTTGCCCAGACCCAGGCTTTTTTGAAGCAGTTTAGCTCCACTGAGCAGGCCATTAACCGCGTGTCCCTAGGGCAAGAGAGTGACTGTCTGATCGTAGACTGTGCCACCGATGGTCGACAACTCCCGGCCAAACAAGGGGTCGGCTTAGCTCGCAAAATTGGCGGAGATTTGGCCCTGGCTTGTATTCATCGGGGGATTGTTGCCTGCCCCTGGATTCATTGTACAGATGCGGATATTAAGCTGCCCCTGCATTACTTTAATAACATTTCGCCCGCCCCCGATGTGGCGGTTGCGATCTATCCCTTTCAGCATGTCCCACCCCATGAAAACATTCTGTTTTACGAAATTTCTCTTCGCTATTATGTTATCCAGCTCGCCCAGGTCGGCTCGCCCTATGCATTTCAAACCATTGGTAGCCTACTCAAAATTAATGCATATCATTACGCCATGGTGCGCGGCTTTCCAAAACGCACCGCCGCAGAAGACTTTTACATGCTCAACAAATTAGCCAAGACGGGGCAGATCTTGCGCTTAAAAGCGCCGGTCATTCAACTGGCCTCCAGGATTTCAAAACGGGTGCCCTTCGGCACCGGGGCAGCGATGGCTCGCCTGGCACAACAGCCCAAATTTGAGCTTTACCATCCTCAGATTTTTCAGCATTTAAAAATCTGGTTAGATGTGATCCCTAAGCTGTGGACCCCTTCCTCTAATTTGCCAACCCCCCACTTATCAGTTCGTGAACGATTTCAAAGTCAGATCTCTTTACAGACAGACATCACACAGACAGACATCACACAGGCGGCGACCCACAACCCTCTAGTTTTAGACGCTTTACTGGCTTTAGGCTTAGAGAAAATCCTACCCCAAGCTGACCGACAGTGCCGAGACCTGGCCCACTTTTGCAGATATCTTTGGGTTTGGTTTGACGCCTTTAGGACTCTGAAATTCATTCACTATCTAAGGGATCACGCCTTCCCAAATCTTCCCCTCTCAGACGCCGTTGGAATGATGGACATCATGTCTTTACATCCACCTGAAACAACCCCCAACCGGTCTTTGTCTACCGCTCACCTGACCCAAATTAACACCCAACTCATCCTCCTCGAAAACCAGTTACCCAAGGCTGTAGGGCCAACCTTAGGCTCAAAATAATCGGCTTATCTTCCCCACATTTTCCCTACCTCCCAATTATCTTTTATATAGTCTCTCCCCCTCTTCCCGCTCTTCCCTGCTCTACGACTCCTCTTCTACCCATGCCAACCCCACCCGATATCCAAATCGACGAAAGTCTCTCATCTGCCGAGGCAGACTTGCTCAGCAAGCACATTGATGACTACAATGCTAAGAAAACTGGCCACTATGACGAGCATCTGCTACAGTTGGCCGCTCGCGACCCGGCGGGCAATTTACTCGGTGGGTTAACCGGCTCCACCGGGTTTCAATGGCTCTATATCCATATCCTCTGGGTAGAAGAGAACTATCGCGATCGCAACATTGGCTCATCTCTGGTGACCTATGCAGAACAGTTGGGCCTCACCCGAGGATGCCGCGCCAGCTGTCTGATGACCTTTAGCTTTCAAGCTAAAGCTTTTTACGAAAAACTGGGATACACCATCTTTGGTCAACTCGATGACTATCCCGAAAGTCATACCCTGCACTTTATGCGAAAACAACTATGCTTATCGTCTGGAAATCCTTCTTCAAAACCAGAAACCTGATTATCAGCATTTGACGTTTGTCCCTCGAGATCGCGCCTTGCAAGATCGGTTGCTCTGACTCGATCCATTGATCTAGGGCAATCAGAAATTCCCGACGGGCTATTTCACTGGTGAGGCTAGGCCGGGGGAGGCTTGCCTCAATCCGTGTTTTGAGATCGTTAAGGCGATCAAGAGGGCTAGCATAACGAGGCAACCTTAAAGAGCGACGTTGCAGCGAAGCGTTGAAATACGCCAGGATATCCTGTGGGGTAAAGTTTAGCCTAAATTAATCAGCAAAGGTATAGGGGCTCTAAACATCCGACTCAATTTGGGACTGCCATTGCGATCGCTCTTGAAGGAGGGTAGCTAATCCTGTTAACTCTCCTAACTTCTCCTTTCTCCAAATCTCGTTGTTTAGCCATCCCAATCTGATTCGGATATAGTAGGCGTCATAAACATCCCGAAACCCAAATTTGTGATGCCATTGGCGGCTCTGGTAATTGCAAATATGGTACGTGCTGAAAAGCTCCTGAAATTCGGTTTCGATCAGGCGACTCATGCCCCAGCCCACCATCGCTGTCGCCACACCCTGTCTTTGAAAGGGCGATCGCACATAGAGTAAGTATAAATGGGGTTTTTGCTCAGGTTTAAGCACAAATAGCGCCAGACCCGCTAATTTCTGAGTGTTCGGTTCTAGCGCCATGACAGAAGCCTGCAAGGGAGCGCCTTTCTCCCCTGAAAAATAGCGCTTGATGTCGCGGTCCGCACTGTGTCGGATGTCTTCTAGAGGCCAGTCACAAAATTCAACAGAATCGGCAAAGACTTCAAAATATCCGGCAATCATCTGATCGGTGTATGCCGAATCCACGGGAACTAAGGTGTCTTGCCAGGAGGTGAGTGGCTGAGACAGAGCGCGAGGCATCAGATCGATACGAGTAGTGACGCCAATTCCTCGGGGGGTGAGGCGGGCCTGCCCATCCCAGTACTCAACTTTCCAACCGAAGGGACGTTCTAGGACTTCGTATTCAGCGAAGATCATGGGGATATTTCGGCGATTCATAAACGTACAGTGACATACTATCTATCGTGATGACAAATTAAAGTTGTCGAATGGCGCAAAGATATGGCCCTAACAACGCCATGCCACACCTTATTTGGCACGGTGTACAGCTAGGACAGCCAGACTGGGGAAAAGATTCCCACAGTTTGGCTTTTACCCTTTGTGCTCCTGCCAGTGCAGAATATTGACACGTCATCTTCAACGCCTACTGGGAGACCCTCAGCTTCGAGCTGCCTGCCCATCACCGCTGGCATCGCACAGTGCCTGTGCGTCCATATTGGCAAATTCTCCTGATGATATTCTTGCTAGTCTTTGAGCGCCCGCGATCGCAGGCTGCCTGCGCGAGCCTGTGGCTACGGCTTAAACGCACTGAGTCCGGCGTACCTCGCCCGCTCCCCAAGCTGCTCTTCATCGACCTCGACCGTAGGGTTACCGCGCGAGTCCAAAATTTCCCGAGCGTGAACGGTTTGAATACCTGTATCTGCCATAGTGATGGTCTCCTACGGTTGCTTAATCGTTTGAATTTTAAGAAAGTTGGTCGAATGGGCCACACCCAGGGGCAGTCCACCCATCAGCAGGACTTTGTCTCCCGAGGCCACAAAGCCTTTTTCTAAGAGAGTCTGCTCAATCTTCTCAAAGATGGCTTCGAGCGGGCTGTCCAAATCCTCCACCAGGATGGGCCGGATCCCCCAGACCAGATTCAAGCGGTGATAGGTCTGTACATTGGGGGTCAGCGCCACGATGGGCACGCTGGGCCGCTCCGCCGCCGCCAGCCGTGCAGACTGACCGGTTTCTGTCAGGGTGACAATACAGCGTAGGTCCAGCACCTGGTCCACCGCGTTCAACGCTTCGCTGATGGCGTGGGG
>JBCDDJ010000383.1:0-6513 GCA_039180385.1 Cyanobacteria bacterium P01_G01_bin.38 | reverse complement strand
GAAATTTCCTCATATTCCTGGATCAGAGCCATTTTTCCGCCGCTGTCGGCAAAGATCTGCTCAAGAACGGTGTGATCATCATCGAGGTCGGGCTGCTGGGGCAGATAGATAATTTTGGCCCCTGAGTTGGCCCACATCTCGCCACCGTCGATGGGCTCCAGACCCGCCATCATCTTGAGCAAAGTGGATTTGCCAGAGCCGTTGGTGCCAATCAATCCGACCTTTTCGCCTTCTTCGATGCTGAAGCTGGCATCTTTAAGGATTTCTTTAATACCAAAATCCTTTTTTACCGAGCGGAGCGTAATCAGAGTCATGGTTTGCGGCAGCCAAGCATGGGGGGTGGTCCAGTAACCTAGTCTAGCGCCGTTAAGAACTGACCACCAACCACCCAGATCGAACCCAATATGGAATTTGAATTTCAATCGCTGAAAAAGCGACATGCCCTGGCAATTCTCAGCTGGCGCTATCCGGCTCCATATGATGTCTACAATTTTGCCCCAGAGACCCATCAGGCTGATCTACGCTACCTGATTGATCCGAAAAATGCCTTTTTTGCCATCTTGAACCGACAGGGTGAACTGGAAGGGTATTGTTCTTTTGGCGCGGACGGTCAGGTGCCCGGTGGAAACTACAGTGCTCAGGCCCTCGACCTTGGTATGGGAATACGACCTGATTTAGTGGGCCAGGGCCGAGGCAAGGCCTATGTCTTGGCTGTCGCGAGGTATGGGACACAGCGATATCAGACCCGTCAGTTGCGGGTAACGATAGCCGCGTTTAATCAACGGGCACAGCGAGTGTGGCAAAAGTTGGGGTTTGAGCCGGTAGAAACGTTTGAGAAAATTGAGGATGGAGAAAGCAGTGGCAAAAAATTCATCGTGATGATAGGCAGGGTATAGCATGTCATCTCCACGGTGAACCTACAGCGTGTGAAGAACTATGCAATTTTGTTTAGCATCCAATGACCACAGAGCGATTTTCTCCCAATGGAATCAGGCATCTCGCCTTGAGGAGCGTACCTGTCGCCCTATCACAAACGGCAAACGAGCGGAACCCGATGGTCATGTGGTTACGCTAGCTTTTTTCGAGGAGGATAGACACGATATTGAGCCAGTGGGTCGGTTTGTTTATTTTGATTTCAACCCCCGCAATCGCTCGGCTGAATTTGGCTATATCGTCAACCCTGGCCACAGAGGCAAAGGCATCGGCACAAAAATGGTTACCCTGGCGCTGGATCACCTATTTTCAACAACAGATCTCAACAAGCTTTACTGTCAGACCGCTGCGTTCAATACTGCCTCTATTAAGCTTTTGGAAAAGCTAAAGTTCCATAAAGATGGCATCCTTCGAGAACATCACGAGCTTGATGGTCAGCTCTGGAACGATATTATTTACAGCATTCTCAGACGCGAATGGACAGGGAAAGATCGTGCAGCCCAATGATTACTCAATTCGCCCTTATACCCCAGCCGACAAAACCCAGTGGGTGCGCTGTCGGGTGCTGGCCTTCCTTGACTCGGCTTATTTTGATGACGTTCATCGGACCAAGGATCGTTACAGCAATCCTGCCATTGAGTTAGTTGCGATCGCCCCTGACGGTGCCCTGGTAGGCTTTATTGACATTGAATGTGAAGAAACTCCAGGGAGTGTGTGCTCTGCTCGACCGGGTTTAGGGGGCATGATCTGGAATATCGGGGTGCATCCGGATCACCAGCGTCGGGGGATTGCGCAGGCGTTATTGGATAGCGCGATCGCAACAGCAAAACAACACTCTCTAGTCAGGCTAGAAGCCTGGACCCGCGATGATTTCCACGTGGTTGCCTGGTACCGTGCCCAAGGATTCCACCAAATCGAGCGCTATCTCCATGTTTACCTGACCGGACCCGAAGCCCCGGCAAATTTCACCTCACTGAACCCTAATCTGACACCCACACAGGTCTTTGCCCATTGCACTCAGCCAGAGGCCTTTGCAGAAGTCCGCCGCCAGTTTCAACGCGTCCACGAATGCCAGCTTTTTGAGTTATCTCTGGCATAAAGTGATGGCTTGGGTCGTAGCAACCTTTGAGTCCAGGACCCGCAATTGAAAGCTGGCATTCAAAAGACCCCGTCAATGAATGCTTAAAGGGTCTCTAACCAATCAAAGATGCGATCAAGCTGGGGCAGGGTAATTAGCCCATACTGCCAAAGGATCATGGGCAGTTGGGTTGAGTGCTCCTCATGGGAAAGGGCCAAGGCTAAAGTTTTGGGCGCAAGCTGAAATTCTCTCTGGAGAAAATCGATCATTCGGGTTTCTATCGCAGCATTCATAGGGCAAATCGCTTTTTCAAAATGGGCTTTTAGAACGGGATTTCAATGATTTAGGTGCAACTTTAGACACAGTATTTGTCAACAGTGTGACGATCTCGTGAAGAATCGATGTCAGCGATATCTGTTCAAAGACAAAAAAATAGGGAACCGCTACAGGCGATTCCCTAATGCATTAGCCACAGCGGTTGGGCTGTTCTTGACTGCTATGGCTTACCGTCGCCCTGAGTTCTCAGGATGATGGCTAGAGGTGTGAGGGTTAAACATAGTCATACAATAGCGAGTGGATATCACGAACCTGTGGCGATGGGGTGGAGGAGATGTGACATTTAAGGTTGATATAGATCGTGCCAGTCAGTTCACAAGCTTTTGGCCTTTAGACGACTCTGATCGTTAACGTTATTTAACAAAAAAACCCTCTGTTCTTTGATGTTTCTTAACCAATTAGGTGCTGAAACCGACGTTAGTGGCGTGAATCTATAACTAATCCCTGTAGATCGAAGCCGACACATTTGTTAGCTCTTTCACTCCTATGAATATAGGCGATGAGTGTTTCGGCTTCCCCTCCTTTTTGTTGCAGTTATCCCCCCGGCACCCTCTGCGCTGCTTGGGGGGATTCTGTTTGAGCGTCTGCTGGGTATTCTGGAGGGGTGGCTTTGAGCTTGAGATTTACGAACCATGAACCCCCACCTCATCTTGCCCATCGGCACCCAGGTCGTCAGCCGCGTTGAGCGAGCAAGCTCAGATGGGCAGATCATTTGCCCCAAAGGTGCGGTCGGGCGTATCGTCCACGCCCCAACGGATAACTCCCACACCTACCAAGTTGAGCTGCCTGATGGTCAGCAAGTCGGGCTCCACCGTCACGAACTCAGCATTCGCAAGGATTATCAGCAGGTCGAGCAGTCGGACTTTCTTGCTGACTATGAGCTACGGGACTATATTATTCATCGCTGCATCGTCGGCTCTCGTGCCTATGGCCTGGACGACGAGCATTCCGACACCGACCGTCGCGGCATTTATCTGCCCCCAGACCCTGCTTGACCTGCGTAGCTGTTTTCTCTCGCAGCTGGTGTACCAGACCTATAACGGCTATGCCCTATCTCAGTTCAAAAAAATGGAGCAAGACCTGCGCACTAAGGGTCACATCCGCTGGAAACATGCCATGCACCTGATCCGTTTACTGCTGTCGGGCATTACGACTTTGCAAGACGGGTTTGTGCCCGTCCGGCTGGAGCAACATCGAGAAAAACTGCTGGCGATCAAATATGCCCAACTACCGTGGGAGGCAGTGAATCAATGGCGGCTCGATCTCCATGAAAGGTTTAGTCAGGCTTTTCAAACCACTCCCCTGCCAGCGCGCCCAAACTACGAGCAAGCCAACATTTTTTTGATTTGGGCAAGAAAACAGCGGGTGACTTGAGAGAATGAAAGAGGAGAGGTCTAAAGTCTCATTCCAGTTTTTCTCATCTCAGTTCGATAAACGACTGTGCAGCTTCCTGAAGGGGTTTCTCAGTTAGCAGAAAATATTACCGTGCCCGTCAACATATTTTTGGGAAAGCTGTTGGCATAAATCAAGCATCATCAATCGTTTCCGAGAAACTACTGGAATTGCAAGATTTATCCTGATGCTCATGTTTTTGGGCGCAGTTTCAATTAGCGCGTCCGAGGGGGCGCTTAAGTCTTTGCTCTAATAAGAACCATAAATCTATGTTTGACGAGAGTTTACTCGCTCACTGGCCGAGTGGGGAGATTTTTAATGTGCCAAGGAGCGGGGGGAGCGATTATTTGGGGTTACCCCTGCTGGGTAATCCTGTGGAGCGACAGCTGGCTCCTTCAGCTTCTTTGATGGATGACCCATCGGAGTTGTCCCCATGCCGAATAGATCAGGTTATGTCTGAGTTTGAAGAGATGCGCCAGAGCACTCAGCTGAGCCTAGAGGAAATTACAGACCCCCTCTCTACCTCGGATCCACTGCTGGGGACTGGGGGCTGTCAAGTTGGTCTTGCCACTGATTTGTCTGGGCATCTCTCTAACCGTATAGATTCACTATTGCAGACGTCTTGGCAGCAGGCGATGCAGCAGATTGAGGCATTTTTGAGTGAATCCACGGTAGATCCTTTGTTCGGGCCCGGGGGTGACGAGTGGTTGCGATCGCAACTCAGCGAAGACCTCATGCCGAATGTAACCGTGTTACCAACAACCGTCTTACAAGCGAATGGGGCCTATGCGGCCAGTACCCAGATCATTTACCTGGGTGACTTACTGTTTCAGCAGCCCGCCTCAGCGCTCATCTCTGTCTTGCTAGAAGAAATCGGCCATTGGGTCGATGATCGTGTTAATGCTATCGATACCCCAGGTGATGAAGGCGCGATGTTTGCGACCCTGGTGCAGGGGCAAGCTTTATCAGCAGACCAATGGGCCACCTTGCAGAGCGAAAATGATCGTGGCTGGCTGTCCCTAGGAGACCAAACCCTGGCTGTCGAATACTCCCAAACCGGCGTCTTTACGGCAACCGATGGGACAGTCCAGATAGAATTTTTGTTTGACGGGGGCGAAGCTAACGGAGAGATTGGACTCTATAGCTTGAATGGGATGGATGCCTTTGTGCCGGGGTCCGCAGACTATACGAGAGAAGCCGCACGCCGTGCCTTAAGCAATGGCCCGCAAGGCGCACAGGTCTTCTCAGATGTGGTCGATGGGGCAAAATTCTCAGGTCAGCTGGGTGAACCAGATTGGAATGGCGGCAGCTTCGCGGGGACCCAATCTGTAACGTTAGCCCCAGGAGAGGACTTTGCCTTTATATTGGCACCCAACAGTACGCTGCAAGCGATCTTTGACAAGCCCGAGCAAGACAAGTGGCCAGCGTTATTTTCCATCGCAGCTGCGAATCCAAACGGCATCAACCAGTTTGCCCAGTTGTCAGCAGGGGTGATTGCCATTGAAGATGTCGTCCTCGGGCGGGGCTCAGATGCTGACTTCAACGATGTTCTCTTTAAGCTATCGGGGGCCATAGGCACGCTAACCGCTTTAGCGCAGATAGTCGATGCCCAGCAAACCTGGTTTAATCTACCTTTGACCCAAACCATTATCGATGACACCTCTAGGGCAATTGTTCCCCAACTGGGCAATTTCCCTGGAGATAACACCTTTAACGCGATTCAAACTGCGATTTCTAGTGACGTAGCCAAGTTTAAATCTAGTAACAGTGAGGCAGAAATCCAGGCGAGTGGAGCGCAACAGCTTACCCTTGATGGACAGCGGATTTACATTGGGACCGATCAAAGATCGGCCAACAATCAGGACCCGATTATTGCGAGTTTTGGCAGCCAATCGTGGGTCAACACCGATTACGAATTTACCGGCACTGACGGTCGGGGGGTGGGGCTAGCCTGGACGGGGAGCAACCTTTACGCGGTGTTTACAGTGGATGGTACTCAGGGGACCCCTGAACAAGACTTTCGGCGAAAGAGCAAAAATGCCACGACGCTCTGGCTACGCAGCTATGGCCAAGGGGGGAGTCGAAAGGTCTCGGTCATTGGTCAAATTGATCTAGCCACGGGTGAACTCGTATCCGCAGCCTATCTGTCTGCCATTTTGAGTGACGGTGACAGCAATACGCTGACAGTGAATGACATCGGGACGAACGATGAGGGCAACTTGGTAGTTCAGGCCCAGTCTTATTTTGCCCCGCGGCAGCCCGATGGTAAGGCGATGACCCAGGTTACAACAGGCAACTCCCCCTTTGCCTACACGATTGAAATAACCCCGGACTTGAAGCGGGTGACAAAGACAAGTGCGGTTGGCTGGGTTTAGTCGCCTCGAGTAGAGACTGATAGACTGCCTCAATAAGCGCTGAGTGTTCAGCGCTGCGCAGAGGGTTAGACATCCCCAATGTGCTGCAAGCTCTGAGTAGAAGAAAATAAAATCCTATAAACTCAAAGCTTAAAATGCATCACAGCCCCCTTAGCGATGAAAAATCTTCCCCAGCTCAAAGCCATTGTTGAAAGGCAACCCTATCCCCTGCTGTTTGCCACCATCAGCGGGGCACATCTCTACGGGTTTGACTCCCCTGATTCTGACTATGACCTGCGGGGTGCCCACGTTTTACCTCTCAAAGAGGTCGTCGGTCTTAAAAGCGGACCTGAAACCCGTGAAATCTCTTCTCAAGAAGACTCCCTTGAGCTGGATTTAGTTACCCACGATATCAAAAAG
>JBCDDJ010000382.1:0-6518 GCA_039180385.1 Cyanobacteria bacterium P01_G01_bin.38 | reverse complement strand
CTCATAAGCAGAGCGATCAAGCGCAGACGGGGTTGCCAGCAACCGCTGTAACTGCCGACTCACATCTGGAAATCGCGCAATGATCAGAAAATCTTGCTCGCAAGACTCCAGCCACCGATTAATCTCATTTTGTTTGAGGGTCGCCGTCACCCTAAGCCGATCAAAAGCGGCCTGTTCGAGTGCTTGACGCGCCCTTACATAAGCCACACCGCCCACCGTTGCTACGGTGACCAGGGCCAGTATCAAAAACGCACCAGCGACTTTAGTGGTAAAGGTTGGCTTTTGAAAGGGCATGGGGCATGGGTACGGATGAAAGGCGAAGGGCGAAAGGCAAAAGACGAAGGGGTGTAGGGGCCGGCCTTGTGCCAACCCCTAACCCCCCTTAAGACCATTGGTCAAAAATCTCCTTGAGACGAGTGATTGCTTTGTCGGCAGCGACTTCTGGTGTTATATTATTCTCGACAATATCATGGAGAACTTCGCCCCAGATATTTTGCTCCAGGGCAACCCCATAGGCCGGATTTAAGGCATTGCCATAGGGCTGGGTTTGCCCGTCTACAACTATCCGAGTGGCGACAGAAACATGGGGGTCATCCGGATTTTGCCAAAAGGGATCGGACCGGAGGCCGTCGCTAGGGGGCATAAACCGTCCATAGGAAGTTTTTAGAAACTCGTTGGTCACCTCCGGTCGGATGAGATAGCTCAAAAACTGTTTCGCCGCCGCCTGATTAGGAGAGTCCGAAAAAATTACCGCCAGTCGGGTTTCCATCAGGTGTGACATCGGCGTCCCATCTAACTGATTAGGCCAGGGGAGTGTTCCCAATTTATCTCGATAGGTATCTGGGTCGTTGCGCACCGCCGCCGGGATAGAGAGGGTTGGGTTAGGGGTCATTAGCACATTGCGATTGAGCAGATTGCGGTTGTTATCCGGGTCCAACCATTTTGTGGCACCGGGGGGGACATAGCCATCTCGATAAAATCGGCTATACCAGCCAAGCACTTTGATAATGCCATCTCGCACGCCAGGCTGATCGGCCAGGAGATTTCCCTGCTCATCTAACAGCTTGACATCGTGGGCGACCAGGGCCTGCTCAAATAAGTGATAACTATCTTTAGCAGGCAGCGAATACGGTAAACCCAAGGCATAGATGTCCTCCATTCCCTGTCCTCGGAGATTGTCTTGAGCGGTCTTCCAAAACGCCCAAAACCTCTCCCAGTCCTGGGGAATATCGTCTGGGGTATAGCCCGCCTGAGCTAAAAGATCTTTCCAATAGTGGATTTGAATCACAGACTGGTTGAGCGGTACTGCATAGTAGCGCCCCTGGGCGTTTTCTGCACCATAGATATGGGCCGCTTGTAGTGCCGAGGGCGTAAACTGATCGGCCACAGGCTCAATGATATCGGTGACATCGGCCAGCTTATCCGCCCACTCATCAATCGGGTAAACCGACTTGGCCGCAAACAAAATATCCGGTGGGGTGCCCGCTTTGCTGGCTCGCAAGGTTTTGGGCGCAATCTCCCCCGAGTTATAAAACGATAAGTTGATGCTTTCCCCTGTCTCTGTCTGCCATTGCTGCACAGCAGCCTCAATGGCCTCATCTTCTTCGATGACGTAGCCCTTATCCCAGAGAATGGTCAGCGTCTGACTCGTATCAGCCGGAGCGGGCACCGTCAAAGTCTCAGTCTGAGCCAACGGAGCACAGGCCATCACCAGCACACTGCTCAACAAACCCAATAAGCCATAGCAGCTGAGTCGGTAACGGGGCTTAAAAAAGTGACGGATGTTCATGAGAATACCTGTTCTAGCTGGGCGGGTTGTCGAGGGCTGCGATCGCATCTAAAATCTCATCAAAGTTAAACTGCTGCATGAGCTGAGCCAGTTTCTGAGCTAAGATCGCCTGCCCAGGCGGAATCGCTTGAATCAACCGCCGAATCTGATGGCTATCAACTTCAGTCGCCGCTTGCTGCAGTGACGTAATCCAGGTAAGTGGCATTGGCCTGAGTTCGTCAGACGACAGCACTGCCCGCAGCGGCATCGCAGTTTGCAATAAGGGTTGGTGAATATTCACCTCATAAACAAACTCAACCTGGAGATACTCCGAAATCTTGTCAAAAATTGTCTGCTCTTGAAACGGTTTACTCACCATGTCATTGCAGCCCGCCGCCAGGATAGCTGGGCGATTTTCTTCAAAGGCACTGGCGGTGAGGGCGATGATAATGGGGAAAGGGTGAGGGGGTGAAGAAGTCGCAGGTACAGAAGATAAAGCCTGCTCCCCGTTCGGCTGAACGCTCACGTCGAAGCCTGCTCCCCTGCTCCCCTGCTCCCCTGCTCCCCTGGCCAAAATCTCCCCCGCCTCCGCCCGAATCCGCCTTGTCGCCTCATACCCATCCATCACGGGCATCCGCATATCCATCCAAATCAAATGGGGTTGCCAGGCGCGCCACTGGGCGAGGGCGTCTTGGCCGTTAGTAGCCGCGTGAACTTGAAACCCAACGGTGCTGAGTAATTGGGTTAGCAAGTTGCGATTGTCGGCCTGATCATCCACGATCAAAATCCGGTAGGTGGGTTGGTGGGGGGCCAGACGCAGGGCACGTTGTTGCCGAGTCCCAAGGGCCACATCGGTGGGTTTAGCAGGTAACACCTGAATCTGAAAATAGAAGGTAGACCCCTGGTTAGGGATACTGGTAAAGTGCAAGCTCCCTCCCATCAGCTGCACATACTGACGACTAATGACCAGGCCTAGCCCCGTCCCCCCTCCTCCCTGGGAACCGCTTCGGGTTTGCACAAACGGTTGAAAGAGCTTGCCCCGATCTTCGAAGGGGATGCCGCAGCCGGTGTCGGCGACTTCAAAATAGAGCGTGAGCGGTCGAAGGGCAGTGGAAGTTGTTGTGGATAGGTCATCAGACCGCCCAGGCTCTAAGCTGGCTCGAAGGGTTACGCTCCCCTGCTGGGTAAATTTAATCGCATTGCTCAGCAAGTTGATCAACACTTGGCGCAGTTTAGCTTCATCCGTTTGCACATACTGGGGCAGCTCAGATGACAGCTCTGTCTGGAGGGTTAATCGCTTGGCAATGGCCCGCATTTGAAACATATCTTGCAGCGTTTGCAACACCTGATGTAAATCAAACGCAGAGGTACTGAGGGTGGTGCGCCCCGCCTCAATTTTTGACATTTCTAACACGTCATTGATTAAATCGAGCAGGTGGGCTCCGCTGCGATTGATCGTGCTCAAAGACTCTCGCTGTTGGGGAGACAGCGTATCGTCACGCTCCATCAATTGAGCAAACCCAAGAATCGCATTCAAGGGGGTTCGTAACTCGTGGCTCATATTCGCCAAAAATGCGCTCTTGGCCCGGTTAGCCGCCTCTGCTTGCTCTTTAGCAGCCTGTAAGGCCCGTTCTGCTTGCTGACGTTCTAGCTCTGCCCCCGCCCGAGCCGCAAAGATCTTTAAGATCATTTCTCGGCCTTCGTCCGATGCCATCGGGCAGGTGTCAAGCACGGCAAGGTGCCCTAGTAGCTTACCGGCTCCGTTTACCAGAGGGTGCCCTAGATAGCTCTCGGCTCCATCCGCAAACAGCGTGGCACATCTAGGAAACTGTTCTAAAAACTTTTCAGGATAGAAACAGACGCAGTCACTATCCGCTTGCTGGCAGGGGGTGTCTTCTGTATCGCATTCAATGTTATAGCCAATGGCATTGCCAGCCCACAGGGCCAAGGTGCGAAGGCGGGTTTGGGTGTCATCGGTATATTCGGTGATCATGGCGTAGCGTACGCGCAAAGCCTGGGCTAGATACTGCACACAGGTCCGAAAAAAGGCACTGCCGGTTTTAGCAGCGGTGCCTTCTACCATAAGCTGTAGGGCTTCTTCTCGCTGCTTGCGTTCGGTGATATCTTCGGCGATGCCCAAAATTTGGCTGGGGGTGCCGTTTGCCCCCATCAGCGGCAGCTTAAAGGCCCGAGACCAGATGTGACTGCCGTCGGGCCGCTCCAGATAGACCTCCGGCATATCCAACATTTTTCCAGACGCCAGCGTCGAGCGGTCCTCGGCATTGTGCCAATCAGCCTGTTTTTTGGGAAGCAATTCATAATCATTTTTGCCAATAGCCTGTTCTCGGGGAAAGCCTAAAATCGCTTCGCAATTTTTGTTAATTAGCGTGTAGCGAAAGTCGTTTTTGGCATCCTTCGTAAAGACGCAAAAGGGGGCATTCTCAACGATGCTGTCAAGAAACTGCTGAGACTGACGCAGATCTTCTTCGAGGCGTTTGCGATCGCTAACATCCGTCACCAGAGCATAGCAACCCTGAATGTAGCCTTCATCGTTAAGATCCGGCACAAAGGTAGATATTGTGTACCGCATCCCTCCGTGCTGGTAGGGGATTTCGACCTCATAGGAGATGGTTTCTCCCGCAAACACCCGAGCGAGGTAGGGGGAAACCCGCTCATAGGCAGCTTCCCCCAGCAAATCCCGGACGGACATTCCGACTATTTGGTTGCGAGTCAGGCCAAACCATTGTTCATAGGTGCGGTTGACAAATCGATATCGCTGAGTAGTGTCAATATATGAAATGCACGCTGGTAAAGAGTCAGTGATCAGCTGCAAGCGGTTTTCACTGGCCCGTAGGGCCGCCTCGATTTGCTTACGCTGGGTGATATTGACGCCCACCCCGAGAACGCTATCTCGAGTTTGCCCCGGCAGTCGAATTCGCCGTTTCTGCCACTGCAACCACTCTTGATGGGAACTGGGGGTGGTAATTTTTTCTTCAGGAATAAATAAATCTTCGCCAGTTTCGAGAACTCGACTATTTTCATCATGAAATCGACTCACCGCCTGGGCATCTGGGTGAAAATCAACGTCGGTTTTGCCAATCAGGGCTTCAACACTCAGATCATAAAACTCGGCGGCGGCTTCGTTAGCTAGCTGATAGTGCCCACCTTCGTCTTTGACGAAAATCACGTTGGGCACCGTATCAATCACCAGACGCAAAATGGCCTGCTGCTGCTTGAGGTTGTTTTCTGCCTGCTTGAGGGCCGTGATATCAAAAATGATGCCGTCGATCCAGAGCAGGTTGTCGTGCTCGTCAAAGCAACCCTGTCCCTTATCCTGACACCAGCGCTGGCTGCCATCGGCGTGGACAATACGGTATTCAATGTCGAAGGGCTGGCGATTTGCGATCGCAGCCAGCGCCACCTCACAAATTTGGGGCAAATCGTCAGGGCAGATCTGCTGTAGCCAGGTTCGCTGACGATTTGCAAGAAAGTCATCAGCAGGGTAACCGCACAATCCTTCGATAGCATCGCTTACAAACTCCATAGACCAGCTCTCAGCATCGACACAGCGATAGACTGCACCAGGGATATTTGACACCAAGCTACGGTAGCGTTCGCGGCTGCGGCGCAGTGCTTGCTCTGTAGATGCTTCAACTGACTCAAAAGCAGGCTGTTTCAGCCGATTTGGTGCTTGCTCCATGCTTGCCGTACTGCCTACTGCCCCGTCATTGTATATCTACGCATATCTGCCCGTGAAACATGCATCTGCTAAATACGAATAAATCTAGCGAAGAAACGGGAAGATCTAGGGAAGTCAGATCGCAATCATCAAAAAAATAAGGCGATATTGTACCTATTGAGATTGATATCAATCAATGGGTGCAATATCGCCTCGAGTCGAGCCGGTGAGAGACTGGACCCCAGCCAAAATTCTGAGCTTGACACAGTACGAGTTGAGCTGATGTTAGGCAATAACTACGGCTGCTGAACCTGAGAAAATTGCGGAGCCCCTTGTAAATCTGCCTGATGCAGATAAACTACACCGGTCAATAAACTGATGCAGCTAACCGTCAGCCAGGTCCATTTGATCGAAACCTGCTTATTTTGGTCCATGGTTAAAGTTCTCAAAACAACAAATATTGAAAGATCCGTTTAAGGACAAAAATCCCTTGTCAAACAGGTATCTTGCTTTTCTCACTCAAAGTTATTGGGTATTCTGAAAATACCCTTAAAAACAAAACAACAAACAATCGGAAGCCTTCTTTTAGAAAAACCTCAAGTCAACAGAATTTGTTGATGATTTATCGACAGCGCTTTGTTCGTTCATCTATTCCAGCATATTTACCCATACCAAGGGAATTTCACGGAATATAAAAAACGTCACACGGTTCTTTCACTATGGCATTCAGTACAGATACCGATGTTGTTCTTAATGGGACGCGCCTAAGTTGTGTATGGGTGTGTTTTGTCAGCTTCTAGCAGCCTTGCTTGGAAGTGGCATCCCAAGGACAGCAAATTTTGTTGTTGAACCAAGCAGAGCGACTGTAACGCCGCCTACGGGGATGCGGGCGAAAATTTTGTCACCAAGCTTCACCACCTGACCAACGCCAATATTGCCGCTGCCGCTCACTCAGTAGGTAATCCTCAAAAGGGTAGCTCTTAGCAGCTGGGTCAACAATGAGGCCAGGTACACCAATTCTCACTCATTAGTCGCTTTCAGTGTAGCTACAGCATTGTTGCTTGGCGACTG
>JBCDDJ010000381.1:0-6596 GCA_039180385.1 Cyanobacteria bacterium P01_G01_bin.38 | reverse complement strand
GAGGGCTTAGAGGATCAGCTCAAAAATCTCCCAGGGACAGACAGCGTAGAGCTATTTGGGGAGCCTGATGAGGAGATCGTCGTGGAGGTTGCTCAGGCCGACTTAGGTCGTCTGGGGCTGACGGTGCAGGCGCTCTCACAGCAGGTTTCGGCCAGCGATGCCAAGGTCTCTGCCGGCGAGCTTAAGGGCAGCCAAAATGATTTGCTGCTGGAGGTGGATAGTGCTCTGGATTCGCTGGATCGAATTCGGCAGATTCCGATTCAAGTGGGAGAAGCTGGGCAGGTTGCCCAACTCGGAGAGATTGCCCAGGTCAGTAAATCAGTCCAAACCCCCTTATCTGATTTGGCTTTAGTAGAAGGGGCACCGGCCATCGTGGTGGCCGCGACGGTGGAGTCAAACTATCGGGTCGATTTGTGGGCACAGGAGGCCCGAGAGGTGTTGACTGGTTTTGAAGCCGATCTCTCGGATGGCCTCGATCTCACCGTTATTTTGGACCAGAGCCGCTATGTGCAGCAGCGACTGAATGGGGTCATTGGCAATCTGATCGTCAGTTCTCTTTTGGTCATTGGCATCTCGCTGCTGATATTAGGATGGCGCTCGGCGCTGATTGTGGGGACTGCGCTACCGCTGGCGACACTGATGGTATTCGGCAGCATGAAGGCGTTGAATATCCCGCTGCACCAGATGTCGGTGACGGGTTTGATTATTGCCCTGGGGCTGCTGATCGACAATGCGATTGTGGTGGTGGATGAGGTACAGCTCAACCTCAAGGCTGGGGAGAGACCCGCCATCGCAGTCCAAAAAACTGTCCAACATCTGCTCGTCCCGCTGTTAGCCTCTACCTTGACCACCGTATTAGCCTTTGTCCCGATCGCGACCTCTCCGGGCGGCACCGGGGAATTTATCGGCACCATCGGCAGCACTGTGATTTTGGCCCTGATCAGCTCGCTCACCCTATCACTTACGGTGATTGCAGCTCTAACTGGGTTGATGTATCGCTGGCGACCGGTGAGCGCAGATTTGAGCGCAGAGAGTAACCCGCCGTGGTGGGTAGGGGGCTTTTCAAACCGAACCCTGGGCCAGTTGTATCAGTGGAGTCTGGGCAAAGTCTTGCGGCGGCCTGTGCTGGGGATTTTGCTGGCGTTAGTCTTGCCCGGGATTGGGTTTGTTCAATTTATGAGTCTGCCCCAGCAGTTTTTTCCGCCGACTAACCGCGATCAGTTTCAGATCGAGTTTGAGCTACCAGCGGCGAGTGCGATCGCAGCCACTCGGTCCCAGGTGGCCCAGGCCCGCGATCTGATCCGTCAGCATCCTGAGGTCGAGGATGTGCACTGGTTCCTGGGCAAAAGCGCCCCGTCATTTTTCTACAATGTCACCAGCGGTCGCCGCAACGCCGCTGACTATGCCCAGGGCATTGTGCAGCTAAACGCTACCGAAAACATTCGAGAGACGATCCGCACCCTGCAAACGGAGCTAGACGCCGCCTTCCCTGAGGCCCAGTCGCTGGTCAAGCAGCTAGAACAAGGCCCGCCCTTTGACGCCCCGATCGAACTCAGGCTCTACGGCTCAGACATGACCCAGCTACGTACCCTGGGCAGCGACCTCAGAGGCATTTTGACCCAGGTCCCCAACGTCATCCACACCCGTGCTACTCTCACCGAGGCCAACCCCAAACTGACCCTCACCGTCGATGAGGCTACCGCTCGTCGGGTGGGGGTGGATAACGGTGAGATTGCAGCCCAGCTCAGCAACCTCCTCGACGGCAGCGTGGGCGGCTCTATTTTAGAAGGCACCGAGGATATTCCGGTGCGGGTCCGCCTGCCCGAAGCTGAGCGCGGCAGCCTTGCTCAAATTACCTCCACCGACCTGCTTTCTAATAACAGCCAGAATGGTGGTGCGAATGGCGGCACTATTCCACTCTCATCGGTGGCCAACCTGGACCTAGTGCCCGATCTCAACACCATTGCCCGCCGCAACGGGCAGCGCATCAACCTGGTGCAGGGGTTCATCACTGCGGGCTCACTCCCCAGCGCAGCCCTTAGCGAGTTTCAGCAAGCATTAGAGAACAGCGGCTTTGAGCTACCGGCAGGCTACCGACTGGACTATGGCGGCGAAGCCGATGCCCGGGGCACCGCCGTCGGCAACCTACTATCCACTGTGGGCGTGCTCGTGGTGCTGATGGCCGCCACTCTGATTTTGTCCTTTAACTCCTTTGGGTTAGCCGGTTTGCTCACAGTTGTTGCCGTCGCCGCCGTGGGCTTAGCGGCCCTGGCCCTGTGGTTATTTAATGCCCTGTTTGGCTTCACCGCCATCCTCGGCACCTTGGGACTGATTGGCCTTGCTATCAACGACTCTATTGTGGTCCTGGCAGCGCTTCGCAGCGACCCCCTAGCTCGGTACGGTCATATCAAGGCCACCCAGCAGGTGGTAATGAAATCTACGCGTCACGTCGTTGCGACTACGCTGACCACCATCGTGGGGTTTACCCCGCTGCTGCTCGATGAGACTGGATTTTGGCCGCCGCTGGCCATTGCGATCGCAGGCGGTCTTGGCGGAGCCACACTGCTAGCACTCTATTTCATCCCCTCGGCCTATCTGCTCATGCATCGGCGTCAGCGAAATAGAGGAGATTCAGAAAGAGAAGTAGCTGATCCATTAGAGGCTGTAGGCATAAAAAGTTAAAGATTAAAAGTGAAATTCCTTCCAACTCCATAGCTGCGAACTGAATCTTTTTTCTTCAACCTTTACCTTTAACTTTTAACCTTTAACCCGCTGCGAGAGCGTCTCTAACTGCCCCTTAACCACATCAATTCCATCCTTTGTCCCCTGCTGGTCATAAAGCTCTCCGGCCTTGAGCAAATCATTGACCGCCAGATTAGTTTTACCCAGGTTTGCCTGAGCCAGCCCTCGATTGTGGTAGCCCTCTGGGCAGTTAGGCTCTTGTTGAATAAGCTGATTAAACCGATCGATGGCCGCATCATAGCGACCCGCTTGATAGGATTTAATCCCTGCTTGATACGTTGATTGAGCAGTATTGCTAATCAGCAAAGATAGGTCGGCTATCGGCGCAGGAAACGGGATTTGTCGCCCCAACGGTCTCAGGGTTGTGATCACCAATGAACTGCCACCGATGCCTAAAATTATTAAGACCACGACGACCCAAATCCAAAAATCTACTAACTCTGTCATAAATCACAAATAATAGATAAAAACTTGCAAAGGGCTCCCCTTATTTTATTCTTCCATCCACCTCATTACCCCACCACCTCACTCCAGGAGATCGCCTCCCAGAAAGACTTCAACATCCTTTAATACGCAACTTTACAAAATATGATTTAGCCGCAAAATCACCGGATGATGCACTTTTGACCAGAAGGAGTAGTCAGTCGTGCAGCATTAGCTACCAATTTGGTGAATGCCCTATGGCGTAAGCGATTGCGCTAGTCCACACTCATCAATGTCCCGTCACAGCACTGGGCTTACTTATTCATATGAAACGGCAACTAGGCAACTGGCTAGGGTAACCACCCTTCCCTTCTTGCCGAATCAGCCAGTGAGCTACAGACTCCTCTATCTTGATGAAAGCACCAGGTGTCGGGACTTAGCGCATGCTCTGATGAACCTGCGATATAACCCGCAGCCCCCGCAGCCCCATTTATCACAGAGCTGATACTTCATGGCTAAGCCCTCAAACTACACCATCAGAGGTCAGTCGATGTCCGTTTCGTTCCCCAGCGTCAACCCTTATTTAGAACATCCCGATATCTGGCCGGAGGTTCACCAAAGGTTGATCAAGACCCTAGCAACGCTCATCTCTGACAAGCTCCCCGAGCAATATGAAATCGTCATCAGAAAGCGAATTTACCGCGTTAGCGGCGACACTGCTCTAATCGTTGGACAACCCAACCTTGGGCAATCTGGTCCCGGACAGCCTGACCATAGGCAAACCGAACTCTCAAATCCTTCAGTTTCTAAAGTTCAAGACTATCAAAGGAATGGTACGTCCGCTGCTGGTGAGAGTCAGAATGGGGTACTCAACTCGGTCGCCCAATCCACGATTACCCTGGCGACCGCCCCACCCTCGATTAGTAAACCCACCCCAGTTTATGTTCCAGTCCCCCAAGAAGTTCGCGAAGATTATCTGGAAATTGTCGAACCCGATGTCGGTGAAGTGATTACCACTATTGAAATCTTAACCCCCCAAAAAAAGAGAGCCGGGCGCGGACGCGAAATGTATGAACAGCACCGTGAGTCTCTGTTAGGGAGCCCCGTGCATTTCGTCGAGATCGATCTGTTACGAGGATGGAACCCCCTTGTGATCTACGGACCTAACGAAGAAAGCGACTATCGCATTTTGGTCAGCCGTAGTGAGCAACGCCCCCAAGCCAATCTCTACACCTGGAACGTTAATGAGTCCATCCCCAGCGTTCCGCTGCCGCTTCATCATTCCCATGAGACCCTGGTGATTACCCTTAAACAGGCCCTTGACCTGGCCTATGAGCGGGCTGACCACAGCCAAGACATCGATTATCAACGAGAGCCTTTACCCCCGCTACGCACCAAAGAAACCGACTGGCTGGCCATGTTTTTACAGCAGCAAGGCATCAGGTGACTTTACGCCCTAGCCAGCGTTGCAAGTGTTTAACTTATGATGAAAGGAAGTTAACACGCTCAAATTTTAAGGAATGACGGCTCAACAGCTAACGGCTCCGACGAATGGCCCCATCGAAAAACACATTTGGGATTGGCGCGGCTACGACATTGCCTATACCGCCCAAGGTACAGGACAACCCATTGTTTTGATTCACGGTTTTGGTGCGTCGATTGGTCATTGGCGCAAAAATATTCCTGTGCTGGCCGAGGCCGGATACCGAGTTTATGCCATTGACTTACTCGGGTTTGGCAGTTCTGAAAAACCCGCCATCGACTACACCCTAGAGCTGTGGGAGGTCTTGCTACAAGACTTTTGGGCTGCTCATATTCAAACTCCAGCTGTGTTTGTGGGCAACTCCATTGGGGGATTGCTGGCGCTGATGACCCTGGCCAACCACCCCGACACGGCTCAATCCGGTGTTGTCCTCAACTGCGCCGGTAGCCTCAACCATCGTCCCGAAGACTTGCCGGGTCCTTTGAGTCTGGCCATGGGCCTATTTGCCAAGCTAGTCAGCTCTAAACTCACCGGGCCACTGATTTTCTCACAAGTCCGCCAAAAATTTAGAATTCGCGGAGCCCTTAAGCAAGTCTATAGCAATCGAGATGCCATCACGAACGAGTTGGTAGACCTCCTTTATGCCCCCTCCTGTGATGTAGGCGCTCAAAAGGTATTTGCCTCCGTTTTGACGGCACCCCCCGGCCCCCGCCCCAGTGACCTACTGCCTAAAATCGAGCAGCCGTTGCTAGTCCTCTGGGGCGAAAATGACCCCTGGACTCCCATTCAAGGGGCAACGCTTTATCGAGACTTCGCAGCCGATGCAACCAAGGCAGTCACCTTCAAAGCCATCCCACAAACGGGCCACTGTCCCCACGACGAACGCCCCGAGGTCGTTAACCCGTTGATCATAGACTGGCTAAAAAAACAAACTTAGGGGAAAGACCCTCCATGTCTCTATCTGCGCAGCTTTGGACTGCCCATCAAGACCTTGCCCTGGCCAGTCTTAACAACCCTTTTGTGCAAGGTATTGGCGATGGCACATTGCCCAAGTCTAAGTTTGCCTACTATGTCGGTCAAGACGCCTTCTTTTTAGAGGCCTTTGCCCGTGCCTACAGCATTGCCGCCGCCAAGGCCCCCAATTGGCAAAGTTTCAATACGTTCCATGAGCTAGCAGGCGGCGTCTTAGCTGAACTCAAACTCCATGAGGGCTACGCCCAAGACTGGGGTGTCAATATCAAAGCGGTGCAGCCCGGCTCAGCGACTCGGCAATATACCGACTTTCTCCTCGCCACCGCCTGGAGTCAACCCGTCGGTGTGACTGCCGTGGCTATGTCCCCCTGTATGCGACTCTATGCCTACCTGGGGCAGGCCCTTGCTAAGGATGGCATTCCTGAGCATCTCTATAAAGAGTGGATTGTGACCTACAGCAGCGACGATTTTGAACCCCTCGCCCAGCAGTTAGAATCCCTGGTGGATGAACACGCCCAAGATAGCGATCTGATCCGCTCTACCTATCGCTATGCCATGGTCTGCGAACGCGACTTTTTCCAAGCCGCCTGGGAGATTGAGAATACGCCATACTAAGGCAGGTGAGATTAGGGCAAGTGAGATTAAGGCTACTGCGCTAGGAAAATGCCATGTATTTGATGATTACCCCTCAAAGTATTGACCTATCCCCTGGTGGGGAAGTGGTGTTACGTCATCAAACTTGGGCCGACTATGAAGCGCTTTTAGAAAGTCGGCAAGATAACGCGGCTGTTAAAGTTTATTTCGATGCCGACCTACACGAAATTCGCCTGATGGCTCCGTCACCCAATCATGGGAATCGTTCAGATACGCTAACCGATTTAGTGAAAGCCCTGCTTCGCCATCAGGGGCAGGACTGGCATAGCTTTGACCCGATTACGCTAAAGCGATTTCAAAAAAAAGGATTAGAACCCGATAG
>JBCDDJ010000380.1:0-6603 GCA_039180385.1 Cyanobacteria bacterium P01_G01_bin.38 | reverse complement strand
TTAACGCTTTGCATCACCATCACTAGCTCGTGAAAGCCATCAGAGCGATTGCCAATGATTTCAAGGTAGAGGTTAATTTTGGCCGCAGCGAGGAGGGAGTAGGTTTTCATTTAGGAGGTGGGAGGTGGGGAGATAGGGGAGGAGGAGGGGAAGGGGAGAGGGGGAGAAGGGGAGGTGGAGAAGTTAGAACAGAGCTAAAATCTATCCTCTCCCATCCTCCTGCCCTTCCCTATCTTTTCTATGATTCGTTTTAGGATTCGGTTAATGTATCGGTTAGTCGATTACTCAGTGTCACCCAACTCGGCACGCTCAAATCCTCTGCTCGAGCCTGGGGATTAAGGGCCATGTCTTCGAGTAGGGCATTGAGTAGGTCCCGGTCGATCAAGCCTTTGAGGTTGTTGCGCAGCATTTTGCGCTTTTGAGAAAAGCCCACCTTGACCAGCTGATCCAGCAGTTTAGGGTTTTGGGCAGAAATCGGAAAGGGGCGGGGGCGGAGACGCACGACGGCGGATTCAACTTTTGGCGGGGGCTTGAAGGCTTTGGCGGGGACCGGGCAAATCAGCTCGCAGTCGGCCAGGTACTGCACCCGCACGGACAGGGCTCCGAAGGTTTTGGTGCCGGGGGGGGCGTAGAGTCGGTCGGCCACTTCTTTTTGTAGCAGCAGCACGATGCTGTCAAAGGGGCGCGGGTTGGGCTGGCGAATCCTGCCGAGTAGTTTTTCGAGGAGGGGGCCGGTGATGTAGTAGGGAATGTTGGCGACGACTTTATTGGGGTGTTGAAAATCGGGCTGGTTGAGTAGTGCCTTTTCTAAATCGAGATCGAGAATGTCGCCCTGGATTAGATGAAAGTGTTTGTTTTTCTCAAACTGGATAGTCAGGGTGCGGCAAAGGTCTCGGTCAATTTCGACTGCGGTGACGGCGTCAGATAGCGAGACTAACCGTTTGGTCAGGGTGCCTTGACCGGGGCCAATTTCAAGGATGCGATCGCAGGTCTCAATCGTCGCTGCCTCGATAATTTGCTGCAAAATTTTCTCATCTCGCAGCCAGTGCTGCCCAAACCGTTTTCGAGGTCGCCCCAAGTTGGTATCTCCTTTTAGCTTTCAACGTTTAACCCCTTGAGCTGAAACGGATTAAAGTCTGTATGAGTATCGTAGTAATCTTCGTGCTCTTGCTGTTTGAGCCAACCCGTTATCCAGTAAGTGAGGGGGGTAAACACAATTTCGACGCCGCACTTAAAAACATAGTTTGACACCACCAGGGTCACCATCAACCCCACCGGAAATAGCCCCCAAAATGCCACCAAGATAAAGATGGCCGTATCCAGTACCTGTCCCACCAGGGTCGAGCTAATGGTCCGCATCCATAGTCGTCTACCCCGGGTAAAAACCTTGAGTTTTGCCAGGATATATGAGTTAGAAAAATTCCCGGCAAAGTAGGCAATCAAACTAGCAAAGACGATGCGCGGCGTCAGCCCCAAAATGGTGTCGTAAGCGTCCTGGTTGGGCCAATCAGAGGCCGCAGGCAGCGCCCCGACCACCATAAACGTAACCGCCATTACCATAGCCGCAGCAAACCCTACCCAAATCACCTTACGGGCTCGGCCATAGCCGTAGACCTCAGTGAGAATGTCGCCAAAAATGTAGCTGAGCGGAAACAGCAGCGTGCCCCCGTCAAAGGTCAAAAAGCCAAAATCTACGATCTTGGTGGAGGCCACATTAGAAATCAGCAGCACCGTCACAAACAGCGCCATGATGGTGTCGAAATGCTTAAACGCACGCATAGGGGACCTGTCAAAAGATGTCCAGTCAACTATTTATCCAGTCACCTATTCTACATCGGACGGACCCCAGGGATAGCCTCCGCAATAACCGATTACCTGCCCATTACCCTCTACTCACCACCCTCTACCCATCTCCCACCGCCAAACCCATATCCCAAAAAGCCGCCTCAATCTTATGACCGTCTAGATCACGAACAAAGCAGCCATAATACGGTTCACCATAGTCTGGGCGAGGGCCGGGCTCACCCTCACCAGTGCCTCCTGCGGTGACGGCAGCGTCGTAAAAAGCGTGAACAGCTTCTTTAGACGGGGCGATAAACCCCACATGGGTGCCATTGCCCACCGAGGCCGTTTGATTGTCAAACGGGGTTTGAATCCAGAATTCGGGGAACTGCTTGCCGTAGGCAACCGCATCTGGAAAGTCCTCTTTTTTTTGGATACCCAATGTAGGTAGAACGGCATCGTAGAAGGCAACGGCTTTCCCAAAATCGTTGGTACCCAGTGATACATGGGAAAGGATGCTCGGGATATCTTCCATAGGACCTCCTGGGACAACCTAATCAGCTAGTACAAGACAACTATAGGATAGACCTTGAACAGTGCAAAAATCATCCGGTCGATTTCTAAATTTCTTTAGTTAGATAGAGCCTGTTTAGCTTTCTCAGTCAGAATATGAATGTTAGCAGACTTCAAATAGGAAACCGCCATGAGCGAGCCTTTAAAGACCGCCGGTAATGAAACCGCTATCAGCACTAGCCCCTTGCGCTGTTTTACGGGGTCGCTAATCGCAGGCGGTTTAGCGCTGTTGCTGTATCGGATGACGGTTGCGATCGCAACTGCCTTTGCCCATAAACCCGTTACTTCTGATAATTCCACCGTGGTTACGATTTCGGCTGCGGTCCGGACTTTGGTGGTGGGGATGGCCGCTCTGGGCACGGGTGTATTTGGGATCGCTGGATTGGGTTTGCTGCTGCTGGGTATTAAGGTGATGTTTGCCAAACTGCGCGGTGAGGGGATTGGCTCCTAGCCTGTGTCAAGATCTATTGGTCAGGGAGGACGCGGAGACGCGGAGCGTTTCAGCGACAAGTCATCACCGTGTCACCCACTCCTCGCATCAGTTACTAAAGTCGATGGGTTAACTGCCGACTAATAGCGAATTGTAAGAGTCGGTTGGGATGGCTAGATCCTTTCAAAACTGGGCTACGCAGGTATTTGTTTAGGAGCAATCGACCGAGTCCCTTCACTCGGCCATAGCTTCGCTGTTGGAGCCATTGGCGGCGGTTGACCTGATTGCCTGCCATGGCGTAGGGCGGTGCAAAGGCGAGGGGGCCATACAGCACGTCGGCGCGGTGGGTGGTGCTGAGGTTATTTTGCTGGTGCTCTGGGTTGGGGATGCCGCCGTGCTCGCCGTAGTTGCGCCAGGGAACGTAATTGTGGAGGTTGCGATCTCGCAGATAGTACTCAATCCCCGAATCCCAGGGGGTATAGGTTTCCGGCCCTGGGTCAGCTTTTACTGATTCGGCCAGGTCAATCAGCAGCTGCGCGCTTTTGGCCGTCACCACATAGGCCACCATCGCAGTGGAATAACCCTGGGCATGGCCACCCTTGGTGATGGTATAGATTTGAGGTGCGCAGGTATAGAGCCAGGCAATGCCCAAGTCCAGATCATCAGGGTCAAAAGGCGGCGGCAGTTGGCCCAGGTTTCTCACTGGCACAAAGTCGGCTTCAACGACCAGGGTGGGCTGTTCTGATTGCAGTGCCCGCTCCCAGGCTTGCCGATGATTGAGCAAACACAGATAGCTGCGTGAATAGTGCGCGTAGCCGGGTTGGTGTACCTGTCTGAGTACCTCACAGCGACAGCCCGCCTGGGTGAGGCTGGCTTCTAGCTGGGCGGTGTCTTCTTTGTAGGCCAGGATGAAGGTTTGGCCAATGACCTGAGAAAGGGGCTTCGAAGCGGAGACAGACGGCATTGGAGATTTTAGATTTTAGATTTCGGAGGCGGTCCAGATTTGCGAAATAGGATGCCCTGATCGCGCCAGAAATTTGCGGCTAGCTTTATTCAATCCTATATTCGGAGCACCACATGCGCCCTCAGACAGACCCCGTTCTCCCTCCCTGTGTCTTCGCGTTCCCTACTCTCCGCGTCGTTCTTCCCCATCTCCCTCACCTTCCTTATCCTCCCTATCTCCCCTACCCATTCAGTTGCGATCGCGGCAAAATAACCTCTGTAACACCAGCGAGACCTCACTGCATGACCATCGGCGTTTGGATATTAGGCGATCAGCTTTGGCAGGGGCAGGCGGCACTGACTGGCTGTGCTCAAAAAAATACCGCAGTGATTTTGATCGAATCATGTCGTCACGTCCAAGCGCGCCCTTATCACAAACAAAAGCTGGTGCTAGTGTGGTCAGCGATGCGCCATTTTGCAGACGACCTCAAAGCGGCGGGGTGGTCGGTGACCTATGGGCAGTCCGATGATTTTGAAACCCCGCTGCGACAGTGGATTGCCAATCAAAACATCACTGACCTGCGGGTGATGGAGCCTGCCGATCGCCCCTTTGGAAAGTTCTTAGACACTCTGGAACTGCCCTGTGGGTTAACCCTCGTTCCCAATAATCATTTTCTCTGGTCGGTCGACGAATTTTCCGACTGGGCTAAGGGGCGCAAACGCCTTTTGTTGGAGTCGTTTTACCGCGAAGGGCGCAAACGCTACGACATTTTAATGGAGGGCAAAGATCCCACGGGTGGCCAGTGGAACTTTGACAAAGAGAATCGTAAACCCCCCAAGGGAAAAATTGAGCCGCCGACCCCGCTCTGGTTTGAGCCCGATGCGATCACTCAGACAGTAATGGATGAGGTAAAAGCGGCTGATTTTTCTACCTTTGGTGACCTGGAGCCGTTTCGCTGGGCGGTCACCCGAGATCAGGCGCTACAGGTACTTGATAACTTTATTAACGTACGACTCAACATCTTTGGCCCCTACCAGGACGCCATGGTCACCGGGGAAGAGACGATGTGGCACGCACTGTTGTCACCCTACATCAACATTGGTCTGCTGCATCCGCTGGAGGTGATTGAGGCCGTCGAAAAGGCTTACCATGAGAACGATCTCCCCCTTAATAGCGTCGAAGGGTTTATTCGCCAGGTGCTGGGCTGGCGAGAATATATGCACGGGCTGGCCCACCATGTCAGCGACGATTATCCTGACAAAAACTGGTTTGGGCACACCCAGCCCCTGCCTGAGTTTTTCTGGACTGCGGATACGCCGATGAACTGTCTGCACCAAACCCTTGATCAGGTAAAGCGAACCGGCTATGCCCACCACATCCAGCGGTTGATGATCCTCAGCAATTTTGCGTTGATTTCTGGGCTCTCACCCCAGGCGGTCGAAGACTGGTTTCACGCCGCGTTTATTGATGCCTATGACTGGGTGATGCAAACCAATGTGATTGGCATGGGCCTCTTTGCTGACGGCGGCATCTTAGCCACCAAACCCTATGCCGCCTCGGCAAACTATATCAACCGCATGAGCGACTATTGCAAGGGCTGTCAATATAACCCCAAAGCTCGGGTGGGGGACGATGCCTGTCCGTTTAATGCTCTGTATTGGGATTTTCTATATCGTCACCGAGACAAACTCCAATCCCAGGGGCGAATGAATTTCATTCTCAAAAATCTGGACAAAATGTCTCCAGAAGAACGGACTGAAATCCGCCAAATTGCTGAAGGCCTGTTTTCAAAATCAATGTGATTTTTATCCAAACTTTTGTGGTTTTGTCAAGAATCAACTTTAGAGTCCGTATGCTGTCCTATTTATAGGAAAGTTGATGTTGCAAAGCTTAATAATATCTGCATCAAAAATTTTTATTGTCAGATTTGTTACATAAATCCTTGCCATTCACCCCAGGACATATGTTATTCTTTCGCCAGATTGGAAATTTTCCAACTTAACGGTTCATTTTGCTTTTTTTAAAAGCGGTTCTTGATAAAAGGTGTGGTTCTTCGGAGCTGCGCCTTTTTTTTGTCAACCTAACTCATCCCCACCCACCCATGACCGTTCGGCTGGCTTCGGCGGTGAGCTCAGCCGAACCGAGCGCTCACGTCGAAGCCCACTACCCCTCCACCTCTTCATTCACCGGGAACCGATTAATCAAATAGGCAGCCTGCCGGGCGGTGTTTTTAACCTCATCCGATAAGAAAGGCACATGGGGAATTTGGGATAAAAAGTCGAGGGTGCGGCGCAAGATCCGGACCACGTCGCCTTCGTCAAGGCTGGTGTTGCCACACAGTTCGCTCCAATCAGTTTCTAAGGCCCATTGCTCTACCAGGGCGATCAGGTCCCATTCGAGCCATACGGGGATGACCACCTGATGGCGACGCTGGAGTTGAAAGATTTCTCGACGGAGCTGGCGCAGGCCTTCTAGCGCCTCTTCTACTTCGTTGGAGGTGCGATAGCGGGTCCAAGTATCAGGGCGGGAGACTTCGGTTAAGATGGCGGCGCAGGCGGTGGCAAACTGGTGGGGCAGTAACGCATCAAACTCGCCGGAGGCCAGGGCCAGCCCCAGCCACAGTTCGTTGTCACCGCGAATCGCGGCGGCCATTTGCCCTAGATTGGTGGGCCGATTGCGTTCTAAGCAGCCAAAGTGTTCCAAGATCTTCATCAGACTGACGAATTCTTCCCAGTAGCGGTGGGCGAGATCGGCGTATTTGGTTTTGCGATCGCGCAGCTCTGCCCCTAACCGCACCAGCTGATCCTGATGCTTAAGCAGGGTTTTAGGGCTACCAAACGCCTGGGCGGGATGATCTTTTAGGACGGCCTCTAAT
>JBCDDJ010000379.1:0-6623 GCA_039180385.1 Cyanobacteria bacterium P01_G01_bin.38 | reverse complement strand
TATACTCAGATTCTAAAGTTTTTTGAATCTCCGGCTCCCAGAGCAAATCGTATTCATTGTCCAAATTTTCAGTCGAGAAGGGTAGCAGGACGCCTGATACCGAAACGGGACCATCGTCTTTTGCTAACTTTGGGACAGCCCCGACAACGAGCAAGCCTCTGTCGTCAAGCAATTGACTATTCTCTAAGGAAAAGGCGTCCGGGGCGAAGACCACATCGATCTCACCGTCAACAACAACGCGCTGACCGTAAAAAGCGTCTGGATTTTCGCTGATGTTTTCGGGAGAGGGTGCGAGGGCGATGTAATCCGCAATGACAGTAGGCTTGCCTTCGTAGTCAGCGTACAACTCAGGGTCAACGTCCAAGTCATATCGCTCCGCCAGGATCTCGTACTCAAACGTCTCAACGGTGCCAATCACCCACAGCCCGGTCTTTTCGTCTTCGGGGACAGAATAATCTGTGCCAGTTGCGTTGATCACAAGCACATTATCATCTGGGAACAGGGTATCTTCTTGTAAGCTGAAGGTGGCCAAACTTAGTTGATCTGTAAAATTACCTTTTAAGGTGACTCGCTCCCCCAGCAGTGCATCAGTGTCTTCAGCAATGGCTTCTACATCGACATCGGCCTCTCCAGCAACATCAGGCTGCTCTGGTGAGCAGGCAACCAACCCGGTCAGTGATATCGCAAGTAGCCCTCCTGCCAACAGGTGCCGAAGCGGATAACGCTTGTTTTTAAATTGAACTGCCATGGATGATCTCCTATCTCTTAAATAAATGACACCTGCCCGATTGCAACAGGCACAAAAATTTGGAACCTGCTTGCTAATTTATTCAAGTATCTTGACTCACGGCATCTCTCTGTCAGGCTAATCCGTGCTCTATCTGGGGACAGATCTTGTCAGAGACAAGCGTCCCTAAAGACAGATATTAAGTTTATGCTCGGGGATCTCAGCATAGACCCAAACAGGGGCTCTATGGGTAATGGTGGGTTTTTGGCGCTCTAACAAATACTCGATGTAGTCGGCTAAATCATCGACGCCTATTAGGGTTAAAAGCAGCTCAGCGGCAAGCCAAACCAGGGTGCGCCCCCCTAACTTTCTCCAACGAACTCTCATGGTACTCATCAACTGCGGCGCTTCGATAGCGAAATGTTAATAACATTTGTTAAGGTAACAAGCTGAATTTCAACAATCTACCTGTCAAAAGCCTGGTTTAAACTTAAGTAAAATCAACGACAAGATAGACTAAGACTCTATCCAAGGTTTGTTATTTTCGTGAAGCTGGTCGAGATCAATCCACAGACAGAGGCAACGAAAGGAGATAATGTCACACGCTGAGAGAGAAAATATCACTGAAAATTGACGCACGATGAATTTGATTAAGAAAATCGCCGCATTTGGGTTGTTACCTGTTTTTTCCCTGGCGACTGTCAGTGTTGCGAAAATTGCACAGGCCCAAACGCCTGCAGAGACCCAGGCAGCCGCAGAGCCCTACATTCCTGAGCGGGAATACGACGAATATATGCGACTGGGCTTTGCTGCACAACAGGCCGGAGACTATGCGATCGCAGCAAACTATTTCCGCTATGCGCTCTACGCCATCCCCAACGACCGCGAGGCGACTACGGCCTATTGGAATGCACGCTCTGAGCTACAGTCAACGGACCTGAGTGGACGCGCCGCAATTTACGAACAAAACATGGATCAGGGCTATGACGCGACCGATGCGGGCGATTACGAAGCCGCCCTGGGCTATTTTCTGACGGCGCTTCAGCAGCGACCCAATGATTACTATGCTACCCAGGCTATCCGCAATGTGCAGACCTACTTGAATCGCGGAGTAAATGCCGACTCTCCGACCGACGTCCCCCCCACTTATACAGTCTATGCGGGGGAGATGCCCTACGACCGCTACATGCGCCTCGGCTATGCAGCGGCCCAGCGAGAAGACTTTACATCTGCCCAAACTTATTTCAGAAGCGCCCTATATGAGCGCCCCAACGACCGTCAGGCAAGCATTGCCTACTGGAATGCTGTGGACGGCAGGCAAGATGGCGATTTTGGTCTGGATGCCACGACCGAGTCAGCCTACGATCGCTATATGCGTCTGGGCTACGATGCCACTGAGCGAGGCAACTACGCACAAGCCCTCAACTTCTTTGAAAACGCGCTCATCGAGCGTCCTCAAGATGGCTACGCGGCCCAAGCCATTCGCAATGTGCGTACATACACAAGCAACTAAGTTTGTCTGATCAGCCCCAGCATTCAAGTGCTTAAGTTGTCAGACTATACACAAAGCGAGGAAGCCCTTAATAAGTAATAAGGGCTTCCTCGCTTCGTGTGTACCTGCGCGTTAATCTACCTTTTGTTTGACAGGCAATTATACGCTGGCCCACGCTCAGCCCCCTACGCTCAGGCAGAGTTACGCAGTCTGCCCAGGATACCTGCGCCGATAACAAACAGGGCAAGCCCCCCAAACACATACCCTGGAACAGCCGACAAGACACCTAACCCCTTCAAAACAACCAAGATAGCAGCGGCAATGAGAGCCATCCCTGCCATATATAGCAGAATAGAAATGACCGTATTAGGTCTTGAGGGTCGAGTCATAGCAGCAGCCTGGACGTTACAGCTGCAAAAAGCCCGCCGCAGCGGCTATTTAAAGAATCGTCCCTGATCTAAATAGGGTGCTGAGCCTTGTGCTCTAGCACCCCATTGTTTACAGCGCCAGCAGCAGCGCTCGATTTAATCGATGCGTAAGGCTAGATCAGCTGACCTCCTTCTTGCCCAAGCCCGGCACTGATTCTAAACTTCATCCTGCAAAGTTGGGAACCGCTCACCAAAGTAGCTGCTGATAAAAGTGCTGACGAAAGACAGGACGACAGGCCCCAGTAAGATGCCAAGTAGGCCCTGAACGCTGAATCCTGGAACAAAGCTGGCCGACAGCCAAAAACAAATGCCGTTAACAACTATTGCGAACAATCCGAAGGTAATGAAGGTGAGCGGCAGGGACAGCAACTTAATCACTGGCCGAATGAGAGTATTAACAATCGCAATCGAGGCAGCAGCGATCAGCGCAGCCGGAAAAGTGGCGATATCGACACCAGGGACAACTAAATCTACAATTAACAGGCTCAAGGCCGTTACCAGACCTGAAATCAACGGTGTAATCATTACTAATTATCCTCTCTTAATTTTAAACAGACTAAACTCTGTACGATGTGACTCTACTTTGCCGGACAGCTCACAAATAGACATCTCCACATAGATAGATTTCTCCGTAAAATTCTGTGCGGTCGAGAGCCTATATGTCGCTCTTTGGGTAGACGCGGTTTTGACCAGCAGTCATAAATAATGGACTTACCGACAAGCTGTTATATACCAACAAGAGATACGTTATGAAAATTTTGCAATTTGCTTTAGGCATTTTTGTTCCGCCGCTGGGTGTTTTCCTGACCTATGGCCTCAGTACGGCTTTGGTAATCAATATTCTGCTGACGCTCCTTGGTATCGTTCCTGGCAGTATTCATGCTGTCTGGGCCATTGCTAAGCACTATGAGAAGGCGGGCAGCAAAGCCTACTAAGGGTTGCTTACAAATCGAGTATTCGGTTTCAAAGCCTTCATCCCTAACCTCTTATCCTGATTTAGGAGAAGAGGTTAGGGATGAGGGCACAACGTACTTGCTTATCGGGGTTGATGATGTACAGCAGGGGGCCATACGGGATTTTCCCTCCCACTCCCTGTGTTCTGGCGTTGACGGTTGCCTGGAAACCCAGGCTCCTCCCATTCATTTTCTACGGGTACTTTAGTTTCTGCGCCGATCTCTAAGTGGAGGGGCTGACTGGTTGCAAGCTATCTTAAGCCGCCAGCGACGTCTGATAGAGATCGGATGACTGTAAAATAGCAAGAACTCTCTGCTCGTCTTCGTCCAGATACTCTAACCTCGCTTTTGGATCGAGCGGATACTCAGATATAAATTTGAATAGCCACCCAGCCTGGTAAGCGTCTACAATGCGCGGATGAACGTAGTATTTGCGACAGGTGGCAGGGCGATTGCCCAACTGTCGGGCCGCGGTTTTGATAGCCTGTATAACACAGGCATCATCAGGATGCTGAGCCACGGTTCGACCTATTTCGTAGAGAGCTTTGCAAGCCGTGACGGTGCCACCCCAGGTGCGAAAGTCTTTTGCGGTAAAGGCTTTTCCCATATTTGTCTGCAAATAAGCGTTGATATCGCCCGAATCAACGGTCTGACGATTACCAGATTCGTCAAAATATTGGAAAAGAGTATACCCTGGAATCTCTTTACACTGTTTGATGATTTTGGCCAAGCGACGATCTTGCAAATCGATCTCGTGGTCTACGCCACTCTTACCGCGAAACTGCAATTTAATAACCCCTGCCGCAATATCAACATGACGATCTCGCAGTGTGGTGAGTCCGTAGGAGCCGTTTGTCTGACTATACTCTAAGTTGCCAATGCGAATCAGGGTATGATCGAGCAGTTGCACAACCGCCGCAATCACCGTCTCACGATCTAGGGTGGCTGTTTTCGTTTGTTGTTGGGTAATCTCTCTGAGGGTAGGTAGCGCCTGGGCAAAAGGGATCAACCGATCAAACTTGAGCTGATTGCGAAGCTTAACCCAGTCCGGGTGATATCGATATTGTTTGCGCCCTCGCTGGTCTCGCCCGGTCGCCTGCAAGTGACCGTTGACGTCCTTGCAGATCCAAACATCTTCCCAACTTGGGGGGATGACCAGCGCCTCAAATCGAGCCCGTCGTTTGGGATCTTGAATACGAGTGCCGTCTGAGTCAAGATAGCTAAACCCGCGCCCCCACCGCTGTCGCCGGATACCTGGCTGATTGTCGCTGACGTAGCGCAGGCCCGCATGACGAGCTGACTCAGCCGGATCTTGATAGAGATCTTGGGAGGAGGTAAACATGCGATCGCATCAACTTTAACCTTTCAACCCTAGCGAAATCAGGGGTAAATCGTCCTCTATCCTGAGAGCGATTCTGGAGGATTGGGATAATTTGGGATTTTGCGGTGTCCGATTTGAGTGGCTGGAAAATCATCTGGATTATGGAGCTGACGCGTGTTTGAGACAAGGGCATCGCACATGTCAACGGTAACAATCCTTGCCAATGCCACTAGAAAACCCAACCCTGCCGTTTTCGCTTTTGTCAAACGCTGGTCTACCAGGCGAGTGCACCAGTTGCCAAGACCAGCCGCCACTACTAATAATCGCTGCGATAAAAACCAGATCATAGAACAGCTCTAGCCATGTCACTTCCTGAACGTCTTGCCGAGGCATGTGCCGCACCTGTGATTTTTTTAACAGCACTACAGACAGCGATTTACGTCGGCCATCTACCTTCTGGAAGAGGTGCTCTGAAACAGACTTGACAGTTCCATTGTTAACAGTCTCAATCTCTACCGCTAGGAAGAAGCAATGAGTTGGCAGGCTCCCTATACTATTGACGCAGATAATATTGATGACAAGTGAGGTTAATGATGACTTTATTACTTCAAGCTGCTGAGGTTGGCTCTTACTCGATTTCCTTAGGACTGGTGGGAGTCATCGGTTTTATCGCAGCGGTCACTATCGGCTCAATTGCCTGGTATAACTCTAAGCGGCCAGCAGGTTGGGAAGCCAAGGAGCGCCCAGACGTTATCCCCGAGATTGATAAGGAAGACGTCCCAACTTTATAGGCGCCTGCGGCAGACTCACGATACGCAGGTCAACAGTTTTTTTGCAGCATTCTAAAAGACTAAAGCTTGGCAACTCTCTTGATGCCAAGCTTTTAGATTTATTCTCTCAGAAATCTTTTGAGTGAGCCGTGAGAAGTGCTCAAGACAGAAAAATAGATCGCAGCACATTGAGCTGATGATCGCTATCGAGGGATTCAAGCCCAGCTAAAGCTTCGCGAGTATTTTCGCTGACCTGAGCCGCTTTAATCATCGGAGTCCGAAGCCTATCATCTAGAGATTGAGCAAGCTCAAACCAGAAGGCTAAACGACAATTCTCTGACAAACCTTTATAGTGAACATTCAACCGGGTGGGGCAGTCTTCGAGGATATCGCGCATAGCCTGGCGCTGTTCGGCCTGACTGAGCTGCTGGAATGTCTGATTAAACCGATGCCCCATCTCTGAATAAGGCCGATTTGGCGCATCAGGCACGATGGTTTGCCCCGTACGCTGGTAGGTCATCCATAGGAAGATTAGTTTCTCAGTAGTAGACAACCGTTTATAGCTGGTGAGTATTGCCTCAGGGGTTAAAGCTTGAAAATTTTTCATATTCCTCTTTTGATATCATGAGCAGCATTTGCAGGATATCTGTTTGAAAACAGTTTCCCCTCTGCCGCAGGCATTAACCTCTGATAGGGCTTAGATATATTTGTTGTCTGGATGATTGACATTTAGATTCAGATAAATCTATCTTGCGGAGTAGAGGTTCTTTACTGCCCATTAGGTATTGTCGAACTATGCAATTTGCTTCTGATCCGTCTACTACAGTTAAAATTGACCGCATGAAACAGCGCGTGCGTTGGCAGCACCCTGAATGTCTGAAGCGTGAGATTGACCAAACACGCCTGATGCTAGGTGACGAGGCAGCCCAGGC
>JBCDDJ010000378.1:0-6638 GCA_039180385.1 Cyanobacteria bacterium P01_G01_bin.38 | reverse complement strand
GGCTAAAAAAGCATCGATTCGTTGCTTGAGTCGAGCGGCTTCGTCCGGATTCACCAACGATAAATCAGCCACCTCTTGCACCGATTTATCACACCCTCTGCGGCTAAAAATAAAGTAGATAGCAGGCAGCATGTCACGCTGCTGTAGGCGACTGATGGTAGTGGCTAGATTGGCCCCTCTGAGCTTTTTCTTCTGGCCCCGCTGTTTGCGCGGGGGCTTGCGCTGGCCTTTTAGACGGGGGTGGATCGCCGTTTTTTGATCATTTAGCAAAGGGAAGATGCCCTTCTCAGTGGCAAAGTGAAAATCTAGCGGCACGGGCCGATAGTCAGAATAAATCAGCTCGGTGGGGCCGTGGATTTGATGGATCCAGTCGGTGAGCTGATCACCATTGGCCACCGTGGCCGACAGGCCCACCACTTGAATCTCAGGGGGGCAATAGATAATCGATTCTTCCCAGACGGTGCCCCGCTGCCGGTCGTTCATATAGTGGCATTCATCGAGCACCACCGTTTGTACGCCCTTGAGCGAGGTGCCCACTTCCCCAATGGCAGTGCCATAGAGCATATTGCGAAAAATTTCGGTGGTCATCACCAAAATTGGCGCATCGCGATTGACCGAGATATCTCCCGTGAGCAGCCCTACCCGGTCTTGTCCAAACTGCTCTCGAAAATCCCGCAGCTTCTGATTAGAAAGCGCCTTGAGCGGAGTGGTATAAAATACCCGCTTGCCTTCATCCAGGGCGCGGTGGATGGCATATTCCCCCACCAGTGTCTTCCCAGAGCCGGTCGGCGCGCAGACAATCACGGACTTGCCCTGATTCAACGCATGGATGGCCTCATGTTGAAAGGTATCTAATTCAAAGGGAAATAGCTTTTCAGGTGCTAACACGGAGGGGGCGAGTGGGAGGACGTTTCTATTGTAGGGGACGGGGAGGTGGCGAGTAGCGGCAGAGGGGGCAGGGACTGGCCTGGTGCGTGCCTGTGCGGGATGTCTTGGATGGGGGAGGTGGGGCCGTTAAATTTTGACAGTCCAAATGGGAAAAGATTGGTCTTTAATGTCCAGGTTGTCAGCTTCTTCGCATTCGTAAATGTCAATCAGGCGATCGCGGACGGGGCGGGTGACAAAGATAGTATTCCAATCGCCGTTGGCTTGGACGCCGTGGGCAATGCTGACAGCTTCGCCCCAAAGATCATAGGCAAACTTATGCTGGCCGACAATGCCAGCAATCACGTCACCCGTGTGGATGCCAATCCGGCATTTGAGGTCAATGTCATGTTCGCGGTCAATGCGATGGATGATGCGCAGGATTTCAACGGCAAAGTCAACGATGCGCTTGGCATGGTCGAGACAGGGAATCAACATGCCACCCACCGCCATGTATTCACTGCCGTTGGTTTTGACTTTCTCGATGCCGTGGCGCTCAACCGCGCTGTCAAACGAGGTAACGATTTCATTGAGAAGGGCGACGGCGACTTCTGGTTCCAGGGTGTGGGTGAGGTCTTTAAACCGAATAAAATCGCAAAACAGAATGGTGACATTTTGGAAACGATCGGCAATGTTTTGTTCTCCACTTTTGAGCCGCTGTGCGATCGCACTGGGCAAAATGCTTTGCAACAGGGCTTCATTTTCCTTATTTTGGGCTTCGGCCCGATGGGTACTCTTTTTAATCGTCCGAATCATGTTGTTAAAGGCGCTGCCAAGTTCCCCAAACTCATCTTTGCTATCAATCTTGACATGGGCATTAATCTCTCCCTCGCTGAGCTTTTGAAACCCCTGACTCAAGATGCGAATGGGTTTCAAAAACTTGTTGGCTAGCCAGATCGACAACAGCGTGATCGCCAGCACCAGCCCTGCCATCGAGATCAGCACCCGCCGAGAAAATGCATCAATGGGGGCAAAGGCTTCGGCGCGGGTAATCTCTGAGACGATGGCCAGGTCAATATTTTGGGTGTCTAGACGTTCGTAGGCGCGCAGCACCGGCTCACCGCGATAGCCCTTGGCGATTTCTAACCCCGTCTGGCGCTCTTCGATGGCGGCGGTCATTCCGGGTGAGCGAACCTCTTGCTGCAAAATCGAGGTGTTGCCCTGCTCGATCCGCTCAATGTTTGCTGGGTCTGCGCCGGTTGCCTGGAGGGTTGCTAAATATTCGGCGGGGTCTTCGATCAGCAAGCGAGCATCGGAGCGTAGTCGATAATCTGCCCCCACCAGGTAAGTTTCACCCGTTTGGCCGAGCCCCACCTGCGGCCAGTTTTGATTGCTAGTCATGACCCGATTGATCTCATCGGTTGAAATCTGAAAGGCCAGGACCCCAATCAGCTGAGCTCCATCGTAGATGGGACTGGCAATAAAGGCCGCCGGTTGTCCATAGGAGGGCCGATAGGGGGCAAAATCGGTCAGTGTCACAAAGCCGCGATCGCCCTCCAGGGCGGCTTCAAAAACACTGGCCAGGTTGCTATTAGCATAGGGCCCTACGTAAAGGTTGGTGCCATAGTCGACTTCTTTTTCGACGGTGTAGATGATATTGCCGGTGTCGGCATCGATCAAAAACATGTCGTAATAGCCAAACTCTCTCACGATGTTGCGAAAGCGCGCATGAAACCGACCATGCACTGCGCTGTACTGACTGCCATCCCTGGCCGCATCCAAGATTTCCTTACGATCGGGGGGGTTTGGGTTACTCGCGATGTAGTGATATTGCAGATAGCGGGCCGAAGTGGGCACTGGCAAATAGGTTTCGGTATTGGGGCTGCTCCCGCTATTGGTGGTCAGGGCCGGGATAAACACCTCACGGTAAAAGTCACGCAGATTAGAGAGCTGACTAACCGTGATATTTTTGCCGGTGAGTTCTGGATAGGCCTGCCTAAAGTCACGCATGGCACCCACCACCATCAGGTCTTCGCTGAGGGTTTTGGTCTCGGCCCGAGTGCTTTCAAAATAGGACTCAATTTGATAGGCTTTGGTCGCCCGAATACTGGTCAACCCGTTTTCGATGGTTTTGCGCAGGGCTGAGCGGCCACTGCTATAGCCTAAATAGGCGATCAATACGATCGAACCCATGCTGACAAACAACAGCATGAGCATGAGTTTGGATTGAATACTTAAACGATGTGTCAGCCGCACATTTTCCCTTTGAACCGGCAAATATGAGATAGAGTAGCGGATTTTCACGCCGAAGCCCACTACCCAACTTGCGCGTAGTAAAGCCGTGTCGTATATCGAAACTGTAGCTGGCCCTGGCAATGGTGGATGTCAAATAGCGATCGCAACGCCGCCATCATTTGAGCATAGGTCGGATGCTCAGGCGTCGGTGCATAGGAACATGACAACAGCCGCCCTTGAAGCCCTTCGAAATCAAACACCTGACTATTCTCAAAAGTGGCCATGCGTATGGGGTGCGGGGCAAAAAAGTCAGCCAGGATCGCTGGCGTCAGGTTGCGGTGATTGATTTTGCGATAGTCGGTGGCGTAGGTTAGCAAAAACTGTTCGTAGACCTGCTGAAAGGGGTCGCTTTCCAGGCGATCGTTCCAAACCAGAGCAACCCAGCCGCCGGGTTTGAGAATGCGCTCAAATTCGGCTCGGGCGGCGGGGCGCTCAAACCAGTGAAAGGCCTGGCCTGCAATCACCCAATCTACTGAGTTGGCCGGTAGCTTCGTGGCTTCGGCCTGACCGTCTAGGGGATGGAAATTTGCATAGTCGTGTAGGCACTCAATAGCCGCTGAGCGCATCTCAGCATTGGGCTCTACACCATAGACATCGTTGCCATGGTCTACAAAATGGCGGGTTAAGATCCCCGTGCCCATACCGATATCGGCCACGGTTTGTTTAGAGGTCAGGCCACCGTGCTGGGTTAAATAAGCGAGTAACGTCGGGGGGTAGTCAGGTCGGTACTTAATGTAGTCAGCTACCCGGTTGGAGAAGCGTTGGGTGGGGGATTGGGTAGACACGTAGGGATTAGGCGTCTACCTTTCTAGACCTTCTTTGGATAGCCCAAGTGCCGATGGCCGCGATCGCAACCCCCATCGACCCAACCCAGGCCAAGGGTGAAGTCGCGTAGTGGACATCGCTGGCTTCGCCTCGGCTAATCAAATCTGCCTGGATACCGTCATCACTGACCGGCACTCTCAAAATGTCGCCGTGGCCTTGTTGACGAATCATCACTTCCCAGTCGCCTTCGAGGGCGCTGTTGGGCTCAAACTCAAACCGACCCTGGCTATCGGTCACGCCCTGGGTCCAGGGCTGGACAGGGTTATTAGGGGCATAAACCGAGACCTTAGCCCCTTTGAACGGTTCGCCGTTGCCAAAGGTCGCTTCTAACTCTAAGGTCTGCTGGCTGTTGAGCAGGTAATTGGTCTGTACAGCATGGGCCAGTGCTTTACTAGGCACGGCTAAGCTGCCCAGCAGTATCAAAGGCATTAATAGCGTTGCTTTCATGGTTGGCACCACTCCTCACGAGATCCGTCATTGTAGAGAATGAAGGGTTTATTCATGCCCAATCTTAGCGTGGGATTGGCAAAATGGCGTTTATCCACCATTGAGGTAGACAATCATCTCGTAAACGCTGATGTCTAACGGCTCGAGATTGGGGTCATTGGACGAAAAAAGGACGTCGCCAACGAGCGCCTGATAGGCGTTTTTGTGGGTTGCGATCGCAGCCGGATCTGGGGTGACTCGCAACGTTAGCTGTCCCTGGTAAGCATCGAGCTGACTATCTTCGAAGACCAGGGAGCCTTCGTAATCCCAAGCAAACCCATAGAGCTGAAAGGCCCCTAACACCGTTTTGAGCTCCTCAAAGGAGGTGCCGACACCGAGCCCCTCTGGGGTTTGCCAGGCGGGGCCAAAATCGCGCACCACCGCCGGTTGAGAGCGACTGCCATCTTGCCAGACAATGGTAAAAGACTGCTCAGGGCCTAGATCAACCACGGTGCCGGGCTCGGTAAAGCCTTCGCCAATGTCGACCGGCTGATCGCTCAGGCGGTCTTCGCCAAAAAGATCCGCCAGGCGCTCACGGGAGGTACCCCGGGTAATTGGGCCAACTCGCTCACCCGGAATTACTGCCGTATCTGTGAGCAGAGCCCGGTCATCGGTGGGCGCGCTGACCGCATTGGGTGAGGCCGCTGAGGGTTTGGCGACATCTGTCGCGGGTGAGTCTGACTGCTTTTGAGGGGCAGGTTCTACGAAGGCTGTCGTGGGCTCGGGGGTTGATGGGGCAACGGGTGTTGACTCGTCAGGGGCAGGCTCCCACTGGGTCGTCGATGGGGTTTCAGGACTGAGTCGAAATATACTCGGTTCAGGGTTTAGATCCGGGCTCGGGTTTGCGTCCGGTTCGGGATTCGGTTCAGGACTAGGCCCGGCGCTGGGCTCGGCACGGGGTGCAATAGCTGTCTGAGGGCCTGGCTCAGTCGCTGAGTCCTCAGAAGCGGCGGGCATTTTAGGACCTGTGCAGCTGGCTACAGATGCCGCTGATACTGACAGCGCTGCGATCAAAAGCCATGGGCTCAGTTTCATGGGAGATATCTTCATGAAGTCGTTACCGTTTCTTAGTCTAGGAAACACAGCTGGAGATGATCGATTTGCTGCATAAATCCTTACAGAAGGGGTGAGTGGGTGAGGAGGGCGGCTTCAATAGAGCTGAGGCTGTTCTCCTGAGGTCTGCTCGCGGATTTGCTGGGCACGTTGTAAGAATGACTTAGCTTCGACATGATTTCCCTGGGCTCGATATAGCACTGCCAGATTGTTAAGGGTGGTGGCACTCTCTGGATGGATTGCCTCGGCTTGTTCGTAGAGTTGCAGGGCACGCTGAAAAAGGGGTTCGGCTAAGCGCCATAAGCACTGCCCACCGACACTTAAGCCCTGGCAGGGTGGTGCGTTACACTAAAGGCTAACCAACCTTTCAGTCCAAGTAAGCTGATTTGTGGATTGGAGCAATAAAAATGATTGCTATCACCCCAAAAACGTTAACCTTTGAAGAATTTCTCGATTGGGATGATAGCTCTGGTCGTTCCTTCGAGCTTTGCCAAGGAGTTGCCATGCCCCTGAACGAACCCACCGCCAGGCACGAAGATGTGGTGGATGGGCTTTGTCGTCTTTTAGTGAGCCACTGCAAAGATTTTGAATTGCCGTATGTACCTCGTCAGAGTAAACAAGTCCGGTTAAACAATTTGCCCGGCGAAAACGAGTCGAGTCGTAAAGCAGATATTGTGGTATTCGCCAAAGAAGAATGGCAACGAATGCGACAAAGTACGGCGTCAGCTGCTGCCTATATCCCGCCACCGCTGGTGATTGAAGTTGTCAGCACCAATTGGCGAGACGATTATCGGATTAAGTTGAATGAGTACGAAACTCTGGGCATTGTGGAGTACTGGATTATCGATTATGCAGGATTAGGTGGAGTCCAGTACATTGGCTCACCTAAACAGCCAACGGTTACGGTCAATCGTTTGGTTGACGGAGAATATCACGCTGAGCGTTATCAAGGAGAAAATGAGATTGGATCTCCGATGTTTCCTAAGTTACTGTTAACGACGGCGCAAATTGTAGCTATGACGGAAGGGTAGGATTATGATGCGAGCAAAATTAAAGCGTATTTGGATCAACCCCTAGCTCCCGTAGCTTCTCGGACAGACGCTCTGCACGCTGCT
>JBCDDJ010000377.1:0-6647 GCA_039180385.1 Cyanobacteria bacterium P01_G01_bin.38 | reverse complement strand
TCTGTCCTCTACCCTCTACCCCATTCGTTATGCCCACTGCATACATCACGGTTCCAGCCACTACAGCCAACATTGGCCCTGGTTTTGACTGTCTGGGGGCCGCCCTCACTCTGTACAACCAGTTCGAGTTTGTCTCTGCTGAGGCCGGAGTTCACATCTCAGTAGACGGGAAAGAGGCCCACCGCGTGCGCGCCGATAAGGGCAACCTGGCCTATCGTGCCTTTGTAGGGCTATATAAAAAGCTCGGACAACTGCCACCGCCGATTGATCTCACCATCAAGCTAGGGGTACCTTTATCGCGGGGATTGGGCAGCTCGTCTACGGCGATTGTCGGTGGATTGATGGGGGCGAACTTGCTGGCGGGGTCTCCTCTGGACGATCAGGGGCTGGCTGCGATCGCAACCGAGCTAGAAGGCCATCCTGACAATGTGGTCCCCGCCTTGCTGGGTGGCTGTCGCTTAGCCGCCGCCAGTTCATCCCCGACTCAGGGCAATGCCCCCTGGACCCTGTGCGAGATCCCCTGGCATGGTGACATTGTGCCAATTGTGGCCATTCCTGACTTTGAGCTGTCCACCCACGCAGCCCGTCGGGTCTTACCCAAGACCTACAGCCGGGCCGACGCCATTTTCAACACCGCCCATCTGGGCTTGCTATTGAGGGGGCTGAGCGAAGGGCGAGGGGATTGGTTGCAAGCGGCCCTGGCGGATCGAATCCACCAGCCCTATCGCAAAACCTTGATTTCGGGCTATGACACCGTACGCCAGGCGGCGTTGGAGGCGGGGGCCTGGGGAGTAGTGATCAGTGGGGCTGGGCCAACGCTGCTGGCCCTCTCATCGTCAGAACATGCGGCTGGAGTCCAGCAGGCGATGCAAACTACCTGGCAGGGATATGGGATTGCGGTGGATGTTAAGAGATTATCGATTGATACCCAGGGCGCAATCGGCAAAATTTTGTCTTGATGCAGCAAACTGTAGTGTGGGTTAAACCGCCAAAAACTTTAACTCTCAACTAGCCCCAATCGGCAACCCCACCCTCTGGATATACCTGGGTTAAGCCGCTGCATAGTGGGCATTGCCCAATGCCCGAGTAAGCATTGCCTATCATCTGCTACACAGTTTCTTGAAGCCGTACATTTTGTGGAAACAAGGCACGACTGGCCGCTTCGTCAAAATCTGATTTAAACAATAGATTTTCAGAAATCGCTTGGGCTTTAATAGCCGCTGGACGGGAAGATATTTCTTTAAAGAACCTTTCGACATTTGGATAATGACTCAACCCTTTCTTGCCGTATATATAGCCAGCAAAATTTAGCCAGCCCCAGGCTGCCATATCAGCGATTGTGTAGTCTGGCCCAGCAAGATAAGCCTGTTTTGCTAACTGGTTTTCAAGTATCTTATAGTGACGATCTACTTCAAATTTGTAGCGATTTTTAGCATAGGGGAGGTCTTCTGGGCACATCCTAAGAAAGTGGACAGCCTGCCCAGAAAAAGGAGACAAGCCCGTAGCTACAAACATTAGCCAGCTTAGCGCTTCGGCTTTTTGATACGGTGGGAGAAACTGCCCGTGTTTATCGGCGAGATACAACAAAATAGCGTGAGAATCGAAAACAGTTACGCCATCATCAATAATTGCAGGCACCTTAGCGTTTGGGTTGACAGCTAGGAATTTAGGATCGTGCTGTTCACCCCGAAATGTATCTACAAGAACCACATCATAGGTAAGGCCAAGTTCTTCGAGGCACAGCGCTACCTTAAGCGGGTTCGGAGAAGGATGGAAGTAAAACTTTATCACTTTAAGACTCCTTGTTTATGCAATGTAAACTTTAGGAATTCACAATAACAATTCCAATGTAAACAGTGCAGAGAATTATTTATGTCATGGGCATTACATAAATAGAATATATCATCTAAGGGCTACAGGATGGCTGATAGAAAAACAACCAAAAAATCCCTGCCACGCGGGCGTCCGCGAAAATTTGACGCTGATTTGGCCATCAGAACCGCGATGATTTTATTCAATCAACGCGGGTATGAAGCCGTCGGTGTATCAGAACTCTGTAACGAGATTGGGATTACGCCCACCAGCCTTTATGCGGCTTTTGGCAATAAGTATGGGCTCTTTGAACGGGTTATTGAGGCTTATGTAGCAGGCCCAGCAAACTTTGTCGGGACAGCGCTAGCCAGCGCTAAGACCGTAGACAAAGCTATAGAAGCTGTCTTGAAAGCCGCTGCGATCGCATACACCGAGGATGAAAAAAGACCAGGCTGTCTCGTCCTTGATTGCGAACTGAAGGTCGAACAGACAGCCGCCCTAGAGCTGATTGCTGCCAAGGCTAAGGCGACTCAGGCAGTCATTTCTGCCCGCTTACAAAAGCTCGGCGCAGCAGACCCCCAAGCAATGGCTCTGTTCGTCATGACCATAATGCGCGGGCTGTCAGCAGCCTCGCGCACTGGTTCAGGTCGCGCCGACCTGTTTAAAGTTATCGAACTGGCAATGCAGGGCGTGGGGTCTGGGGTTGAATGAATGAAATGTAGAAATGACTGTATGAAACGGCTCGTAAGTGGACGGTGCCCACCCTACTATTATTTGGCTAGATTTTTATAAATATAAGTTTACATTAACACAATCATCTACTCAAATCATTTCTGCTAATACATCGGATCTTTTTGAAATGCTGAAGCCTTTACATAACGCTACATTTCGTAAAAAGACTGTTTTTTCTAAGGGATCGCACCTTATCAAAAGTTAATTTAATTTCATATACTGGGGACGGGCGCATTCAAATAGGTATTTATCCTTATTGCCGTCTGGTACGTTCGCCTAGTGGTGTTTTTAGGTTAGGAGCCGCTTTACCGATTCCTCCGACCTCATCCTGAGGGGTTAGGCCGCCGCGAAAACCGTAATCTATTTCTCTTCGCCTCAATCTAGACAAGCGTCCATATTCAGCACAAGGTTGCGCCTCTGCCGAGTTGCACGCTGTGAATTGTGATGACTTTAGAACATTTTCCATGGCTGACGATGCTGGTGATTTTTCCCACCCTGGCCTCGTTCGTTATTCCTTTAATTCCCGAAAATAAGCCGACCTGGATTCGAAACTACGCCCTTGGGGTAAGTCTGGTCGAATTTGCACTCATTCTCTATACCTTTTCGACTCAATACGATTTAAACGCCTCTGGCTTGCAGCTTGTTGATAGCTTTGCCTGGGCTCCGCAGATTGGCTTGACGTGGTCCTTGGCGGCTGATGGTCTGTCGATGCCCCTGGTGATCTTGAGTGGCTTAGTCACCACCCTGGCGGTGATGGCGTCTTGGAAGGTCACCCTCAAACCCCAGCTATATTTCACCATGCTGATGCTGATGTATAGCGCTCAGATGGGGGTTTTCCTGACTCAAGATCTGCTGATGTTTTTCATCATGTGGGAGCTGGAGCTGGTTCCGGTTTATTTGTTGATTTCTATCTGGGGCGGTCCTAAGCGCCTCTATGCAGCGACTAAGTTTATTCTTTACACCGCCATTGGGTCGATTTTCATCCTGCTAGCGGCGATGGGAATGGCTTTTTATGGTGAGACCACTAGCTTTGATCTCGGTGAGTTAGCCCTTAAGGACTACTCCCTGCCCTTCCAGTTATTTGCCTATGCGGGCTTTTTGATTGCCTTTGGCGTGAAGTTGCCCATCTTCCCGTTTCACACCTGGCTACCGGATGCCCACAGTGAGGCTCCTGCGCCGGTTTCGATGATTTTGGCCGGAGTCCTGCTAAAAATGGCGGGCTACGGCATGATTCGTATGAACATTGAGCTGCTGCCCGATGCCCATGTCTACTTTGCACCGGTTTTAGCCATCTTAGGGGTCGTCAATATCATCTACGCTTCTCTGACTGCTTTTGGTCAGGATAATCTCAAGCGTCGGATGGCTTACTCCTCAGTTGCCCACATGGGGTTTGTGCTGATTGGCCTAGCCGCCTTTACAACTCTGGGGATCAGTGGCGCGTTGCTACAAATGATCTCCCACGGCTTGATTGCAGCGGTGATGTTTTTTTTGTCGGGGGTTGCCTACGACCGCACCCACACCCTGGCGATGGACAAGATGGGCGGCATGGGGCGTGCGATGCCAGTGGTGTTTGCGCTGTTTACGGCTGGGGCAATGGCGTCTTTGGCGCTGCCCGGTATGAGCGGTTTTGTGGCTGAGCTGGCCGTGTTCCTTGGGTTTTCGACCAGCGATGCTTACAGCGTCTTCTTCAAGTCTGGCATTGTCATCTTGGCAGCGGTGGGGGTGATTTTATCTCCGATTTATCTGCTGTCGATGCTGCGCCGCATTTTTTACGGCACCCCCGGCGAGATCGAGATTCCAAAGACGGCAACGTGGGATATCAAACCTCGTGAAGCCTTCATCGCAGTTTGTCTACTGGTGCCCATCATCGGGATTGGGTTTTACCCCAAACTGGCTACTCAGACCTACGATGTCAAGACCAGCGAGGTTGCCAGCCTGGTTCAAAATACCCGTCTGGCCATTGACGGGAGCGGACCTTTCTACGCTCGAGTGCTGACGGCACCGGAGCTGACCGCGAGCCGTCCCAATTTTGAGATTGCCATCGATTAAGCGGAATTTTATTTCGTCAAAGTTAATCGAGTCTTCCAGATCGCTTGAAAAAGCGGGATGGCCCAGGTCCAGGCCATTCCGCTTTTTTGGTTTGCCCCTTATCCTCCCCCCTAGGGGCATTGAACAAAAGTCAAACTCGACGGTTAACTGATGAGGTCAATGCAGTCGAGGCTTTCAAATGTTCACAGCGCCATCACAGCGGTTGATTGGCTTAGGTCTAGGCACAGTTGCTATCTATACAGTTACGGCCTGTAGTCCATCCCAACCGACAGGGACCTTAGAGATTCGGGCTAACGGGGAAGATTTTGTGCGTCAGGGGTTTGTGACCAAAGACGGTTGGCAAATAACCTTTGACCAGGTGAGGGTGACCCTCAGTGAGGTCACGGCTTATCAAACTGAGCCCCCGTTTGATCCCGAACAAGCCGAGCCATTGCAGGCGGCAACCCTTGTCACCCTTGATGAACCTGTGGAAGTAGACTTAGCCGCCGGGGATGAAACCGCAGAGCCGGTTCTAATAGAAGCCGTGGATGCCCCTGCCGGACGATTTAATGCCCTCTCTTGGTTGCTCATGCCCGCTCCGCTGGTGGAGGCTCCACTGACGTTAGCGGGAACTGCCACCAAAGCGGACCAAACCATCCTTTTTGAGCTGGCACTGGCCCCTTCCTTAAAATTTACCTGTGGTGACTTCATTGGGGACGAGCGCAAAGGTATATTAGAGCCCAATGAAACCGCTGATGTCGAAGCCACCTTCCACTTTGATCATCTGTTTGGGGATGCCGAGCTCCCCGCTGATGATCCGCTTAACCAGAAGGCTCTAGGGTTTGACCCATTTGCTGAGCTGGCCACCGAGGGTTCGCTTGAGGCGGCTCAAGCTGACCTACAGCAGCAGCTGTCTGAGGCTGATTATGGGAAATTGCAGACCATTTTTTCGGGATTAGGCCATGTGGGAGAAGGTCACTGTAAAGCAGAGCGCATCGAGGCCATCGAGCGTGGGGCAGAGGAGGGTGCTGAGTGAAACAGCTCTGGTGGTTGGGGATTTTGTCGGGAATCTCTTCAGGAATCGCGATGGCTGGGCTGAGGTCGATGCCCGCCTGGGGGCATGGCGCGATCGCAACCTACGAGCACACGGTCACTGTCTTCTCAAAATTTGACAATGGTGATCCCATGGCCAACGCCCAGGTCGCTGTTTACAGCCCTACAGATACCGAAACGCCCTGGCAGACAGGTACCACCGATGGCCAAGGCGAGTTTACCTTCACCCCGGATGGGTCAACCCCCGGTAACTGGGAGGTGGTGGTGAGACAGGCCGGACACGGCAAAGCCGTCACGATTCCCCTTGGGGGGGCTGCGGCCCCTAGCGGCCAGGGCCTGAGTAAAGTCATCGCGGGCGGCGCGGCCATTTGGGGGTTTGTGGGCACCGCTTTATTTTTTTCACGAGGTAAGAAGGCATAGTGCATATTCCAGATGGATTTGTGCCAGCACCGATATGTGTGGCTGGCTATGGGTTGACTGGGTTATTGACCTGGTATTCCCTCAAGCACATTCAGAAGCAAGGCAACGCGACCGCTGAAATCCCCAAGGCGTCTCTGCTGGCGGCGGCCTTTTTTGTGGCCTCTTCGATCCATATTCCGGTGCCGCCCACCAGCCTTCACCTGGTACTCAACGGTCTGCTGGGGGCGATACTGGGCTATTTTGCCTTCCCCGCGATTCTGATCGGCTTGTTTTTTCAGGCAGTGTTTTTGGGCCATGGTGGGCTCTCGACCCTGGGAGTCGATGCGGTGATGATGGGATTACCGGCCCTGATGGCTTACGGGGTGTTTCGCCTGCGGTTTGGGCTACCTCGGCAGTTGCCTCCCCGCTGGCGGATCGGGATCGCAGGCTTTTTGGCAGGCAGTATCGGCCTGGGGCTAGCGGTCTTAATTTATGTCGGGCTGATTGTTACTACAATCCCCACTGGATTTGATGCCGCCACCGAGCGAACCGCGGTGATAGGGTTAGCGTTAACCCACCTGCCCCTGGTCGTGATAGAAGGTGTTTTTACCGCGCTGTTAGTG
>JBCDDJ010000376.1:0-6653 GCA_039180385.1 Cyanobacteria bacterium P01_G01_bin.38 | reverse complement strand
GTCGATGATCGTCTGGGGTAAATGATCGCGAAATAGCCGACGCATCTCGTCCGCCGACTTTAGATATTCGGTGCCGCTGTAGCGCAGCCGTTTATCCTCAGTGACCAGTTTGCCAGTTTGGATACACAGCAGCGCGTCGTGGGCTTCGACATCAAGGCAAGAAATAAAGTGAGAATCGTTGGTCGCAATCATCTTAATGTCGAGTTCCTGGGCAATGCGCACAATCTCGACGTTAACAATCCGGTCTTCCTGCGAGCCGTGGTCCTGGATTTCGAGATAGTAGTCGTCCCCAAACAGGTCTTTATACCACTGGGCAACGCGACGGGCGACATCGGGCCGGTTTTGCATAATCGCCTGGGGCACTTCCCCCCCGAGGCAGGCGCTGGTGACAATCAGCCCTTCGTGATATTGCTCTAGCAGATCTTTATTGATGCAGGGGCGTGAAAAGATGCCGCGCCCCTGCATGCCGTCGAGGTGAGAAATGGTGGTGAGCTTGACCAGATTTTTGTAGCCCTGGGTGTTTTTGGCCAGAATTACTTGATGGTAGCGAGGACGGCGTTTTTGCTCGGTGATGTCGCCATTGATAACGTACATCTCGTTGCCGATGATCGGCTTGATATTTTTGCCCTTGCAGACTTTTAGCAGCTCGACCGCCCCATACATGACGCCGTGATCAGTGAGCGCGATCGCAGGCATCTCTAGCGTCAGGGCCTGGTCAATCAGCGCCGGTAGCTGACTCGCCCCATCGAGCAGGCTGTAATCACTGTGGATGTGGAGACCGACAAAGGACATAGGGTACGTCGCTGAATATAGTACAAAAATACTCTTTGAAAGGCGTTTTTTCAACTAAAGTCCCCAGGGTGATGCGCAGGGTTCATAACGCTAAGGGACGCTATCCATAGAGCTAGGCTATACAGTAGCGGATTTGTGCCGCTATATCTAGCATCCTGCGTAAAGATTTTGGCATTACGGCATACCTTGAAGGAGCCTTAACGGAACCATTTGGTTCGCGGGGGGCCAATCTATGATCTATATGATCGACATTGATTTTTTCATAGATGATTCCAGCAATCGGTCTGAAATCGCTGGAATCTATTTATTTAGCGTGATCCCTCCAACTAAACTACCCAGTTTAATTTGACGTACAAAATTCTTAAAGTTCGATAACCTAGAAATTAAGCACTCTATAGACCTCACTGGTATCGTTTGATACTTTTCTCCATGTCACTCCAGTCTACTTCCCCCACTAGCGGTCATGCCGACGACTCGGTCGACATCATTGAGGCGGCCCCGATCGCAGCACCTTCTCAGGGCCGTAAGAGCAACCTGTGGCTGATGCTAGCTGCTTTTCTCGTTGTCATAGGCGGCGGGTTTGCCCTCTGGCGAGTACTGGGCTCGCGTGGAGGGTCGCCCCAAGAGATGCCTATGTCTCAGGCGGTACCCGTCACCCTAGAAAGACTTCAAAATGGCATTCACACAGACAGTGTGTCTTACGTGGGCACGCTCGACTCCCAGTCGGGGGTTTTGCTACAGCCCGAGGCCGATGGGCGAATAACCCGTTTGTACGTATCTTCGGGGGAGCAAGTGGCAGCAGGTGACCCAATTATGGAGCTTAGCGCCGATCGGTCCCAGGCCGAGTTAAATGCGTCCCTGGCCAGCGTCAGTGCGGCTCGCTCGGCCCGGGATAATGCGCGGGCTCAGCTGAGATCGCTAGAGGCCCAGCGGATTAGCGCCGAAGCCGATGTCAACCTCCAAAACATTGAGTATGACCGCACTCAGCGTCTGGTCGCAGAAGGGGCCCTGTCCCAGCAGAGCCTGGATGAGATTGAGCGCGATCGCGACGCCGCCCTGGCGTCGCTCAGTGCCGCGGTTGAAGAAATCGAAGCGGCCCAGGCTAGCTTGGACCAAGCCGATGCCTTTCTTACCCAGTCAGAAGCCACCGCCGCTGCGACCCGAGAAGACTTATTAGATAAAACCGTGACCGCCCCTATTGCTGGCATTGTGGGCGATATCCCCGTCAAACTGGGAGACTATGTGCAAGTCGGCAGCACACTTACGACGATTACCCAAAACGAAGATCTAGAGATAGAGGTCTCTGTGCCTGCGGAGCAAGCGGGGCGGCTGCAGCCAGGGATGCTGGTCGAGCTGTTGGCATTTGGTAGCAATGAGCCCTTGGCCGATGGGTCACTGACCTTTGTGTCGCCCCAAACCGATGTCAACACCCAAACTGTGCTGGCTAAAGCCCAGTTTTCTAATGTGGCAGGGCGCTTGCAAGATAATCAGCGCGTTGACGTGCGCATTGTGTTTGATGAGCGTCCGGGGTTGCTGGTGCCTGCCACAGCGATCACGCGATTGGGGGGGCAAGCCTTTGTCTATGTGGCTGCTGATCCAGAGCCGCCTGAGCAAGAAGAGTCTGAGTCCACCAGCGCTATCCCGCCCGCCCAGGCGGCGAGTCAGTCGGAGCCCCAGCAGGTTGCGAAACTCCGCCCAGTCACCCTGGGCTCCATGCAAGGTAACGACATTCAAGTCTTAGAGGGGCTCTCACCGGGGGAAACTATCGTCACTTCGGGGCTTTTAAATTTGCAAGACGGGACGCCGATTATGCCGCAGTCAGAGGCCCCCGCTGATGACCCAGGGGCACCTCAGCCCTCGACAGAATAATCATCACAATCATCCAAAAGCTCAAAACTGCCACCCACACCCTGGCAGCGTCGTCTTTGATCAACCGCATCTCTTATGGTCAACTATTTCATTAAACGGCCTGTTTTTGCGACCGTTTGCGCCATCATCATTTTGTTGATTGGAGCCGTTAGCATTCCTACGCTGCCGATTGCCCAATATCCCGACATTAGCCCCAACCAGGTTGAGGTCACCGCCAACTACATCGGGGCCGACGCCGAAACCGTTGAGAAAGCGGTCACCACCGTTTTGGAGCGAGAGATTAACGGGGTGGAGGGCATGCGCTATATGACCTCCAACAGTAGTAACAACGGTATTGGCAGCATTACGGTGACCTTTGACGCCGGGCGCGACAAAGATATTGCGGCGGTGGATGTGCAAAACCGGGTGTCTCTCGCCGAGCCTCAGCTGCCCGAGGAGGTGCGACAGACCGGGGTCACGGTTTCTAAGCAAAACAGCAATATCTTGCTGGCGATGAGTCTCTTCTCAGAAGATGGCACCTTCGACAATGTATTTTTGAGCAACTATGCCGACCTGTACATTGTTGATGCACTCAGACGTGTCCCTGGTGTAGGCAATGTGATCATCTTTGGTGAGCGCACCTATGCCATGCGTCTATGGCTAGACCCGCAACGATTGGCCAGCCGCAGTCTCACCGCTGATGATGTGGCCGATGCCCTGCGCGAGCAAAACATTCAAGTGGGGGCCGGGCAAATCGGTCAGCCGCCGTCACCCACTGACCAAACCTTTCAAATCGACCTGCGGGCGGTCAGCCGTCTGCAAGATGTCCCCGAGTTTGAAAATCTGGTGATTCAAACGGGGGAGGACGGTCAGCTGATTCGGCTTAAAGATGTGGGTCGAGCAGAACTCGGAGCCGAAAGCTACAGTACCTTTCTGCGATTTCGCGGCAATGAGTCGGTGGGGTTAGGGATTTTCCAACTGCCGGGGAGTAATGCGCTACAAGTTGCCCAGGGCGTCAAAGAAGCAATGGCGGAGATGTCCCAGGAGTTTCCGTCGGGGATGGAATATGGCATCGGTTTTGACACCACCGAGTTTGTAGAGCAGTCCTTGGTGCGGGTGGTGTGGACCCTGATCCAGGCGGTGGGTCTGGTCGTGTTGGTGATCTATATTTTCTTGCAAGACTGGCGCACGACGATTATTCCCGCCATTACGATTCCGGTGGCGCTGATCGGGACCTTTGCGATTGTCAAGATTTTTGGCTTCTCGATTAATAGCTTGACTTTGTTTGGTCTGACCCTGGCCACGGGGATGGTGGTAGACGACGCCATTGTGGTGGTCGAGGATATCTCTGCGAAGATTCAGTATCGCGAACTGCCGCCCAAGCAGGCGGCGATTCAGGCGATGCGAGAGCTGACGGGGGCGGTGATTGCCACGTCGCTGGTGCTGATGGCGGTGTTTATCCCGGTGGCGTTTTTCCCAGGGACCACGGGGGCACTTTATCGACAGTTTGCGTTGACAATTGCGTTTGCGATCGCACTTTCCACCTTCAACGCGCTCACCCTCACCCCAACCCTCTCGGGGCTGCTGCTACGCCGTAAAGAAAGCGGCAGTGGCCTGCTAGGACGTTTGTTTAGCCGGTTTAACCAGTGGCTTGACTGGCTCCGCGATCGGTACGGCGGGGCCTTACAGCTACTTAATCGACTTAAGGTCTTTGTACTGGCTGCTTTCGTGGCTTCTCTGGTGCTGACAGGCTGGCTATACAACAGTGTGCCCTCCGCCTTTTTGCCCGACGAAGATCAGGGCTATTTCATCACCTTGATCCAGGGACCAGAAGGCACCTCTTTAAACCAGACCAGCAAAGTCATGAGCCAGGTCGAAGAGATTATTTTGGCCCAGCCTGGGGTGAGAGCCACCTTCGCCGTGGGCGGCTTTAGCTTTAGCGGCAACACCGCCAACAACGGCGTTGTCTTTACCACCTTGGTGCCTTGGGAAGAACGCCCCCAAGGGGTCTCTGCCTTTAGTCTCATCCAGAGTTTATTCGGCCAATTTTCCCAGATTACCGAGGCTCGAGTTTTTCCAGTCAATCCCCCTTCCATCCAAGGGCTTAGCAACTTTGGTGGCTTTCAGTTTCAGCTGCAAGATCGTCGCGGCACTGCCAACCTCGATACGCTGGTGCAAAATATGTTTGGCCTGCTCGGGGCGGCCAATGAAAACCCAGATTTACAGGCCGTTTTTAGCACCTACGCTGCGAGCACCCCCCAAATTGAAATTGAGGTCAATCGAGAAAAGGCCAAATCCCTTGATGTCGATATCGACGATGTGTTTAGTACCCTACAAACCTATTTAGGGTCGCGCTACGTCAATGACTTTACCCTACAAGGTCGCACCTATCGGGTGTACGTGCAGGCCGATCAGCAATATCGGTCAACGCCTGACGACATTGGCAGGCTTTATGTACGCTCCAACCAGGACAATATGATCCCCCTCAGTAACCTGGTGACCACAACCCAAACTACCGGGGCGCAGACCATTAACCACTACAACCTGTTCCGCTCGATTGAGATCAACGGTCAGGCCGCACCGGGGGTTAGCTCAGGGGCCTCCATCGACGCGATGGAGCAAGTTGCCAATCAGGTTTTGCCTGCCAGCCTTGGCTATGAATGGTCAGGGGCCGCCCTCGAAGAGATTGAGTCAGGCAACCAGGCCCCGATTATCTTTGGCCTGGGGATTATCTTTGTCTTTTTGGTGCTGGCGGCCCAGTATGAAAGCTACGTGGACCCGGTGATCATTCTCTTTGCTGTGCCGCTGGCGGTGTTTGGGGCGCTTTTGGCCCAGTCAATGCGAGGGCTGCCCAATGACGTTTACTGCCAGATTGGTCTGGTCATGCTGATCGGCCTGGCTAGTAAAAACTCCATTTTGATTGTGGAATTTGCTAACCAACTGCAAGAACAGGGGCTGTCAATCACCAAAGCCGCCATTGACGCCGCCCAGTCTAGAATGCGCCCGATTTTGATGACGGCAATTTCTACCCTGAGCAGTATTTTCCCACTGGTGATTGCCACCGGGGCCGGGGCCGGGAGTCGTCAGTCCCTGGGGACAGCTGTCTTTGGCGGCATGTTTGTGGCCACCTTCCTGAGTCTCTTTGTGGTTCCTATTCTTTACATCGTGATTAAGCAGCTGAGCGCAACAGTGTTTCCTCCCTCTAAAGGTTCGGGCGACCACGATCCAGAGAAATCTGCCGAGGAAAGAGAACTGGCAGGGACTGGGGTATAAACATCGCCGATGCTTATACCCTCTCCGCTCGTCAATTTACTTGTGATCCGTTCTCCCGATATTCATCGGGCTAAATTGTTTTATGCCACGATAGGCTTACGCTTTGACCTCCATGCTCATGGCAATGGGCCAGAGCATTACACCTCGAGCGAGAAGGGGTTTGTGTTTGAAATTTATCCTCTGTCTGAGTCACCGTTGCCGACAACCAGTATTCGTTTTGGCTTTAATGTGAACTCTGTTGATAATGGGGTGATAGCGTTGAGTGAGCTTGGAGCAACGATTGTTTCGCCTCCAGTCAATACAGCATGGGGCCGTCGCGCAGTGGTGCGTGATTTTGACGGGTATACGGTGGAATTGCTGACGCCATCCGGCCCGGCGACACTTGACTAACCGGCTGCTAGAAACTAGAAACCCGGTTTCTGACCCCCGGAACACGCCTGTAGCTATTGAGGCGATTCAAAATCGCTTCAAATGCAATCATGAAGAGCATATTCATGTTCAGGAGCAAAGCCATGGTAGAAATCTCATCATCCCAAACGTGTCGCATCAAAGTGATCAACGGCAACACCTGTAAGCCAATGACCTTGAATATCAACGTATCTGCCCAGGCGGCCAAATTTCCCCAGACTGAGGTGATCACCGTGCAGCCTCAGTCTGGACCGGAATCCATTGAGAGCTTTTACGATGAATATCTTGCAATTCCCGGTATTTTGGAGCAAATTACCCTCGATACCGAATCT
>JBCDDJ010000375.1:0-6682 GCA_039180385.1 Cyanobacteria bacterium P01_G01_bin.38 | reverse complement strand
TAGTGTGACTCATCGTTTCCCTAACTTGAATTCGCAAGGGTACGATACAGGCTCTGGGGGGTTCCGCAGCGCTTTTTTCCTAGGTGCCTATTGATACACCGTTATCTACAACCTGATTTCCCGCTTTGTAGAATACTCCATCTGTTTCAAGAATAGGTGATGTGAAACGATTAACAGTTTCACATCACCTATTTTGTTTTAACGATGGTTGGCTAAATTCTGCATGCTTACACCGCCTGGATTTCCTGGCTTAAATTGAATGCTCTTATTTTTACTCAGAGACTCTAACTTTTACGCAAATATTACCGATAGATACCCTTCAATTTATTCTGAATATTGGGTTTCTTTCCCAGGTTTACATAAGCTTTTTCAGGTTTACATAATTTTTTCCAGGTTTGTTTGATCTGCCTTAGAAAATTGAATCACAGAGCGCGGGACTAAAAATCAAACCCTCAGATAGGCAGAGGCATCTCGTCATGATTTTGTATAAGGCATGGTTTTATGGATGCTGTTGAAGATAAATCGGTTAAGCAGACGGTGTACAAATCTCGGATATATCAGCGCAAGAGCGGCTCCGTCAAAACTTATCTAAAGCTTTCAAGTAGTCTGTGTGCGCTGTCTGGGGGTAGCTTAGTTGCCTCTAATACCGCGCTCAGTGCCCATGGCTTTTTACTCCTTGTTTTCAGTTCGAGCCAATTGCTTGTTGCCAGTATTTTGGACAAGGATTGGCCTCTGATTTTTTATTCAGGATCGGTGTTTGTTTTTGTGGATTGCCTAGGGGTCTACAGATGGTTGTTAAGTTAGAAAAAATACCCGTAGGCTTAAAGTTGTTTGTGATAACCATTGATTTAAATTTGCAAGGTGAGGAGGAGGCTTGAACAGGCTAAGAAGCGTTAAAAATTGGAATACTCAGCATTTATCTTGATTTTTAACGCTTTATTGAATTTCTCTGATTTTAAAGTGAGTTGTCTCAAGAAAACCCATATCTTTCCAGATTTATTCAGGCTAATTATGAAGATCTAGAGGGTTGCTTATCTTAGATCTTGCCATAAACATAGGAGTTCTATGTCTTTTTTCAGGGAGTCTGGCGACAAATTCTTTCTGGCATCTTCTGTTGCTGTCCTGGGAATTTTGATCAGCGTATTCGTGGCGTTGTTTATGAAAGTCATGCCGCAAATCGGCATTGCCCCAGCAGAGCAATCAGAGTCAACCTTAAACAGTGACCGCCCTAAGCTAAATGCCTCTGCGCGGCCTACTCGGACTGCTCGTCAAGAACAAGCCTCGATAAAAGTTTTGGGGGACACTTTCAGCGGCTACAGTACCTTCCGAGCGGCTGAGTTTCAAGCTAACCTCAGCGAAGTCGGGATTGAGTTGACCTACGCCGATGAGTTTGACCAGGCGGTAAGGGCACAGCAGCTTAATCAAGAGGCAGACATCGTTGTCACCACCCTTGATCAGTTTTTGCAGCAGCAGCCTGCGGGCAAAATTGTGGGGTTGATTGATCGTACCGTTGGGGCAGACGCGGTTGTCCTCAATACCCAGCAATATCCTGAGCTAAAATCCCTTGAAACCCTTAAGACCCTGACTGAGAAGGCGAAAAAAGAGGGCAAATCCTTGAGTATTGCCTTTGCCGCTGACACCCCGAGCGAATATCTGGCCCTGGTTTTAGACACTCGATTTGAGGCATTTGATCTAGACGATTTTGAGCTACAAGAGTTGGTGGATGCCTCCGAAGTCTGGGAAAAGATGCAAGATCCCCAGCAATCGATCGCAGTGGGCATCCTGTGGGAACCTTTCGTGGCCCAGGCTACGGATCAAGGCAATACCATCTTGCTATCGAGTCAAGATGCCCCAGAGTCGATTATTGATGTGATTGTGGCCTCTGACAAACTTCTCGAGTCGTCCCCCGACGTGGTGAGTACGTTTCTGGAAGCTTACTATCGGAGGATTGATGCCAGTGTCCAAGACGCTGCCCTGCTAAAAGCTCAAATCGCCACCGACGGCGAGATCTCAGAAACAGATGCCGCCAAAATCATCAGTGGGATTGATTTTTTTACCGCGGTGGAGGCCCAAAAGTGGTTAACCGATGGCACATTAGCCAGTCGGATTGAGTCTACCGCTGCTGTTTTGGCTTTTTCTAAGCGGATTGGCTCGGTGCCCAAAGACATAGCGGCTCTCCTGTCGCCTGCCGAAATTGAAATCGCCGCCAGAAATAATCGCGCTCTGGCGGAGTTTTTAAAGGACCAGCCCGATGTGGCAAAACGCCTCATGGGAGAAGGGCAAACCGTTGCGGCGGGACCCCAGGCTGTGGCCACAGCGGACATCGGTAACTTAGCCATTGAAGGTCAGATTACCTTTGAAGTCGGCACTGCTCAACTGACGAGCGATAGCCAAGCCACCTTAAATAATCTGGCCCAAAAAATTAAGGAGTTTAACAAAAATACTGTGGCTGTTCGGATTATTGGCCATACCTCTAGTGGCGGCAGCGCAGACCGCAATCAAGAGTTGAGTGACTTGCGCGCCCAGGCGGTGGCCAGTTATTTGCGCAAACAGGGCCTCGACCACACTTTTCAAGCCGAGGGTAAGGGAGCCACTCAGCCCCTGCCCAATACCCCCGCTGCCGATCCCAAAAATCAAAGAACGGAGATTCGGTTAGTGCGGGTCAAGGGGTAATCCGCTTAAATTCTTCGATCCGCTCCCGGATGATGTCGCCATTGTTGTAGCCCAGGGCCAGCGCCCGGCGCAGGGTCGTATCAGCTTCCTCAAATCGATTGTCCATCGCATAGGCCAGAGCCAAATTGGCAAAGGTAATAGATAAATTACCGTCCAGGCTGGCGGCTTTTTCTAGATGGGAGATCGCCAGAGCTGAGTCACCTTTAACCACATACAACGCTCCCAAACTGGCGTGCAGCTCTGGGTAGTCTGGGTTTAAGGCCAGGGCTTTTTGGTAAGCATTTTCGGCCTCTAGGTAGTTGCCCAGTAGTCGATAGGTTACCCCCAGGTTGACCCAGGCTTCGTGATTTTGCTGATTGAGCGCTAAGGCCTGCTGATGCTGGGCAATGGCATCTTCGTAGCGGTCTAAGTCGGTGTAGATATTGCCCAAGATCGTATGGGCTTGGTCGAGGTCATATTCTGTGACCCCCTGGTTCAAGGCGGCTTCGACCTGGGTGGCAGCTTCTGCTAAGTTGCCTTCGTCATAGGCCAGGGCTCCGGCCTCCAGACGTTCATCCCCGCTGGCATTTTCGCTCAGGGCAGCAGACTTGGGCTCACGGCTGATCGCCTCTGACAACTGCCCATTTAGGGCGACTGGACACCCCGTCAACGTTAGCAAGCCCAGTAAAACCAGGCCAGATTTTAAGGGCCTCCGAGAAACCCTATGCCAAGAAAATGTATGCCAAAGAAACTGTGTCACGTTGGGCTAACTGTAAACGACGCCATGTCTGTACCTCAGCAGCAGCGATCGCATTTCCAGAGATGCGATCGCTGCTGGACAAAGAATACGACCCCAATGGGTTACCTGGATAGGATGCCCTGCATCAGGTAGTGGATTGAGCCATCGGCTTAAATCAATGGTCAGAAATCAATGGCCAGGCTAGAGCGGACGATAGTCACGGTAGTTGATACTCGGAAAGATATTGTCGATGGCTTCGACCTTTTGTAGCCAACCTGAGTCAATCTTACCGTCGAAGATATCGTCCCGCAGTTTGTTAAACCGCATCAGGTGCGAGCGGGTACGACGCACGGCATAGGGCACCATGGTGCCCGTGCGCATGATAAAGGCCCAGTCCGAAGATTGTGCCAGTAGCAACTCCCGTGCAGCCTGGTTAAGGGCTCGCCATTCTAGCTCGTCGACTGGCTCACGTTTAGCCAGATCAATCATCCGCTCAGCAGCTTTGTGCAGGTGGGGATAAATCCAGGCGTTGGTCTCGTTTAGCCAATATTCATGGAAGCCTTTGTAGCCCCAGCTGGACTGGGAGGGGCGACACACCTGCTGGGTCGGATTGGCCCTAAGGTAATCGGCCAAATGAGTCATCTCGTAGGTATCTTGGTCGTACCAGGTCTTGCGGAAAAGATAGTCAATAAACCAGGGGCCTTCGTACCACCAGTGACCAAACAGCTCGGCGTCATAGGGCGAGACCACAATCGGCTGACGCTGCATCATGTTGTGCAGATTGCCGATTTGGCGCTCGCGGTTAAACATGAAATTACCGGCATGCTCAGCCGCCTTTTCCCGTGCCCAGTAGGGGTCGTACCAGTCTTTGTCAGATAGACCCAGGTTTTTGCCCGTGATTTTGTGATATTTGATGCCCACGTTCTTGCGCTGGCCGTTGGGCATGATGTAGGGCTTGATGTAGTCATACTCAGCATCCCAGCCCAGGTCGCGGTAAAACTCTCGATATTCGGAGGCTCCCGGGTAGCCCACCTTAGACGACCACACCTGTTGAGACGACTCGTGGTCGCGGCCAAAGGCAGCTACCCCGGTTTCGGTATAGATCGGCGCGTAGGCCCCAAACCGAGGCCGGGGGCGCGCGTATAAAATGCCGTGGCCGTCGGTGAGAAAATATCTCAGACCCACGTCGGCCAGCATTCGCTCTAGCCCTTCGTAGTAGGCGCACTCTGGTAGCCAGATGCCGGTGGGGCGACGGCCAAAGTTCTCTTCGTGGCTCTCGACCGCCACCTTGAGCTGGGCCCACACCGCCTCCGGATACATTTTCATCAGGGGCAGATAGCCGTGGGTGGCCCCGCAGGTAATGATGTCGAGGTTATTGCTCTCGACGTATTGTTTAAATGCGCCGACCAGATTGCCCTTGTAGTGCTCCCACACCTGCCGGGTTTTATTGAACTCGGTGGCGTAGTATTCGGCCAGATAGCGCACGTGGCCATTGTGCTCATTGCGCTCAATTTCTTGCTCGGTGAGTTCTTCGAGTTGGGCCAGGTGCTCGTCGTAGCGTTCTTGCAGCAGAGGGTCTCCCAGCATCGACACCAGTGGCGGCGTCATGCTCATGGTCATTTTGAAGTCAATCCCGTCCCGCTTGAGCCCCTCAAACATCATCAGGAGGGGAATATAGGTTTCGGTGATTGCCTCAAATAGCCACTCTTCTTCTAAGACAAAATCGCTCTCGGGATGGCGAACAAACGGTAGATGGGCATGAAGAACCAGGGCAAGGTATCCGAGCGACATGTAGCAACCTCAAATGGCAATAGCGAGCGCCAAAAAAACTAAAGATTTTTTTAGGGTTTCAACCACTTTAGCGGAAAGCTGCGCGTATAAGTGGTAACGGACATGTCTTTTTTGATCCCCCATTTAGGGGCTGGGCTGAGACCGGCTTAAGCTATGCTGTTGCTGGCATATGTGGGTTCATTGGCACCATGAAATTTAGCGACTTGGTACAACGGTTAGGCTCGACGATGCAATCCAGCGATCTGGCCAGCAGTCTGGATGAACAGCCGGACCTCAATCCTGAGATTAGGGGGGTAGATGCGATCGCAACCGCGCCTCCCCATACCCTCAGCTATATCGAGGGGGCCAAGTACGCCGCCCAGGTTGAGACCACCCAGGCCAGCGCCCTGATTTTGCCTGTGGACCCAGCCCTCCAGACCCAGGCCACAACTCGGAAAATTGCCTGGGTTGCCACCCCTCACCCTCGCCTGATATTTGCCCAGGCCATTGCCCAGTTTTATCAGCCGTTTCAGCCAGTCCCCGAAATTCATCCCTCGGCGGTGATTCACCCCACGGCCCAGGTGGGCAAAGATGTTTATATTGGCCCCCATGTGGCTATTCAGGCCAATACTGTCCTGGGGGACGGCGTCTGCATTCACCCCAACGTGACGATCTACCCAGATGCCCACATTGGCGATCGCACGGTGCTCCATGCCAACTGTGTGATCCATGAGCGGGCCCACCTCGGCGCAGACTGCGTGATCCATGCGGGGGCTGTGGTGGGCTCCGAAGGCTTTGGGTTTGTGCCCAGCCCCCAGGGTCTGGTCAAAATGCATCAGTCGGGCCGGGTGGTGCTCGAAGACCATGTGGAAATTGGCTGCAACACGGCCATCGATCGGCCCGCCATTGGCGAAACCCGCATCGGTCGCAATACGAAGCTCGACAACCTGGTGCAGATTGGCCACGGCTGTACGATTGGCCAGAGCACGGCGATCTCAGCCCAGGTGGGATTTGCCGGTCGGGTCCACGTCGGCAACGGGGTGATGATGGGGGGCCAGGTAGGTATCAGCAACGATGTGACTGTTGGGGATGGTGCGATCGCAGCGGCCCGGTCTGGTGTGATCGGAGATGTCGCTCCCAAAGAGATTGTCTCGGGTTACCCGGCAATCCCCAATCGACTCTGGCTCAGGGCCTCGGCTATCTACAAAAAGCTGCCAGACCTCTACAAAACTGTTCGTAAACTCCAAAAGCAAGCCGAGCTGTGATAAGTGCTGAGCTTTGCTAGTGAGTACGCTGATGCTGGTGAGTGCGCTGTGCGGGTGAATAGGTGGGTGCGCTAACGCTGGTGAATGGGTGAGATGGTGAGCTCACCATCTCACTACCTCAGTTATGGGATTTGTCAATAGAAGATACACAACTCCATGAAGGGCGTGAGAACGCCTCCTGCTAGTGACTAGATGAATTTAAGTCTCATCAACGGTTAATCAGTTATCAGTCATTTGTCTTCGATCTCAATCGGTT
>JBCDDJ010000374.1:0-6741 GCA_039180385.1 Cyanobacteria bacterium P01_G01_bin.38 | reverse complement strand
CGGCTTGCAATCTCACCTTGCTCTGACGTGTGATAAAAAATCACCGAACGATATTGCTCTCCTCGGTCAGCCCCTTGACGATTAAGACTGGTAGGATCGTGAATCTCCCAGAATTTTTCTAACAAAGCCTCATAGCCAATCTGAGTTGGGTCATACTCAATCTGGGCGACCTCGGCATGTCCCGTAATCCGCGACAGCACATCCAGATAGCTCGGGTTCTCAAAATGCCCACCCATATAGCCCACGGAGGTTTTGCTCACTCCCGGCAATTTCCGAAAAGCGGCCTCAGTGCCCCAAAAGCACCCCGCCCCAAAAGTGGCTATCTCAACCATTCCCCACCACCCACCACCCACTACCCTCCACTCACTACCCTAAAGCGGCAACATTCCTGCCACCGACTGCGGCGGCCTCGCACACGGATCTTCCCCGCGACTGCCCACTTCAAACTGGGTCATCATATCGTGATCTTCATGCACCAGGTTGTGGCAGTGCATCATAAATCGCCCTTCAATCGGCTGCTTGTTGCGGCTTTCAAACTGCATGATCACCCGTACCGATTCAAACTCTCTGACCGCAAAAACATCTTTCCAGCCTTGCTCATAGTCATAGGCCGGTAAGCCATTGCGACTAATGATCTGGCTATCGACCAGGTGAATATGAACCGGATGAATCCAGCCGCCGCCACTGTTGACCAGCTCCCAAATTTCCACATCTCCTGGCTGGGGGTTGGCATCGACGCGATAGGGGTTCCAGACTTTGTTATTGATCAGCCATTGGGTGGCGCTGCGCTCAAAGCGAAAGGTCCGCGTGCAGATAGACTTGCCCTGTTTTTGGGCTGTCTCCAGGAGCGAGGTGACCGGACGCAGGACCGGGCGCAGTTCGCTGGGGTCATCGGGGCTGCCGGGCATGACCTCGAAACGCATCAGGGCTTGCGATCGCACCTCACTATCAATATTGCTCTGCAAGGCCGGACTGCGTAAATAGAGCTCAGTGCCGGGCGCATATTGAGAAAAATCAATCACAAACTCATAGCGCTCCGCAGGCGAGATCCGAAAGCTTTTGAAGGGCCTCCGGGGCGTAGCCCGAATCGGCACCGGGGCACCCAAAATACCACAGTCGGTAGCGATCACCGAGAGCGTATCGTCAAAGGTCTGTCGGTCTTCAAACTGACTGAGGGTGAGTCGATAAGAGCGCGACACCGACGCATTGAGAACCCGAAATCGATATTTTCGACGCTCTACTTGCATATGGGGCCAGGGCACCCCATTGACCAGGGTGACATCCCCGTACAAATTACGCCGCGCCCGGTCGTTAAACACCAGCTGACCGTCCCGGTCGAGGCGCACATCTTGCAACACCAGCGGCACATCATAGCGGCCGCTGGGCAAATTGAGCCGCCGCTCAATCTCGTCCTCAACGATATACATCCCCGCCAGCCCCCGGTAGACATTACGCGAGGTCTCCTCAACGGCATGGTCGTGATACCAAATCGTCGCCGCCCGATCATTGGGGTAAACGTAATCTTTGAAATAATTCGGTGCGATTAAATCTTCGGCATAGCCATCGTAGTAAGGCTGAGATGCCATGCCGTGCAGATGGGTCGAAGATTTAATCGGTCGCCCTGTAGCATCACCGCCCAGCTGATTGACAAAGCGGACTACCGACTGCCGCCCCTGGTCCGCTGGCTCTAAGCCGCCTTTTTGGCGAATCGTGGGGCCTGGGGTAACACCGTTATAGCTCCACACCTCGGTGGGCTTGCCGGTCATAATCTCAGTCTGGCTTTTTTGCAGGGTCAGTTCGTAATAGTCTGTCGGGCGCGCCCCTCGCTCATCACTGCGTACGGGCTGCAAGACCGGGGGGAGCTCAAACGGTCGCCTAAATTTTGGCACTGCCGGGCTCGGGGTAGTTGTCATCGGGAAAGGGGACGCTAGCGGTTCTCCATGGTGTCTGGCCGGGGGGCAATCAGGCTTGACCGGGAAAGTCGGATTTTGGCACGACGCCAGGGCCGACTGACTGAACATCATCTGACCACTGCCTATGAGACCCAGTTTGAGTGCGTTACGGCGGCTAAGTTGCATGACGATTCTCCTGGCCTGGTTGACTGTGTTTTCTCACGAGTTTTGGGTGTCTCGCTGCCAGAATTATAGAAATGCGCCTAAAGCCTCTGAGTCAATTGTTGCTATCTCTTTATGAACCTCAATGATTGACCCATAGGAAATATTATCTACTCACAACATTGTTTGTGATTCGTATTATTGTGATTTGTGTCACAGGTAGGCTGTGCATTAAGCTGAATCTCAGGATCTCATTAGGCACCCCTTATTTACCTATCAAATCTTCTTAATGAATCTCCTCGAAAGTGGTCACTAGAGAAACATGACATCCATCGCTCTTTACACTCTCTAGCTTCAGATGCATGTTTCTCATGTCAATCACTCGTTCAGGATGCTATCAACATGCAAGTCAATCGCATTTCACTGTCTCAAGTCAATGACCAGTTAAAAACCCTGGGTCTAGACGCTATTCTCAGCATTGAGGATGTTTACTACTACGCTGATGTCTTTGAGTCTTTGGCTCCTCAGCGATTACCGTCGGCAGCGGTGGCGACACCCAGCGCGATATAGGTGCTGCCGGTGACGTAGCGCTCAGCTTTTTGAAAACCCTGGCTACGGGATAACCCATGGCGAATCGGCACGGCTAACAATACATATAGGCCGCCTGTGAGCACGCCTAACAAGGCGAAGACAAATCCCAGGACGAGGCTCTGTGACCAGGCGGGGCCTTGCTCCAGATTAATAAACTGGGGTAAAAATGCCAGGAAGAAAATAGCGGCCTTGGGATTTAAGACATTTACCATAATGCCCTGGCGAAATAAGGTATTGAGCTGGGCGACAGATACGGGGTGAGGAGAACGGGACAAACTGGTGGATGCATCCGATATTTCACTGGGTGAGCCTGCCCGCGACTCGAACAGCTTTTGCACGCCCAGGTAGATGAGATACGCCGCGCCTAAATATTTCACAATTGAGAAGGCGGTGGCTGATGTCATCAAGATGGCTGAGATGCCTAACATCGCCGCCAAAGTATGGGCACAAACCCCCACCACAATTCCTAACGCAGACGCCAGGCCAGCCTGCCAGCCCTGCTCGATACTTCGCGTCACGATGTAGAGGATAGCCGGACCCGGCATCATTTGCATGACAAAGGCGGTGGCTATGAATAGTCCCAAAGTGGTTAAATCAGGCATTTTCCTGCTTCCTCCTCGAAATTTGATTTGAACCTTACCTTGTACCTGTCAGGAATCAACCTCTATTTAACTGAAGCTTAGGTAGACTGTACAAACCTACCTGCCTGCTCAGTCCTGACGATCCATTCACTGTATGCGTTCAACCCGATCTGGCCAATCGCTGTCCTCGCTTTGGCTAAGTCTTTGTATTCTGATTGCCGCTTCTCTAATAGGCTGTACGACCTCCGCAGTTCATCGCGAGGGAACCGTCTACAATTGTGACGACGAAGACCATATTCGCTGGGCCTGGACAGATTATGACGATCCTAACCTGATTGTTGCGCAGGGTGATAGTCAGTCGTATTCTCTCCTGGCCTGCGCCGCTCAACAAAATAACAAAACATTGGTCAAAGATCTGATCGCCGCTGGGGCAGATATCAATCGCCGCGATTTACAGGGCGCAGTTCCCCTCAGTGGGCTCACCTCACCCGACATGACACAGTTTTTGATTGAGCAGGGGGCTGATATCACCGTGCGCGATCGCAGCGGTGCAACGCCCTTATTTAAAGTCGTTCAAAATCCCTATCTGGACGACGCCACTCGATTAGCGCTGATCGAAACCTACCTGGCGGCTGGAGCCGACGCCAAAACCCAAAATGCCAATGGCGATACCCTGCTCCATATGACGACTAACCCATGGGTAGCCCAGCTGCTAATCGATCAAGGCGCTCTGGTAGATGTCCAAAATAAATCAGGCTCTACACCTCTGCATGCCTACTATGCCTACGAAAACGATATGGGCGTTGCTAGAGTCCTGCTCGAGCAGGGAGCCGATGTGAATGCTCAGGACCACCATGGCAATACGCCGCTGCACTACATTGCCTGCAATCTAGAAAATTGCAACCGGCCCGACGCGGAGGCTGAATTTTTGATCGCATTTGGGGCTGACCCTACGCTTAAAAACAAGCAAGGACAGTCTGCCCAGGAGCTGGCAATCACTCAGAATCGCCTTGAGTTAGTGAAGCTTTTTGGTCGCTAATAGTTCAGTATTTCAGACGTGTTTTGAGACTAGAACAATTAAGAAATCACTGTACCGTCGGTTTGAACTGGCACAGTTTTTTGAAACGTGTTTTCAATACCTTTGACTTAAAAAATATAGACCACTCCACAAAAGTGTCACTTCAAAATCCATGGTTGCAGGTTGCCAAAGATACAACTAGACCATAGAGAACAAAAGCAACGGCAGAGTTCTCTTCACACGAATCAAGTCTCACATCTTAAATGGATCGTTTCGAGGAGAAAATCATGAAATTCAATCGTATCTTGTTAACTGTTGGGTTGGCTGCTGCTGCAATTGTTGCCGCTCCTTTAGCTGCCAACGCTCAGACCGCTCCAGACTATAATTACGTCGGCATCGGTGGCAGCGACGAAGGCTTTGCTGTCAACGGTAAAATCACCGTTCACGACAATCTCTCAGTGCGTCCTGCTGTCAGCACCGACTTTGATTTTGACGACAGCGATGATGTCAGCTACGTGTTGCCGCTCACCTATGACTTTGACGCAGTAGATGGTCAAGGTCGCCTCTTTCCTTGGCTGGGCGCTGGCATCAACGGTGACATCGGCGACGACAGCGATGTTGAGTTTGCAGTAACCGGTGGTGCTGACTACCGCATCAACGAGCAGTTCCTGGTTAACGGATCTGTTGTCTACTCCCCCTTCCAGGAAGGTAACGATGATGTTGGTTTTGTCGCAGGCGTTGGCTACAGCTTCTAAGCTGGATTCAGCACTTGTCTGATTAAGAGTTGGTTGGAGTTCCCTGATTGCTAGAGTGAAAGTCAAGAGAGGCCACAGTGTAAGCTGTGGCCTTTTCCTATGCTAAATGGCTATAGGATGAGTTTCCAAGTGAGTGCCGCTGACAACACCATGACACCATGCTGGGGCAGGAGCTTTGTAAAGGGCTGTCGGGCAATTTTTTGAGTCAGTAGGCTGCTGAGCAAGACTCCCAAGATTAAGCAAGTGCCTTGTAAAAAGCCGATCACAGCGGGATGGGCGACTAAAACCAGGGGGCCTAGGCTGGTTGTTTGGCCCCCCACCTGACCGAGAGTCGCGAGGGAAACCGGAATAAGCTGCCCGGCCTCTGTGAGACCTAACCATAGATAGTGGGCCAGATTGCTAAACAGCACCAGGGGGAGATAGCCATAGGCCAGGTCGATAAAGGGGCGGGGTTTCAAACTAGATTTGAGAACTCGGATCAGCGCATAGGCCAAACCCGCTGCCGCTGCCGGTAAGCATAGGGCAAGGGTGGCTGCGATCGCATGTCCCCCAAACCCATCTAATATCTCTGTATCTCCCAATATCAACGTCGTTAGCTGTGGCAGTCGATGCAACAGCACCGCCCCCCATAGCAACAGCAGCAACGCCACTTCATAGGCCGTCGAGTTGGGGGTAGTCCACAGCTCGATACCAGGGGGGCGCAGGTTGAGCTCCACTGAGCGATGGGGGCACGCCTTGAGGCAGGTCATGCAGAGCACGCAGTTGCGATTGTCCGCCAGCTGGGCCGGGTGTGAATAGACCGGGCACCCGCCCGTTTCTTGTCCCTCTCCTTTCTCAGGGCCGCCTTTGTAACACTGATAGGTCGTGCAGGTAGCTGAGCAGATGCCCTTCTGCGCTCGCAGCTCTACCATCGAGAGTTTGGCAAACAGTCCATTCATGCCGCCGATGGGGCATAGATAGCGACACCAAAATCGGCGCTCAAAGAGTGCTGAGCAAATCATTGCGCCCGCTGTGATGATAATCAGCAGCCAGCCTGAGAGATAGGCCGTATTCTCCAGGTTCCACAGTTCTTCCCACAAAAGAATCAAGACAAAACCGCCATAGAGAATCCAACCGCCCCAGCGCTCAGCCCACTGTCGAGGCCAACTGCCCAGCTTTCTCGGCCATAGCCATAGCGACAGTTTTTGAGTAATTTCGCCATAGATCATAAACGGACACACCGCGCACCACAGCCGCCCCACAAAGGGAAAGCCGATCAGGATTAACGGCCACCACCAGGCCCAGAAAAGATTTAGGGCCGCGTTAGTATCACGAGTTTGGGGGCCAAAAAACAAAACTGCCACCACAATCGCGTAAAACCAGGCGGTAAACCCAAAGTTCAGCCGGTCGGGCCACCATGGACTGCGTAAAAATTGTCGCAGGTTGGGATAGGCGTTGAGCAGGTTGACGCGAAACCGTTGGGGTTTTTGGTTAGCTGACCAAAACAGTTCCTCCGTGAGCTGTTGATTAGATTCTGACTGGACAATGGCGCGTTCTACCAGGCTCTCTAGCTCACGCAGGTTGCCGGGAAAATCATAGCTTTGCAGACTCCGCAGGGCCTCGGGTGTCAGGATGGGTTTAGATTGCCCCCGCTTTTTGCACTCGAGTTGAATGAAGTAATTAACGATTGCCCCAATGTCAGCTTTACGCACCCGCAGTGGGGGTACTTTGATCCGCTGGCCCGAGCGCTTGGCAAAGGCAGG
>JBCDDJ010000373.1:0-6754 GCA_039180385.1 Cyanobacteria bacterium P01_G01_bin.38 | reverse complement strand
GCAGTCGGCTCCACAAACCCAAGCGCCTCAAGGTGCTGGACCCGTTCTTCAGATAATCCTAAGCTGGTAAAAGACAACGTCATTAAAACTCCTTAATGCGGATAATCACAAGCGTCACAAGTTGCGATCGCTAAAAACTTTAAAATGTCAAACAAGTGAAACCGGAACTGGCGCTGGCGATGACTTTACAGCCGCGAGCGTCCCGTATTGATCATAGGTATCTGCGGCCTCAATGGTGACCGGCACAATGCGCCCCAACGGACTCAGCCCCTGAATGTAAACCAACCCATCGACATCTGGCGCAAACCGAGCCGAGCGACCGATAGATTCGCCGCTGGCAGCGTTAGCTTGCTCAACTAAGACATCAACCGTGCGTCCAATTTGAGCTTGATTTCGCCGAAACGAAATACTCTGCTGGGCCAGCATCAGCTGCTCTCGCCGCTGATGCTTGATGGCCTCGGGCACCTGATTGGGCAGATCAAAAGCCGGTGTGCCCCCCTCAGGAGAGAAGGTAAACACCCCCACATGGTCAAACTCGTGTCGCTCAACAAAGGCCAGCAAATGGGCAAACTGCTCATCGGTTTCTCCAGGGAAGCCCACGATAAAGGTGGTGCGCAGGATAGCCTCTGGCAATGCTTCTCGCAGTCGCAGGATAATCTCATCATTGACCCGCCCCTGCCAGGGCCGATTCATGGCACGCAAAATCTCGGGATGGGAGTGCTGCAATGGCAGGTCCAAGTAGGGCAGCACGTTAGGCGTGTCTTGAATCGCTTGAATGACCTGAGGGGTCAAGCCAGTGGGATAGGCATAGTGCATGCGAATCCAGGGCACATCCACTTCGCCTAGGGCGCGCAGCAGCTCCGCCAGGCGAGGCTCTCCGTAGAGATCGACACCATAATTAGTGGTGATCTGAGAAATCAGAACGATTTCTTGGACGCCTTCTTCAGCAAGTTGATGGGCCTCGGCGACAATCGACTCAATCGAACGAGAACGCTGGTTGCCTCGCAGATGGGGAATGATACAAAACGCGCAGCGATAGTTACAGCCTTCGGCGACTCGCACATAGGCAACCCCCTCGGTGGTAGTGCGATACCGGGGCACGGTTTCATCGGCAATATAAGTGGGCTCATCGGAGATCATTTTGACCCGCTCCCCAGCTTCGGCCCGCTCAATGACTTCCACAATTTTGTGATAATCACCGGTACCGACTAGGGCAACCGCTTCAGGGATCTCGTCTAACAGCTCAGATTGAAAATGCTGAGCCAGACACCCAGTAATCACGACTTTCTTCTGAGCCTCTGCCAACTCCACCAGGGTGCGAACAGATTCTTGACGGGCTTCCTCAATAAAGCTGCAAGTGTTGACAATCACGTAGTCAGCAAGGGCTTCATTGCTGTCAACGGCATAGCCTGCCTTGACCAACAAACCCAACATATGCTCAGTATCAACGCGATTTTTCTCGCAACCCAAGTGCGAAATGGCAACCGTAGGCTTTTGGGTCATACAAATTCGGTGGTAGTACCAGAGTCTATAGCGGGCGTGACGATCGCTACTCAGGATGACTAGCACCTTCCCAAAACATGCTCTCAGAACAGCTCTAAAACTTCCTGCTAAAACGTTGCGCTAAAATCACAACCGACTCTATCAAGCAGTTATAAACTTAGCGGCATGCTGGGTAGCGATATATTTATTGCCCAGGGCTTGACAAAGCATAACATAACTACACAATTGTGTCCTTCATCAATTCATCACGCACTCACCCGCGTCAGTGCACTCACCTGCGCAGCACATTCACCATCAACCCCAAATAATGTTTAACTTTGACAGACGACTCGTCTTTGACAGACTACGAATGGAACTGTCAATTCGGTCTAAAATTGGTGCTGTTGAGAGTCCGAGACGAGATTAAACGTGGACTTAAATCAGGTCTTTAAAACCCCTAACCCGGTCATTGGCGTGGTCCATTTGCTACCACTGCCTACCGCCGCTCGCTGGCAGGGACGGTTGGATGCGATCATGGAGCGGGCCGCTCAAGAGGCAACGGCCCTGGCATCCGGTGGCGTCCACGGCATTATTATCGAAAATTTTTTTGATGCCCCTTTTGTTAAGGATGGTGTTGACCCGGCGGTGGTCAGTGCCATGACCCTGATCGTTTCGCGGGTCATGCAGCTGGTATCCCTACCCATCGGCATTAACGTTTTGCGCAACGATGCCCATAGTGCCTTAGCGATCGCAACCTGTGTCGGGGCCCAGTTTATCCGCGTCAATGTGTTGACTGGGGTGATGGCCACTGACCAGGGGTTAATTGAGGGCCGTGCCCACGAACTGATGCGCTACCGACGTGAGCTGGGTAGCCCTGTAAAGGTGCTGGCCGATGTTTTGGTCAAACATGCCCGACCGTTAGGAACCCCCAATTTGACGACTGCTGTGCAAGACACCATCCATCGAGGGCTCGCAGATGGAGTGATTTTATCAGGCTGGGCCACCGGTAGCCCCCCCAATCTAGAGGATCTAGAATTGGCAAAAGCAGCTGCCAGTGAGGCCCCGGTATTTATTGGCAGTGGTGCCAGTTGGGAAAATATTCCTCAGCTGATTCAAGCGGCGGATGGGGTGATTGTCTCGAGTGCCCTAAAGCGCCATGGCGATATCAATCAGCCGATTGACCCCAGCCGGGTGGGTCAGTTTGTAGAAGCCATGCAATACGGTCTGTCCCAGCCCCCCCAGCCACCGCTATCATCATCCGTTGTCGTTCATTCTTAATTCAGTCCATACTAAAGCCATTAAAGACTAGCCTAGGAGAGAGTTTTGAACTATGGGACGTCGCCGCCAAGATAACCGTTTGATCTATCGCTGGTCTCGCCCACTAATTGGCGCGATCGCAACCGTGGGGGCCCTGGGCACTGGCTACCTCACCGTCATCAAATTTATGAGCGGCGACGCCGCCTGCCCAACGTCAGGCTGTGATCAGGTCTTATCCAGCGCCTATGCCACCATTTTTGGCCTGCCGCTGACGCTGTTTGGCTGTTTGGCCTACCTCAGCATGGTAACGCTGGCGCTGGGGCCGCTGCTGATCAACCCAGATCAGAACAAGGAGCTGCGACAAAAGCTAGAAACCTGGAGCTGGCTGTTACTGTTTGTGGGTGCGACCGGCATGATGGTCTTTAGTGGCTATCTCATGTACATCTTAACAACGGAACTTAGGGCAGCCTGTCTCTACTGCATTGCTTCGGCTGCTTTTACTGCGCTGATGTTTTTGCTGACCGTGGTGGGTCGCAACTGGGACGATCGGGGCCAGCTGATCTTTACCGGTCTGATTGTGGCGGTGGTTGCCCTGGTGGCAACTCTGGGTGTCTATGCGCCAGTTAACGCGCCTAATTCCACCATTGCCAATGCGTCTGGTGAGGTTGGTCCCCCGGTCACCAACACCTCTGGTGAGGCTGAGGTAGCGCTGGCTCGCCATCTCAAAGAAATCGATGCCAAAATGTATGGGGCCTACTGGTGCCCCCACTGTCACGACCAGAAACAGTTGTTTGGACAACAGGCTCTGGCTGATATGCCTTACATCGAATGTGCCCCCGATGGGCAAAACTCCCAAGCTTCTCTGTGTCAGTCAGTGGCTGGGATTACAGGCTTTCCAACCTGGGAGGTCAACGGTCAGTTTTTATCAGGCACCCAAACGCTGGACCAGCTAGCCCAGGCCTCTGGCTTTAGCGGCCCTCAAGATTTTAAGAATTGAGGCGGGAGCTAAGGTCAGTTTTGATGCGGGCCATGATTGAGGCCTCGTCCAGATTATCTAGAATGTCTGCGATCGCAGCTTTAGGCCCAGACTCCCCCCAGCTAGCACCATTAGCCAGATAGGCCTTAGTCACCTGGCCGATGGCATAGGTAGATACCCCTGCAACAGCCGCCTGGGTGACCGCCACCGAGACATAGGGAGCCATCGATAGACCACCCGTCATCGCGGTCGAAGCTCCCAGTAGGCTCTTAAGCGAACTTAACCCAAAGGTGATCAGGAGCTGACTGGCCGAGAGCCCTCCCATCGCCAGGGCCATCGTCTTCAGGAGACTCAGAGCCCCGTGCTGGGTCATTTCGAGCCCATAGAGGCGAGAGAGAGTGATAATCAAAGACAGATCAATCACCGCCCCACCCATCAAATCAGCCAGCAGAATAGGGTTGATGGCAACGGCGGTGGCTTTCGCCAAAACCAGCTTCCAGATCACATCATCGGCACTTTGGGTCCGGATTTTGAGCTTGCGGGCCACCAGCTGCTCATGCAGCGTATCGGCATAGAGCAGCGTGTTAAGAGCCACCAGGGATTTACCCTCGCGATGCAAAACATCCAGCATCTTGAGCTTGAGCATCTCCACCTGGGCAGTGCCGCGCTGCCGCTGAATTTGCCGCTGGGGATCAACGGTGACCACCAGCGGAGCGGCTGCCGCCAACACAATCTCTGAGGGCGCAATTTGCAGCGCCGCCACCTGCTGCTCAAGCTTTTCTAAAATTAGACGTTGGTCAGCGGGAGTATATTGATCGATTTTGTTAAAAACTAGCAAAATCGGCTTTTTAGCCTGCCGTAGCTGCACCAGCGAATCGTACTCAACCTGGGTTAAGTCACCGGCAATCACAAACAAGATCAAATCTGCTTGTTGAGCCACCCGTTGAGCTATCGCTTGCCGCACCTCTCCGCCCACCTCATCAATACCCGGCGTGTCCACCAACTCCACCCGCGCATGCTGATCGCCGCAGGCCACTCGATAAACCCCAGCAACCCGATCTGAGCCAGCAACAGGGTCTGAACCCTCAGCCAGGCCTGAGCCGCCCTCCATCACCTCAACAGCCCAGGGTACACTTTCAATCTGCTGGGTCACCCCGTGTAGCGGCCCGGTTGTAAAAATCGGCTGACCCACCAAAGCATTCAAAATCGAGGACTTACCGCGCCCCACCAGGCCAAACACAGCAATGTGGATGACACCATGGCTCAGCTTGTGTTGCAGCTGGTCTAAGCTTTTGATTTCAGCCTCCAGCCCAGACCGCTCACGCGCCGTTAAATCAAGCGTATCGACGAGCTGCGTGACAACGGTCCAAGCCTGCTGATAGTGAAGCTCTGCCGCCATTTCGTCAAACTCAGCCAGGGTTTGATCGAGCGGCTCACTGGCAAGGGGCTCTGTCAAGGCAGGCAGCACCGGTTGGGAGTCTGGAGATCCAGGAAACGAGGAAGCAGGATTGTCAGGGAGATTAGATTTTGACACTGTCGAGACAACACAACGCGCTCTTTTAGGATAAGCCCACTTTTTATCAATCAGGGTGCAACCGAGGTGTAGGTACCCGTATGGGTGAGATCTCACCGCATCTCTGAAATTGAGCCTGAGATTTTTGATGCTTGTTAGTACAGAGATGAGAGAATAAACCACATTAACCCATGAATTTGATCCCCATGGAGTTTCAAAGTGCTGCTCAGCAAACCTGCTACGACCGCATCGCCCCTTGGATGGAAGATCTGTTTGGCGAGGCGACCGTCGCATTTGAAGACGAACCCCTGTTTATTATTACGATTGGCTCTGCCGTCGCCTCCACTCGGGTGATCCCCTGGGGTGATAACGAAGCGCTGATTACGACTCGGGCCTATGTGGTGACCGATCTCGAGGTCACCCCTGAGCTGAGTTACTATCTACTGCGGGCCAACGATGGCATTTACTTTGGGCGCTTTGCCCTGGATAGTGAAGATGACATTGTGTTTGAGCACAGCCTAGTGGGGTCTACCTGCGATCGCATCGAGCTAAAGCACTCTGTGACAACGGTGGTGCGCCTCGCTGACGACTACGATGATGAAATCGTCGCCCGCTGGGGGGGCAAGCGGGCCCTCGATCGCTGGGCCTCGGCTCAGTAGAAAGGCCATTTCAGTAGATAAGCCATTTAAAGCTCAAGCGGGGCGAGATGATCTCGCCCCGCTTGAGCTTTACTAAATGTTCTGGCCCAGACCAGGAATTTAGCGACCTACACCCAGGTAGCGGAAGCCCGCTTTTTCGATTTGAGCCTGATTGAGATAGTTACGACCATCGATCAGGATAGGGGTATGCATTAAAGCTGCCATCTTGCCATAGTCAAGATCCTTGAACTGAGCCCAGTCGGTCACAAGTACGAGGGCATCACAGCCATCAGCCAGACGCTCAGGATCGCTCTCGACAATCACCCCAGACAGCCCGCTGCCAATGCCGCTTTGGGACACAATCGGGTCAAACGCCTTGACCTTAGCACCCAACCGGTTGAGGTGCTCGATCAGCACCAGCGCCGGTGCATCACGCATGTCATCGGTATCCGGCTTAAAGGTGAGCCCCAACAGGCCCACCGTCTTACCCTTCAAGATCTTGAGCACCTGCTGAAGTTTCTCAAGCGACAGCAGACGCTGGCGGGTGTTGACGTTGATGGTGGCCTTGAGAAGCTCAGCTTCATAGCCATAGTCGTCGGCGGTGTGCACCAGCGCCGAGACATCCTTAGGAAAGCAAGACCCCCCCCAGCCAATCCCGGCCTGGAGAAACTTATTGCCAATCCGAGAATCAAGGCCGATACCCTGGGCCACCTGGGTGACATCGGCACCGACGCGATCGCAAATGTTAGCGACTTCGTTGATGAAACTGATCTTCGTTGCCAAGAATGCATTGGACGCATACTTAACCATCTCAGCCGAGCTCAGATCGGTTACCAAGACCGGCACCGGGGGCAAAGAGGCATCCTCAGAAAACTGACGCTCCACGAT
>JBCDDJ010000372.1:0-6772 GCA_039180385.1 Cyanobacteria bacterium P01_G01_bin.38 | reverse complement strand
GGCTGCGCCGGTGATTGCCCTGGTGAATAAAATTTTGGTTAAAGCGCTTCAGGAAGGCGCGTCCGATATTCACATTGAGCCCCAGCAAGAATTTTTGCGGGTGCGGTTTCGCCGAGACGGTGTCTTACGTCAGGCCTTTCAACCGTTTCCCAAGAAGATTATTCCGGCGGTCACGGCTCGCTTTAAGATCATTGCCAATCTGGATATTGCAGAGCGTCGCGTTCCCCAAGACGGCCGGATTCGCCGGGTCTTTCAAGAGCGCAAGGTTGACTTTCGGGTGAGTACACTGCCCTGCAACTACGGCGAAAAGGTCGTGTTGCGGATCTTGGATAACTCCTCAACCCAGCTAGGCCTGGATAAGTTGATTACCGATCAAGAAACCCTCGAAATTGTCCAGGAGATGGCCAGTCGGCCCTACGGGCTGATTTTGGTGACGGGCCCCACAGGTTCAGGTAAGACGACGACGCTTTACTCAGTGCTGTCTGAGCGTAACGACCCCGGTATTAACATCAGTACAGCAGAAGATCCGATCGAATACACCCTGGGCGGCATCACTCAGGTCCAGGTGATTCGAGAAAAGGGGATGAACTTTGCGTCGATTTTGAGGGCCTTTTTGCGCCAGGACCCCGATGTCATCCTGGTGGGTGAGACCCGTGACCCCGAAACTGCTAAGACGGCCATTGAGGCGGCGCTGACTGGCCACCTGGTTTTGACCACGTTGCATACCAACGACGCCGCGGGGGCGATTGCCCGTCTCGATGAGATGGGGGTCGAAGCCTTTCAGACGTCGAGCTCTTTGATTGGGGTGCTGGCCCAGCGTTTGGTGCGTCGAGTTTGTTCAGACTGCCGGATTCCCTACAACCCTACTCATGAAGAACTTGCCCGGTTTGGCTTAACAGCAGCCGGAGATGACTTTACGCTCTACAAGGCTAACAGCATCCCCAACGAGGAGATTGAAAAAGTGACGGCTGCTGGCGAGCTTTGTCAGACCTGCCAGGGAGCCGGCTATAAGGGTCGGGTCGGGGTTTACGAGGTGATGCGCATTACCGAAAATCTGCAAAAGATGATTTCTGAAGGGGCTCCTGCTGAGCACATCAAGGAAGCGGCGGTGGAAGAAGGGATGCAGACGCTGCTATCCTACAGTCTAACTTTGGTGAAGCAGGGCTATACGACATTAGATGAGGTAGAGCGGGTAACCTTTACTGATACTGGCTTAGAAGCCGAGCTTAAGGCCAAGCGCAAGAGTATTCTGAGTTGTAACACCTGCGGTGCTGAGCTGCACCATGAGTGGCTAGATTGCCCCTACTGTCTGACCCCGCGTTTTGCTGTCTGAGGCCGGGTAAAGCACATCTTAACCAGTTGACTAAAGTCGATAGCATCTTTAATAAACATCCGCTGAGGTAGCCCTATGGATTTAATGATCGAAGACTTGATGGAAGAAGTGGTCGAGCGCGGTGGGTCTGATTTGCACCTGTCTGCTGGACTGCCGCCTTATATTCGCATCAGCGGACATTTGACCCCCACCGAGCATCCGCCGTTGACCCCTGAGCAGTGTCAACGCCTGATCTTCAGTATGCTCAACAATACCCAGCGAAAAACTTTGGAGCAAACCTGGGAACTGGACTGCTCCTATGGAGTCCGGGGGCTAGCTCGATTTCGAGTCAATGTTTACAAAGATCGGGGCACATATGCCGCCTGCTTGCGGGCCTTGAGTTCTAAAATTCCGAGTTTAGATCTGCTAGGGTTACCGCCCATTGTGACCGAGTTATCCCAAAAGCCTCGGGGGTTAGTGTTAGTCACGGGGCCTACCGGTTCGGGTAAGTCGACCACTTTGGCCTCGATGATTAACAACATCAATACCACGCGGGCTGAGCACATTCTAACGGTTGAGGACCCCATCGAGTTTGTCTATGAACCAATCAAAAGCCTGATTCACCAGCGTCAAATTGGTGAAGATACTAAGAGCTTTTCAAATGCGCTTCGGGCTGCCCTGCGGGAAGACCCAGATGTGATCTTGGTAGGGGAGCTGCGCGACCTCGAAACGATTGCGCTGGCGATTTCTGCCGCAGAAACCGGTCACTTGGTCTTTGGTACCCTGCACACCAGTTCTGCGGCCCAGACCGTTGATCGAATGGTGGATGTGTTTCCCCCTGAGCAACAGCAGCAAATTCGCGTGCAGCTGTCTAACTCGCTGGTGGCCGTCCTCAGCCAGACTTTGATTCCTAAGCAAAACCCTAAGCCCGGCGAGTTTGGTCGGGTGATGGCCCAAGAGATCATGGTGGTGACGCCAGCGATTGCCAACTTGATTCGAGAGGGTAAGACGGCGCAGATTTACGGTGCCATTCAGACCGGGGCTAAGCTTGGGATGCAGACCCTAGAAATGACCCTGGCCAAACTCTATAAAGAAGGCTCAATTAGTTTTGAGCAGACCATGGCCAAGACCTCCCGTGCTGACGAGCTGCAACGCCTGATTGGTGGGATGCCCAGTTCGGCTGGCAAAGCCGGGGCTCAGAAGGGCTCCTACGCAGGTACCCGCCGATAGGGGATGGGGCTCAATCAGTCGTTGAAAGGGGGTTGCACAGCACCCCCCGAAAGCTGTATAAACACTTCCAAATCGTTAGAGCATTCACTAGAGTACTAAACCTATGCCTACCTACGTCGCTACGGGTCGAGATACCACGGGACGAGCTAGACGGGAAAAAGTCATTGCGACCACCCCCTCAGAAGCTCGGGTCCTCCTGAAAGATCGCGGTCTCTATATCCAGAGCATTAAAGAAGATCGGGGTCTCAACTTCAACCTCGAAGACGTCAAGACTTCGATGGCGCGGGTGACTGTCAAAGATAAGGCGGTTTTTTCACGTCAGTTTGCAGCTCTGGTAAATGCAGGAGTAGGCTTAGTGCGGGGCATTGGTATTTTGGGTGAACAGTGCCCTAATCCCAAGCTTAAAAAGGCGTTGCTAGAAATCAACAGCGACGTGCAGCAGGGTACTAACCTCTCAGATGCAATGCGTAAGCATCCCAAGAGCTTTGATACCCTCTATACCAGCATGGTGCAGGCGGGCGAGGTCGGCGGGGTCTTAGACGAGGTGCTCAACCGCCTGTCGAAGCTGCTAGAAGATCTGAACCGGTTGCAAAATCAGATCAAGTCAGCCATGGCCTATCCAGTGACGGTGGGGATTTTGGCGACCACTATCTTCATCGCGATGACGGTTTTCTTGCTGCCGATTTTCGCTGAAATTTTTGAGGATTTGGGGGCACCGCTACCCGCCTTTACCCGATTCATGATGGGGATTAGTGATTTCTTGCGAAACCCGATCATGGTGCTGATTGCGATCGCAGTCATCATCACCGCTGTCTTTGCCTTTCGCCAGTACTATAAAACGCGGGTGGGGCGCGAAACCGTTGACCGTTTGTCACTGAAAATGCCTCTATTTGGTGACATTATCCAGAAGTCTGCAACAGCTCGATTTTGCCGAACCTTTGGCTCTCTGTCTCGCTCGGGGGTGCCGATTTTGACGGCCCTCGAAATTGTGCGGGATACGTCGGGGAACCAGGTGATTGCCAATGCCATTGACGAAGCCCGGCAGGAGATCCAAACCGGGGGGATGATTTCATTGGCCTTGCAAAAGCACCAGGTTTTCCCGGTGATGGCGATCCAGATGATTAGCATCGGTGAGGAAACTGGGGAGCTGGATCAGATGCTGATGAAAGTAGCTGATTTCTACGAAGATGAGGTGGAGCAAGCGGTTAAGGCCCTGACCAGTATCATGGAGCCGTTTATGATTATCATTCTGGGCGGCATGGTGGGGTCGATTTTGGTGTCAATGTACTTACCGATCTTCTCGGTGATGGAATATCTGGGTTAAAGAGGTTTGAGCTGGGCAAAAGCTTCTAGCCTACGAAAGAACTTAGCAGCACTGGGCACTGGAACGATAGGGTTTGGTGCCTGATTTTTTGGTCAGACCATGGCTCATGCTCTGTTTGACTGACGAAAGTTCTAGGCAGGTTTGTCCTCTTTAGGCGCGGTTTAACCGCCCACCGCGAAAGATTTGACAGTTAACCAGGGCTAACCTTTTCTGAGAAGAACAAGTCTAAAAGTAAAGTTTTGTATCAAATCTTCTTTGAGAAACGAGACATTTCTCAGGAATGTCTGAGCTGTCCTGTTTAAGATGAACCTTCTGTAGTGCAAGGGTTTCGCCCATTGGATGCTGATTCCTCAGGGGGCGAAATCGTGTCGAAATATTTTCTTTTTCTGCGTAATTTATAATTCTTGACGATTCTGAGGGGCTTTTATATACGAATATGTTTCTAGCGAGCAATTGGCTTGCTCGTAGATAGCTTGCAACAGTCGACGGACCTTGTACTTCGGGGTTCACTCTACAGGCAGATTAAAAAAATATTTAGATGCCTCAGCGATGACGTTTGCGACTATGCGTTTGCAACTAAGGGGTTTTGATAAATCCTTTTGTTTTTAAGACATTTTCACCAGACCATTTCACTAGACCATTGTTGTCATCTAGGAGATAGCATTAATGGCTTTCGGACCAGCTTCCCGATTGGGAGTCAGCCTTTTCGACGAAACCCCTTCTGTAGAGTGGGTTCCAGGTCTTTCCAATGAGGACCTTGAGGTCATCATTCGCGCCGTTTATAGGCAAGTTTTGGGTAACGCCTACGTCATGGAAAGTGAGCGTTTGCCTGTCCCTGAATCACAATTTAAGCGCGGTGAGTTAAGCGTACGTGAGTTTGTGCGGGCGGTCGCTAAGTCTGACCTGTATCGCTCGCGTTTCTTTGAGAGTTGCCCTTGGTACCGCACGACTGAGCTTAATTTTAGACATCTGCTAGGTCGGGCTCCCCAGGGCTTTGATGAGATGAAGGCCCATAGTGCAGTCCTTGATGCGGAGGGGTTTGAAGCCGATATTGATTCTTATCTCGACAGTGATGAGTATCAAGATACCTTTGGGGAAAACCTCGTGCCTTACATCCGAGGTTATAAGACTGAAGCTTCTAATATGGTCGGGTTTACCCATACCTTTGAGTTGGTGCGAGGGGCTTCTAGCAGCTCGCTTAAGGGTAATATCAGCGGCAACAAGCCTCGCCTCAACGCCTTGGTGATCAATGCCACACCAACTCCTGTGGTTCCACCGTCCGGGGCTTCATCGGGTTGGTCTTTCCGTGCGCCTGATGATTCTTCGAGAACTCGCCACGGTGTGGGGGCCAGCGCCGAGGGCAAAGTTTATCGCGTCGAGGTAACTGGCTATCGGTCCAATGCGGTGAATCGGGTGTCTAAGTTCCGCCGAGCAAACAAGGTCTACCTGGTGCCCTTTGAGAAGCTTTCCCAGGAGTATCAGCGTATCCATAAGCAAGGCGGTGTGATCGCCAGTATTACTCCGGTTAAGTAGGCATACTTTTAATGCTGACTAGGCAGGGGCTGGTCAACTCTGGGCTCTGCTTGGTTTCAATTTGCTGTCTTGAGATAAATCGATCGTTTAGGAGACCTCTATGGCTGACGCATTTGAGCTATGGCCCAATAGCAGTAACGAAGATAAGGAAGCGATTATTCGAGCTGTCTATCGGCATGTTTTGGGTAACCCCCACGTGATGGAGAGTGAGCGGTTGGTCACTGCCGAGTCCCATCTAAAAGAAGGCCGGATCACCGTGCGTGATTTTGTCCGGGCGGTGGGTAAGTCTGATTTCTATCGCAGTCGTTACTTTGAGAAGTGTGCGCCCTATCGCTTTGTCGAACTCAACTTCATGCACTTTTTGGGACGTGCGCCCGAGGATCAATCAGAGCTGTCTGAGCATATTCGTCGCTGTGTTGAAGTCGGCTACGACGCTGAGATTGATTCTTATATCGACAGTGATGAGTATCAGTCTGCCTTTGGTGAGAACATTGTGCCTTACTATCGTGCCAGTGTGACTCAGCTGGGTCAAAAGCAGTCGAGCTACAATCGCATCTACGCGATTGACCGTGGCCCGGCCCAGGTCAGCAGTGCGGTGAAATCCTCTACGTTGGTTGCTCAGGTCGCAGGGGCCCAGAAGGCTGGTAAGGTTAAGCGAGCTGCTACCCATCTGAATGCAGGCACCACCAAGCGGTTTAGAATCCTCACTACGGGGGCTAAGTTTGATGCGCCGCGTCGCGTTAGCGCCACTGAGTACATTGTCTCTGCGACTAAGATGACGCCGCAGATTCAGCGGATTCAGCGGAGTGGGGCCAAGATTGTCAGCATCACTGAAATTGTTTGAGCTGGAGTGAGCTAGGTCGGTTGATTAACCGAAAGAAGCTTTTTCATAGGCTCTCAGGTTAATTTTCTGCCTGTGTGGTTCAGCTCAAAATGAAATAGGCGAGGGGCTAATGCTTTTAGTCCTTCGCAGTTGACCTTAGTGAAGCAAGTGTTTAGACTTGTTTCTCTTCTTTAAGGAATGTAAGCGTTCCCTCATTTAAGTCCTGAAAATTTTAGATCTTATTATCCTGGGTGGCCCCCATATAGAGCAGCTATAGAGCAGCCTTGCAAAGTCAGTGCATCCGATTGGAGTGATGATGTCGACCTGAGGTGCCTCGGGTGGCTTTGTTGTTTCCAGGCTGTCTTTTGAGGCGCTGACATTCGTGATAGTGACAAAGAGTTTTAGTAAGAACGATTACTTTTGGAGGATAGTTTTATGGCACTTTGGGTGTCCGATTCCGACCCGGTAGAACTCCGTCCTAAAGCCTCGGAAGACGATTTGCAAACGGTGATCCGGGCTGTTTATAAGCAGGTTTTGGGTAATCATCACG
>JBCDDJ010000371.1:0-6806 GCA_039180385.1 Cyanobacteria bacterium P01_G01_bin.38 | reverse complement strand
GCTCAAGCAGCCCCTGCTAGAGCTGTTGTTTAGCTCTGAAGACACCACAGCAGCCCTCAATCAAACAGCCAATACCCAGCCTGCGCTGTTCGCCGTGGAGTATGCCCTGGCCCAGCTCTGGCTCTCCTGGGGGATTCGCCCAGCGGTGGTAATGGGCCACAGTGTGGGTGAATATGCGGCGGCCTGCATGGCGGGCGTTTTTAGTCTCGAAGATGGCCTGAAGCTGATTGCCGAGCGGGGTCGCCTGATGCAGGCCCTGCCCGCCGGGGGTGGAATGGTCTCTGTAATGGCGGACGAGGCGACGGTTAACCAGGCCATTGCTGATTTCTCGGAGGTTGTGATCGCAGCCATTAACGGTCCCCAAAGTATTGTCATCTCGGGTCCGCAGACTGATCTCGATAAGGTGGTCTGCAAACTAGACCCCATTAAGACCAAGGCGCTGGCCGTCTCCCATGCTTTTCACTCCGCCCAAATGGAGCCAATACTGGCTGACTTTAGGAAGGTAGCAGAGCAAATCCAGTATCAGCCACCCAGACTCAATCTCATCTCGAATGTGACCGGTGAGGTGATGGGGGCAGAGATTGCCACCGCCAACTACTGGTGTCGCCATGTACGAATGCCGGTGCAGTTTTACAAAGGCATGCAGTGCCTCGCCGGGCTAAAGCCAGATGTTTATCTGGAGCTGGGACCAAAACCGATTTTACTGGGCATGGGACGACAATGCGGTGTCGGCGATCAATCGCTGTGGCTACCTAGCCTGCGCCCCCCCCGAGCCGACTGGCAATCTCTCCTGAGCAGCCTGGGGCAGCTCTATGTCAATGGAGCTGCCATTGACTGGCAAGCTGTCGATGCCGACTACGCCCAACAGCGGGTGGTGCTGCCCGGCTATCCCTTCCAGCGACAGCGCTACTGGGTGGAAGTCTCATCTCGGGTAACAACGCCCGGTCTGGCCCTCAACCCGTCGACTCATCCGCTGCTGGGTCAGCGTCTCGCCCTGGCAGGTCTCAAGGATGTGCGATTCACCACGCAGCTGAGTATTGCTCACCAGCCCTACCTGCAAGACCACCAAATCTATCAGCAGGTCATCGTACCCGCCACCGCCTACCTGGAGATGGCCCTGGCAGCGGGTCAACAGGCCCTCAAACAGCAGGCCGTGCAGCTTCAATCGGTTTCTATTCAGCAGCCGCTGATGCTCTTAGGTACTCAACCTCAGACGGTGCAGGTAGTGCTCTCCCCCGAGGCAGACCTGGAGAAGACTTTCCGATTTGAAATCTTTAGCCTGAGTGAGCCCCAAGACGAAGACCCCGTTTGGACCTGCCACGCGGCGGGGCAGGTGGGTGCTGCAGATAGTCCGCTTGATGTTTCCGCTGTGGACCTGTCGCAGCTTGAACAGCAATACGGTGAGCCGGTCTCGACGGATGCCTTTTATCAACAGCTAACGTCCCAGGGCATGGCCTATGGTCCCAGCTTCCAGGGAGTGCAGCAGCTTCGACCGGCGGAGACCAGCGTGCTGGGCGAAGTGAGCCTGCCCGACGAAATTGACACCAATGGCTACTGTTTGCACCCGGCGCTGCTGGATGCCTGCTTTCAGGTGCTCGGGGCGCTGATGCCCTCGGGTGAGGATGCGGCTTATCTGCCAGTGGCGATTGAGCAGCTGTCGGTCACAGGCTCAGTGCAGGGAAAGCTCTGGAGTCAGGTTGAGCTGCAGTCAGATGAGCAGACCGCGAAGAAATCAAAGCGGCGCAATATTGTCGTTAACATCTCGCTGTTTGATGCAGCCGGTGAGCCGGTGGCGAAGTTACAGGGACTCTCGCTCAAGCGGGTACCTAAGCGAGTGTTGCAGCGGGTGTTGCAGCAAGATACCGAGGAGAACTGGCTGTATCGGATTGATTGGCAGCCTGTGGGTGCACCAACGGCTGAGCCCCCCAACGCTACGGACCACTGGTTAGTCTTTGCCGAAGATAGCGACCGTTCCCTGCTCGAGCAGCTTGCGACCGCAGGGGTAGGCTACACCCAGGTGACGATAGGGAGCCGCTTCAAGCAAGTTTCAGAGTCTGTTTTTGAGCTAGACCCCACCCAGCCAGAACAGTACGGCCAACTGCTTGATGCTATACCCTCAGTGCATGGCATTCTCCACCAGTGGGGTTCGACGCCCGTTGAGGTGTCCGCGCTCTCGGCAGCGGACCTGCAACAGGCTCAGCAACGCTCGTGCGGGAGCGTGCTCCATCTGCTCCAGGCGTTAACTGCAAAAAATCTTTCCTTACCAGGTGGGCTGTGGCTAATGACTCGCGGTGCCCACGCCGTTGGTCCCCATGCCACCACACTTCAGCCACAGCAGGCGTCTGTTTGGGGTCTGGGGCGTGTGATTGCGATTGAGCATCCAGAGCTTAACTGTCACTGCCTCGACCTTGACCCAGATAGCGCCGTCGCCCCCACCTTGCTGGATGACCTCTGCGGCGGCGCACCCGACAACCAGATTGCCTATCGTAATGGGCAGCGTTTTGCCGCTCGGCTGGTGCGCTTTAAAGATCCACAGCTGTCTGAGCAAAGCAATCCTTCTAAGGTGTTCCCTGATGCGCCTTTCCAGGTTCGCATCAGCGAGTACGGGGTGATGGAAAATCTTCAACGGGTGCCGATGACTCGGAAGTCCCCTGGCCCTGGTGAGGTCGAAATCCAGGTGCGCTCGGTGGGTCTCAACTTCCGCGATGTGCTCAACGCCCTCGGCATGCTCAAGGCCTTTACTGAGGAAATGGGCATTACTGATACGAAGGATTTACCCTTTGGGGGCGAATGTGCGGGGATTGTTGCAGCCGTGGGTGAAGGGGTGAGCGACCTGCGGGTGGGGGATGCGGTAATCGCAGCTCAAACCATCGGCAGTCTCAGCTCCTTTGTCAATGTCCCGGCTGACTTTGTGGTGCCCAAGCCAGCGTCTCTCAGCTTTGATGAGGCGGCGACCATTCCCACTGCCTTTCTCACCGCTTACTATGCCCTGCATGAAAGGGCTCAGCTAAAAGCAGGAGAGAAGGTGCTGATTCACTCGGCGTCGGGCGGCGTCGGTCAGGCGGCGGTGCAGATTGCCCAGTGGCTGGGGGCCGATATCTGGGGCACGGCCAGCCAACCGAAGTGGGAGGCGCTCCGTGAGATGGGAGTATCCCATGTGTTCAACTCTCGCTCGGTGGAGTTTGCCCAGCAGGTACTGGATGCCACCGACGGCGAAGGCGTAGATGTGGTGCTTAACTCACTCAATGGCGAATTTATTCCCCACTCTCTCAAGTCGCTGGCACAGCAGGGACGCTTTGTTGAAATTGGTAAGCTCGGCATCTGGTCGCCTGAACAAATGGCAGAGGAGCGCTCTGATGTGCACTACGAACCCTTTGACCTGTTGGATATCTCCCTGCAGAACACCGGAGCTATTCGACAGCTGTTAGAAGCCCTGATACCACGCTTTGAGGCAGGGGAGCTGAAGCCGCTCAAGCATGTTTCCTTTCCGATTGAAGAAATGGCGGATGCCTTTCGGTTTATGGCCCAGGCCAAGCACATTGGCAAGGTGGTGATCTCCCTGCCTGATTTGGCTGAAGCGGGTGGCACGGTGTCTACAGACGTTGCATCCACAGAAACAACATCAGCCGATCACAGAGTTCACACCCCCTTCGTTGTACGGGGTGAGGGAACATACCTGGTCACGGGGGGCCTTGGCGCACTCGGGCTGCAGGTGGCCCAGTGGCTGATTGATCGGGGTGCCAAACACCTGGCGCTGATGGGCCGCAGCGAACCGTCTCAGCAGGCCAATGAGGTGCTCCAAAGCCTGGAACGCAAAGGTGCATCTGTGCAGGTACTCAGGGCCGATGTGGCAGATGCGGATGCCCTCGCTAGGGCGTTAGATCAACTCTCTGCCCCGCTCAAGGGCGTTTTTCACACGGCTGGTTTGCTCGACGACGCGATGCTGCTGGGTCAGTCCTGGCAACAGTTTGAGCGGGTCATGCAGCCAAAAGTTCAGGGTACCTGGCTGCTGCATCAGCTCTCAGCAGACCAGAACCTGGACTGTTTTGTGTGTTTCTCGTCGGTCTCAGCGCTGGTGGGCTCTCCGGGGCAGGCCAACTATGCCGCTGCCAACGCCTTTATGGATGCCTTTGCCCACTATCGTCAGAGTCTTGGCCTGAGGGGGCTCTCGATCAACTGGGGGCCCTGGGCCAACAGCGGTATGGCGGCGGCTTTGCACAGTCGCAATCAGGCGCGGTGGGCTGCCCAAGGGGTGAGCCTGATCGAGCCTAACCAGGGCCTTGGCTTAATGGGGCAGCTGTTAGAACAGCCTGGGTCCGCACAGGCGGCTGTTCTCCCGGTGGATTGGCGCTTATATCTGGCGCAGATGCCGCCTGGGTTAAATACGTCTCTCTTAAAGCGTTTCCAAAGTCAGCTGCCGACGGCGACCCAAACGCCCACCCTTTTGCTGGAGCTGCAGCAGGCGCCTGCCCACAAGCGGCTGTCGCTGCTCTCTCGACAGCTACAGTCTCTGATCGCGAAGGTGTTGGGTCTCCCGTCTCCCGAGTCGGTGCAGCCGCGACATCGCCTGTTTGACCTCGGCATCGACTCACTGATGGCGGTGGAGCTCAAGAGCCGACTCGAAGCGGGCTTAGATTGTCAGCTACGTTCGACGCTGATTTTTGACTATCCGACCCTGGAGGCGCTGGTGGGCTACCTGGTGGCTGAAGTGCTGTCTTTAGACACTGGCGAACCCGCGCCGGAACCGGAGCCGCCAGCGAAAGACTCTCCAGAGGACGCTATGGCCGCCGACGTTGCGGATCTCTCCGAATCAGAAGCCGAAGCGCTGCTGCTGGCAGAGCTTAGTAAAGTCACTCGCTCTATGGCTAATTGATATGACAACAAACTCATCACCCGCTCAAACCCTATCACCAACCAAGCAAGCACTGCTCGCCCTGCGCGAAATGCAGTCGAAGTTAGAGGCGAGCGAATATGCTAAGCGAGAACCGATTGCCATTGTGGGGATGGGCTGTCGTTTCCCTGGTGATGCGGATACGCCTGAAGCGTTTTGGAAATTATTGCGCGACGGGGTTGATGCCATTAAGTCAGTGCCAGCTGACCGCTGGGATATTGACGATTACTATGACCCCGACCCGGATAGCCCTGGCAAAATCTATAGCCGCTACGGCAGTTTTGTGAGTCAGATTGATGGCTTTGACCCAGGCTTTTTTGGCATCTCTCCGCGGGAGGCGCTGAGTATGGACCCCCAGCAGCGACTGCTAATGGAGGTAAGCTGGGAGGCTCTAGAGCAGGCCAATCAAAACCCAGAGGATTTGTTCAACAGCCCAACGGGGGTCTTTGTTGGCATTTGCACCAACGACTATGCCAAGGTCGTGCTGGGCAGCGAAGACAATCACAATATTGATGCCTACTTTGCCACGGGGAATACCCACAGCGTCGCGGCGGGGCGATTGTCCTACGCGCTGGGGTTTACGGGGCCGAGCATAGCCGTTGATACGGCCTGTTCTTCGTCGCTGGTGGCGGTGCATCTGGCGGTGCAAAGCCTGCGCAGCCAGGAGTGCGAAGTGGCGTTGGCGGGCGGTGTAAATCTGCTGCTGTCCCCCCAGACCAGCATCACCTTTTCAAAGGCTCGGATGATGTCACCGGACGGGCGCTGCAAGACGTTTGATGCCGCCGCCGACGGTTATGTGCGCGGCGAAGGCTGTGGCGTGATTGTGCTCAAGCGGCTCTCGGATGCTGTCGCTGCCGGAGACAACATTCTGGCGGTGATCAAAGGCTCTGCCATTAACCAGGACGGCCCCAGTGGTGGGCTGACGGTGCCTAACGGGCCGTCTCAAGAGCGGGTTTTGCGTCAGGCCCTGGCGAATGGTCAGAGTAAGCCAGCTGACATTGACTACATCGAAGCCCACGGGACGGGAACTTCCCTGGGTGACCCGATTGAGGTAGAAGCGCTGGGGTCGGTCTTTGGCCGAGATCATTCACCTGAAAAGCCCCTGCTATTGGGCTCTGTCAAAACCAACATTGGTCACCTGGAGGGGGCAGCGGGGATTGCGGGTATCATCAAGGTGGTGCTGTCGATGCAGCACAATATAATTCCAGAGCATCTGCATTTTAGGGAGCCTAACCCCCACATTGGCTGGGGAAACCTGCCGATCAAGGTGACCGCTAAGAAGACTGTCTGGGAGAGAAACGGTAAACCCAGGGCAGCGGGGGTCAGCTCCTTTGGCTTTAGCGGCACCAATGCCCACGTTGTTCTCGAAGAGGCCCCTGCCACTGAAGTTAAGAAAACAGATGTTGAGCGTCCGCTGCATCTGCTGACCTTATCGGCCAAATCGCCAACGGCGCTGCAAGATCTGGTCGGTCGATATCAAACTCACCTGTCTTCTCAACCAGGTGCAACAGATTTCCCTTCGATTTGTTTTTCGGCCAACGCGGGGCGGGCTCACTTTAATCACCGGCTGAGTCTAGTCGCCGAAGCGGCGACCGACGCTGCCCAAATGCTATCGGCCCACGTCCAGGGGGAGGACCCCAGCGGCGTTTTTGAGGGAGTCACTGGCGGGGCTGCCCCGAGCGTGGCGTTTCTATTTACCGGGCAGGGGTCCCAATATTGTGGCATGGGGCGAGACCTGTATGAAACCCAGCCCCGTTTCCGAGCAGCCCTCACTCGCTGTGATCAGCTGCTGCGCCCTATGCTCAAGCAGCCCCTGCTAGAGCTGTTGTTTAGCTCTGAAGACACCACAGCAGCCCTCAATCAAACAGCCAATACCCAGCCTGCGCTGTTCGCCGTGGAGTATGCCCTGGCCCAG
>JBCDDJ010000370.1:0-6829 GCA_039180385.1 Cyanobacteria bacterium P01_G01_bin.38 | reverse complement strand
CTGTTGCCGTTGGCGTGCCAGCCGGTATCGTCAAGTACCGTCATCCTGTTGAGTGATCCATTTAGCCATTAAGTTTTTGAGCACCACCATCTGACTTAATCGCCATCTGACTTAAAAAGAGCCTAAACAAATGACTCAAACCCCTAAGATACCTCAAATATCAGGGCCTTCTTCGAGGTCAGCACAGCATCAGGGGGAGTCTCCCATCTTTATCTTTGGGTGTCCACGATCGGGTACATCCCTACTTAGCCGAATCATTGGCTGCCATCCGAAAATTGCGATCCCCTTTGAATCTCACCTTTACAACACCTTTTACCCATGGCTCAAGTACTATGGCAATCTAGAGCTATTGAAAAACCGCGAACGCCTGGTTAACGATATCTTGATGACAGAGGTCATGCGGGACTGGACGCCCCCTCCCGTACCTCAAGATTCGCTCCGAGCGATTAATAGATTTGACTTTCATGGTATTGTTGACGGCCTGATGCAAGCCTGGACAACAGCTCAAGGTAAACAACGGTGGGGAGAAAAGACCCCTGCCCATCTTTTTTACTGGCGTGAAATATTAAAAGCCTTCCCCAACCTGCAAGTGCTTCACATTGTACGAGATGGCCGTGATGTTGCACTTTCTTGGCAAAAAGCGCGTTTTGGCCCAAAGCACATTTATCCAATTGCTAAGAAATGGCAGCAATATCTTGAAGTGGCCGAAGATCTCAAAAGGGCTCTCAATAATGACGCTTTTTTAGAAATCAAATATGAAGAACTCCTGTTAAACCCTGAAAGCACAGTTCGCCAAATTTGCACCTTCCTGAACGAGCCCTTTACCGATGACATGTTAGCCTTCTACAAGGTTGAGGCGACCTATCCCACTGATAAAAATAATCAGAGTAATCTGTCCAAGCCCCCCCTAGTCAGTAACACTGGCAAATGGCAGAGAGACATGTCTGCGAGGGATCTGCGTATCTTTGAGGCTGTCGCAGGCCCCACCCTGGAGCACTACGGATACATAAGACAGCTGCACCAGCCCCAGATTTCAACATTGGAGAAGTTAAAGTTTCGGTTTCTCGAGCATCCTCCCCGGAAACTATTAGCCATGCTGAAAAATAGGAAAGGGCATATCGATGGGTTTCGAAGGCTCAAAATCTATGTACGCCTTGTATTAGGGCTTTAGCAGCTAGTCGAAGTTATCACGGATAAAAATCGTCAAAGAGATAGCAAGTCACTCCAATGAGTACAACTTTTAACAAACTTATCAAAGGAGCTGGGCTATCCTTCTTCGGTCAAATTGTCGGTACAGCCATCAAGTATCTTACTCAAATCATGCTTGCCTGGCTCCTGGGAGCAGAAACATTTGGGCTTTACACGTTAGGGATTATCATTTACCAACTGGGGGAATTGTTTTCCCGAATGGGGCTTGAAACAGGGGCCATCCGATATATCTCAATTCATCATGATGCAAACGACCAGCGCCGGCTCAAAGGGGTCTTGCTGCAATCAATGGGGCTACCTTTCATAAGCGGCCTTGCATTTGGCTGGGTTCTATTTTTAGCCTCTGAACCCATTGCCCAAACAATCTTCAAAGCACCAACCTTAACGCCTGCACTGCGCCTGTTTGCCCTGGCGCTTCCCTTCGGAGCCAGTGCCACCGCAGGCATATTTGCCACCACAGGATTTCAGATAGCCAGCTATAAGGTTTTTGTTTGGGAAATCTTGCTACCCCTAATCAATTTAATCTTGGCATTCGTGCTGTGCGGCTTAGGTTGGGGGCTTTGGGGAGCCACAGCAGCCTGGCTATTTGCGCTGATTGCGTCACTCCTAATCACCATTCAGGCCATTCGAGGGATCTTTCCTAACCTCTTGACAACAACCCTCAAACCTATCTTTGAGAGCAAGAAACTGCTGGCTTTTTCCCTGCCGCTCTCTTTTGGCAGCTTTTTATGGCTCGTTATGCTCTGGACAGATGCTCTGATGCTGGGGTATTTCAGACCGGCTGCCGAGGTTGGGATTTATCGAGCCGCGTCTCAGACAGCTCTGTTGATGACGCTGTTCACTCGCTCATTAGTGACCCTCTTTACGCCGATGATTGCCAGACTTTATAGCACCGGAGCACTGGAAGAATTAGATAAACTCTTCAGCACTGCGGCTCGCTGGAGCTTTTCTCTAACGCTGCCACTTTTCTTAATTTTGGCCGTTGCGGGTGGAGACGTCATGAGTATTTTTGGTCAAGATTTTGAGATCGGATGGATACCTTTGATCATCCTGGCGGCAGGGCAATTGGCCAGAGCAGGGCCAGGGGGATTTGCCATGCACATCCTGTCAATGTCAGGTCATCAGTATCTCAAACTGGTCGGGGATATCATCTTGGCAGCCACCAATGTTGGGTTAAATCTACTGATGATTCCACAATGGGGACTGATGGGAGCCGCGATCGCAACCGGGATTAGCATTCTAGCGGTCAATTTACTGCGTATCTTGCAAGTTCAGTTAGTTTTGAACATGCATGGATTTAATTGGAGTTACTTAAAAGCAATCGGGGCAGGCGCAATAGCAACTGTGATCAGCTTAGTTATCAACTCAAGAATGATCGCCGTATCCTCCCCTATAAACATTCTCATTACCACCGCCGTCATCATCGCCATTTACATACCCCTGCTATTGATAATGGGTTTAGAAAAATCAGATCAATTAGTGCTAAGGAAAGTTCAGCAGAAAGTAACATACCACAAACATTGAACTCCCTCATTCAGCACCTAATTTAGTAATTTCACTGGAACCTAATGCTAATCAATGAAATCTAATCTTAGCTACACAATCAATCGTCACTTTTAGTCAAAAATAGAGATAATCAAATCTCCTTGCGGAGGGTAATCTCAAATCAAACCATTGATTCATAAAGAATTCAGGGAAAATCACCTTATATAGGATCTGGATATAGAATCTGGCTCGAGGTTTAAAGGAGCCTCAATACGTTCACACCATACATATTCTCCTAATGAAGAATATATCTAAACAACCGTTTAGATTTTTCAATTCAAGATGAAGGCTATCTAATCATCAAGGCACTTGGAGTCATGACATCTTCTCTTTCAACTTACAAAAGCTCACTTTCAGAGACCTCCATTTCAAGTCCCTCGAAAATGGCTGAAGATCTGCAATTTTCGGATGATATCAACATATATGTCTCTGCGGTTATCCCAATCTATAACGAGGTTGAAAATCTCTCGAAACTGGTAAACGCTGTCTCAGAGGTGTTAAATCAAGAATCATACTCCTACGAAATTATTTGCATTGATGACGGCTCCCAAGATGGGTCTACTGAACTGCTATCCCAGTTGGCTAGCACTCGGAAAAATCTGAGGGCAATTATTTTTCGTCGCAACTATGGTCAAACGGCAGCCATGGCAGCAGGGTTTGCCCATGCTCAAGGTCGAGTCATTGTCACCCTAGACGGAGATTTACAAAACGATCCGAGAGATATCCCTCAGCTGTTGAACAAGATGGCGGAAGGCTATGACTTGGTAAGTGGATGGCGGAAGCAAAGACAGGATGCCGCTTTAACTCGCTTGCTCCCTTCCAAGATCGCCAACTGGTTAATTGGGAAGGTCACTGACGTCAAACTACATGATTATGGCTGCTCACTCAAAGCCTATCGAGCTGAACTGGTGGCAGACATGAATCTCTATGGAGAACTTCACCGCTTTTTACCCGCCCTTGCCTTTATCGAAGGGGCCAGAATCGCAGAAATGCCCGTTCGCCATCACCCTCGTCGCCACGGTCAAAGTAAATATGGCTTAGGCAGGACCTTTAGGGTAATGATGGATCTGCTCACCGTATCCTTTATGAAAACCTTCCTAACACGCCCCATGCACGTATTTGGAGTGTTAGGGATGATGTCTCTATCAGCAGGCTCATTCCTAGGTATTTATCTATTCTTCTTGAGGATTATATTGGGGCAAGCGATTGGAGGCCGTCCTCTCCTGATGTTAGCGGTTGTATTATTCCTAGCAGGAATTCAGCTCTTCTGTTTTGGCCTGTTATCAGAACTACTGATGCGGACATATCATGAGTCTCAGAACAAGCCCATTTATCGAATTCGAGACAGATTTGGTTTTCAGCGGGTTGATCAGTAACCTCCCACCCCACTAACTTCTGAATGTTTACCCTCACCTGGATTTCCTGACTTGAGCTGAACGTCTATCTAAATTTCTAAGCTTTCAAAAAAATGTTGAATAATCAAGTATTCAAGCCCCAGCGTATCTGGCTCCCGATTTTATTAATATTGCTGTTATCGGCAGGCTTGAACTTTTATCAGATCGGGGTAGAAAGCCTCTGGAATGAAGAGCTTTACAGCGTCCATGATGCACTGGCCTTAAAACTAACGCCGTCTGGTTTACTGGATAGGCTCATTCGAATTCGCCCGCTTTACTACATCATTTTAAGGTTTTGGATGATGATTAGCGAGAGTGATATCTGGCTACGCAGTTTCTCTGCTTTATGTGGGCTGGGTAATGTTTTTCTGACCTATCGTCTGGGTCGTAAAATCGCTGGAGAACAGGTGGGATGGGTGGCAGGCCTGCTTTTAGCCCTCTCTCCCATGTTTATTTATTTTGCCCAAATGGTGCGGATGTACGCGCTTGCGATGGGATTGGGCCTGTTGGGCAGTTTGGCACTGACCTATGCGCTTGAAACATCGAAAGCAAAGTACTTGGGCGGGTGGGCCATCTGTCGTGTTCTGGTGTTTTTGACAGCTCCTTTGAACGCAACGCTGTTGATTCCAGATACTGTTTTATTTGTTATCAAATTTCGTCAAAAACCTCAAAAGCTAATTGTGTTTGGCAAATGGCTTGTCTTGATTGCCCTTGCCTGTGTACCGTCTGCTTTTCATTTGATTGCAGGAACCCTGCCGTTTTTAAAGCAGGCGCTAAATGTGGCCGACAAGGTGGACGCGTCCGGTTCAGTTGCTTCGCCGCCGAGTCTAGGCGAAGTTATCCGAAAATTCAAGAAGTTCACCGCGTTTCCTTTCCCGTCTACCTCAAGCGTGATGAGCCTGTTGCTCCAGGCTTACACGATTATGTTGATGGTGCTAACGGGGCTGGGTTTCTATAAAAATCGCGCGTCTAATCGGCTTTTATGGGTTGCCGCCTGGACTTTTATTCCCTGGATGGTTCATGCGACGGTTTCTAAAACCATGTTGTTTGATCGCTACATTTTGTACACGATGCCTTACCTATTGATTTTAGTCGCGGCGGGTTTGGTGAGGGTTTGGAGAATGCACAGGATGCCTGCGATTCTTATTGCGATCGCATATGCGATCGCAATTACAGCCGGGATTAGTCGCTATTACACGGTCCAAGATCGTCAAGACTGGCGAGGATTAACCACATTCATTAGCCAAAATGCACAACCCGGTGATGTCATCCTCCTATCTATAGATTCGCCCAAGATGCCCAAGGCTTTAGAACATTATTACAAAGGCGATATCCCCATTAAAAGAGCCATTGGCATCTGTTCAACCCCTGATGTTGAAAAAACAGAGGCCACCTCAGCCCTCAAACAGCTGCCGGCTGTCAAAGCGAATATTTGGCTGGTCTGTAGCTCAGGTTTCGATGAAAAAGTTTTCCCAGAGGTTTTAGGAGACCGTCTGAGCTTAGAAGCCCACTGGCAGTTTGTGAATGAGGTCTTCTATCGGCAGGAAGACTATATGAATCTATTCAAAGTGACCCCCAAATAAGTTAAATAGCTGAATACCCGCAAAAACGATTGTGGCTGGTGTGATTCATTCCCTGGCACAAGTATGCCTGGACTCTGCCTCTGCTCTCGCTGAGGTAAACTAAATCCGGCATACTGCCTGACTGCTATCTTAACGGGGGGATTCCTTGGTCACTTCACCGTCTAATTCACCGTCATCCAAATCGTCCCAGCCTGCGGCCATGTTTTCGTCTCGGGAGTATGCTTTTGCCCTGGCGATTGTGCTGATTATTAGCTGGTTAGCGTTTGGGTGGCGGGTTGCCAGTACCGGCCTGGTGGATGAAACGGAGCCGCTGTTTGCGGAGGCTGCCCGTGGCATGTATCAAACCGGGGATTGGATTACGCCCTACTTTAACGGGGAGACTCGGTTTGATAAGCCGCCGCTGGTCTATTGGCTGATGGCTATTGGGTTTCACCTATTTGGGGTGAGTGAGTGGACGGTGCGGCTGCCGTCGGTCTTGGCGGCTAGCGGCTTAACCGGGCTGGGGTTTTATACCCTGCGACGGTTTGGGTTTCCCCGACCCCAGGGGGCATGGCAACCTAATTTTAGAACGTTTTGGATTGCGGCAATTGTTGGGGCGGCTGCGATCGCACTCCACCCTGAGACCATTGTCTGGGCGCGGATTGGGGTCTCTGATATGCTGCTGTCGGGCTGTATCGGGGCGGCCTTGCTGTCCTTTTTCATCGGCTATGCCCAGCCTGAGATGCCCCAACGACAGGCCCGCTGGTACATTGCTTTTTACGTCTTTATGGCCCTGGCAGTGCTCGATAAGGGGCCGGTGGGGGTGGTGCTGCCGGGGCTGACGGTGATTGTCTTTGCGGTCTATGTTGGTAAAGTCCGCGAGCTGCTGCGAGAGATTCAACTGGTCAAGGGGAGCCTGTTATTTGGGGTAATCGCGGTCCCCTGGTTTGTGCTGGTGACTATGGCAAACGGCCAGGCCTATATCGATTCGTTTTTCGGGTATCACAATTTTGACCGCTTTACCGATGTGGTAAACGGCCATGCTGCCCCCTGGTTTTTCTATTTTTTAGTCGTTTTTATCGGGTTCTTGCCCTGGTCGCCGTTTTTGCCCTATGCCAT
>JBCDDJ010000369.1:0-6837 GCA_039180385.1 Cyanobacteria bacterium P01_G01_bin.38 | reverse complement strand
TTTAAGTTAGATAGTCATGTGGCACTGCTTGCAGATTGGCAGAGGGCGCTAAAGATCGAGGGGTTGGCGGCGGCTGCGATCGCAACCCCAGCCTCAACCCACCACACCCTCATCACCGCCGCCCTCAAAGCCAATCTCCACGTCCTCGCCGAAAAACCCTTAACCCTAGAAGCTCAAAGTTCAGCCGCCCTGTGTCAGTTGGCCCAGCAGCAGCAGCGACAGTTGGTGGTCGATCACACCTATCTCTTTCACCCAGCGGTGGTCGCCGGTCGAGCCGCCCTGGGCAAGCTGGCCACCCTCCGCTACGGCTATGCCACCCGCACCCACCTCGGCCCCGTTCGCCAGGATGTCGATACCCTCTGGGATCTCGCTATTCACGACATCGCTATGTTTAACCACTGGCTAGGAGAAGCCCCCAGCCAGGTGCAGGCCGAGGGCCTCATCTGGCAGCAAACTAACCCCATCCCCCCCCGATTTCCCCAAGGGTTAGCCGATACAGTATGGTGTCGGCTGCGCTACCCCAGCGGATTTCAGGCCCATTTGCACCTGGGCTGGGCTAACCCCGACAAGCAACGACGGCTCTGCGTCGTGGGCGACCAGGGCACCCTGATTTTCGATGAAATGAATGCGACCCGGCCTCTGACCCTGCAAACCGGCCACTTTAGGCACATCAACGGGCAATTTATCCCCCAGGACATCGCCACCCTCGCCTTGCCCGTCCCCCCGCAGGAACCGCTGCGTAATCTGTGCAACCACTTTGTCGAGTGTGTGCAGCAAAACCAGACCTCAGCAATCTCCTCCGGCGCAACCGGCACTGCCCTGGTCCAAACCCTGGCAGCCCTATCTGAGTCTCTTAATCAAGGCGGAAGGTGGATTTCTGTCATTCCCGAATAATCAACCCCTCCAGCGCCGTTTGCAGATCTTGGGTCAGGCTATCCACTGCCCGACGACGGCTCTTTTTGTAATCTGCCCAGCGATCGCTGACCGAAATGGGCTCGCCCACGGTCAGGATTGCCTGTTGTTGCCCCAGCTGTGGGCGAGGAAAGGGATTTTTGCCTTCGATGCGGGCGATCATATCGCGCATCAGCAAGACCGTCTCAGCAAAACGCTCCGCCGTCGGCTTCTCAATCACATAGCGCCCGGTTACCGCCACAAAGCTTTCGACAATGCGCATGTGCCACATTCGCAGCTCGGCTTCTTCGGCAATCCGGTCGGCCAGACCCCGCTCCACTGGCGGCAGTGTCCGATCTTTCAAGTCTTCTCGAAAAATGCGCTCCCACCCTGCCTGCTCCAGGCGACGACAGCGATCGATCACCGAGCCCTTGGGTGGGATACCAAAATAGTCTTCGGCTACCTGGAGCGCCGCATCCAACAGGGTCTGTAAGCGCGCCGCCAGTTTTGCGTTGGGAGTCAGCGCAGTGGCAGACGTCTGCGTATCCTGCGGCTCTAGCACATTTTCCTCAAGAGATACCCGATAAAATTTTCGATAGTACCCCTCCATCAGCGATAGCAAATGAGTTGCCAGCCGATACAGACGGCTGTAAAGCTCAGCGGTCTTTGCCTGAGTTAGCCCAATATCAGGTAGGGGGGCCGTTAATATTTCATCCGACGCGATCTCGACCCCCTCGGGCAGGCCACTGTCTTGCTCTAACTCACTCAGCAAGCCCTCAACGGCTGTCCAGGGCGGGGTCAGATAGCGATACTGTATGCCGAGCGGCACGATCACCACTTGCTCATCTCGCCCTGTTTTTTGCAGATCATCTACACACCAAAACCCTAGCTGAGCAATTCCAGGTTCGAGGGGGCTGACAATTTCGTTGTGGCCATTATTGCCACCTTCCGGGGCAGCCGCCATCGGAAACTCGCCGTTGGCGAACAGAGCACGGGCAGCCCGCAGGGCCACCAGGTCCAGTTTTCCCCGTTGAATTGAGGTCCCCCCCAGACGGGAATATAGCCAGCTAATCCATCGGCCAGCCCAAAGGGGAATACCCCGGTCATAAATAAAGTGGGCATGCACAGGGCCTGGTAACCTAACCCCCATTTTCTGGGCGGTGGTGGGCACAATCTGCCAGAGCAGTCGGGCCAGACAGTAGGCATCCTCTGGGCTCGGATGCCGAAAGGCCATTAAAAACCGAGTGTTGCCCGACTGAAACGCCTCAAATAGCTCCACTAAAGTGTCTACACGACACGCTTCAATCTCTTGCAAATTGGTCTGCCATCTCATCCAAAAAGGCAGCAAGGGTTGTACTCCCTTCAGTACCAGAGCACTGTAGGCCGCAGGAATATGCTCCAGTGGCGGCTTGGCGCTGATCACATTACGGTTCACATTACGCGTCACAGTGTTGGTCAATGTTTGCCTCTTTTGCCTCTTTTGCCCCTGGCTGATCTATCAAAGCAGCTGATCTATCAAAGCATGTTCAAAATCGCCTTCACCCCCCGATTGCCCCTTAGCCCCAACTGGCCTGTTGGAGCCAGAGCCCAGGCGAAGCTAAAGTGTAGTTTATGATACATTTCAAGAGCAGACTCTCTTAAGCGAGATGGCGGATAGATACGGGAATGATGGCGGACAGATAACAAATTCTCATCCGTTAGATCTGTCCTCTACTAAAAACACCTGTCTGCCAATCTACGGTCATCAGGCCCCTTGGGGCAATCAGGCGAAAATTGACTAACCTGAGCAAAATTTAACACTGATTGGGGGCTTATAAAGACTCTGTAAATAGCAGCTAGACTACGCTTACGGTGCGCTCAATCTACGGTTATTAATAATGCGTAGTTATACTAAGCTTTTTATTCGCGTCCTATCGCAACCTCCTATCTACCCAACACCTTATTTGAACCTTTTATTCCCCAATTGCTGATCCCATTGCCCACCGGGCGTCATCGCTCCGTGGGCAATGCAGATTAAGGCCGATCAGCTCTATCTCAGGTGCATTTCGATTGATTTATAGCCATCATCGCTTTTAGTGCAAATGGGTGTCACTAAACTGGGTGCCCTGAGCGATGGGGCCGAGCTATATTAGGGTGACAGTCAACCTGGCCCGATCGGGCTACTTGCTGTTAGTTTGGGCAATTTTTTATTCATGCTCCCTTCAGAGATTGTCCGTGAAGCACTTGAGAAGTCATACACTTCTGTCAAGCAAAAGGACACCTTAGAAAAAAGTCATCCTGTTTTTTTGGATGCGCTCTTTAATAATTTCAACTACGATTTTGACGCGATCGCAAAAGTGATGGACCCGATGCTGACCGTCCAAAACCGCTGTCAGCTAACCCATCTTTATATCCACGGCATTGTGGCCCCCCAAGCCGTATTTCTCGGCTCAAACACTAGCCACTATCCCAGACTAGCGCTGACCACCGTAGGCAGTAGCTGGCTAATTGGCAACGACCCCCACTGCGCCATCTTGCTAGAGCATAGAAGTGTGGATCCGGGGCATGCGGTGATTGGCTATCAGCGTAACCAGGGGTTTTACGTCATGGACTTGGGCAGCCGTCAGGGCACTCGCCTCAATCGCCGACGACTCACCCCCCAATCTCGTAGACGCCTCAGGAATGGTGACATGATCGAGTTTGGGGTGACGCTGGTAGAATTTTTTATCGACGATTTTAAGCAGCGATTGCAGATCGAGCCTTCGTTAGAAGACACGACGCTGTCGTAGTGGGTAGTGGGTATTAGGTAATGGGTAATGGGTAATGGGCAGTGGGTAACCGCATCACTGTCTCAATTTTGTCGCTGGTAGCGCATGCCTGGCAGCTGTATCACCAAACCCTGTAGCTCTAGCTGCACCAGGGTGCCTAACAGCTTGCCGGTTTCGAGGTGAGTCCGTTGGACGAGGTTATCTAAGGTCAGCGGTTCGTCAGAGATCGCCTCAAAGACGACTTGCCAATCAGGCGGTAGCTTTGGCGGCGGCAGCGGTACCGCGACGGGTGCGGCGTCTAGCGTGAGTTGCTCTGTCTGGGAGGCTGGCGAAGTGGCCCCTGTCGCTGTCACGACTGGGAGCCTACCCAGTGATTCCAATAGATGGTATTCATCCAAAATCATCTGGCCGCCCTGGTTAATCAGTTTCAGACAGCCTCGGCTACTGGCGTTGTCAAGGCTGCCGGGGAGAGCATACACCTCTCGACCATAGTCATTGGCCAGGTAAGCCGTGATCAGTGCGCCAGAACGCTCAGGGGCTTCGGTCACTAAGATGGCTCGACTCAACCCCGCAATGATGCGATTACGACGGGGAAAATGGCCGCGATCTGGAGGCGTGCCATCTGGGTATTCGCTTAAGACCAGGCCGGTTTCTACAACTTGGTCATAGAGGGCCTGATTAAAGGCAGGATAGACCACATCAACGCCAGTCCCCAGGACGGCGATGGTCGTACCCTGCTCTTTTAGACAGCTTTGGTGCGCCAAGGTATCGACCCCATCGGCCAGACCTGACACGATGATACTGCCCTGCTGGGTTAAGCGCTGACTTAGACGACGGGTCCAGCGAACCCCATAGGAAGAGGGGCGACGAGTCCCGACCATGCCGATGGTCAGGGCATCGGACAGTAGGGCTTTAGTTTTTTGTGCCCCCTGATAGCGCGCCCCCCTGTAATACAAAACCGGCGGTGGGTCAGGAATGGCAAATAACAGGGCCGGATAGTCATCATCGGCGGGGGTCCAAAAGGCTTGGCTACGGTCTTCATACTCGGCCAACATGGTATCGGGGGCACAGCGCGATCGCAACATCCCAATTTTTTCAGCCAGGGGCAGACCGATACCATTCACCCTTGCCAGGTCTTCTAAAGGGGCATTCCAGGCAGTCTCAAGACTGCCAAAGGCATCAAAAATTCGCTTCTGCAAAATCGGCCCAATCCCATCCAAGCTAGACCAAGCCACCCAATATGCCCGTTCCGATGTCAATCGATTGCCCCTTGAGCGTTACCTGCCCAGTATGCCCAAACACGCTATGGTGAGCATGGTCAGCATTTTGTCAAAGCATTCTGTCAACCCCTTAATTAACTGTGCTCCCTGCCCTCGATACCGATCGCCAGGCAGCCTGGTGGCTGCTCGCCCCCGCCCTGATTTTGCTGGGCATTTTTGTGTTTTGGCCGATTGCCTACCTGGGCTACCTCAGCTTTACCACCGGCAGTTTTACGCGAGCAGGCATTCACTGGGTCGGTCTGAGTAACTACAGGCGCTTGCTAGGGGATACAGATTTTTGGCAGGTCATGGGGAATACCCTCTATTTCACCCTGGCAACGGTAGTACCGAGTGTGTTACTGCCCTTGGGACTAGCGGCACTGCTCAATCGCCCGATGACCATACATACCCCCATCCGCTCGCCAATCCACTCGATAGATATCCGGGGACTGCTGCGAACCGCCTATTTCATTCCGTCAGTGGCCTCCTTGGTAGCAGCAGGGTTGGGGTTTCGGTGGTTATTTCAAAATGACGGACCGATCAATGCGTTGCTCACAGGGATGGGGGGGCCGTCCATCCCCTGGCTCAACAGTCCAATTTGGGCCATGCCCGTGCTGATTCTTTTGAGTATCTGGAAGCAAATTGGCTTCAACATGGTGGTGTTTTTAGCAGGGCTACAGGCCATTCCCCGCAGCCGTTATGAGGCGGCTGAGCTAGATGGGGCGGGGCCCTGGCAACAGTTCCGCTACATCACCCTGCCGGGGCTGCAACCCACCCTGGTATTTGTGATCGTCACGACGGTTATCTTTACCCTGCGTAGCTTTGAGCCAGTTTACGTGATGACCGGGGGGGAGCCGCTTAACACCACCAACATTTTGGTTTATTACATCTATGAGCAAGCCTTTAGTCATTTTGACTTTGGCTATGCAGCGTCGGCAGCCACCGTGCTCATGTTCATTGCGCTCAGTCTGGTCTACGTCCAATTACGGATTTGGCGACAAGGGAACTGAATCTAGAATACAGACAAGTTCATTTTCAAGTTATCAGGGCATAGTAAATATACGGGTTATCTATTCTGGCTCCTGACTCCTAACCCAGCCAGAACTATCTGGCTTAAGTGGATATCCCTGATCCATAACACTTCTTCAATAATTCTCCGAATGAGCCTCTCCCAAGTGACTGTTTCCGGTACTTCGACTGAGTTTTTGGCAAGCTTGCTCGACGCGATCGCAGATCCGATCTACGTCACCAACACACAACAGCAGTGGATTTTTGCAAATCAGGCCTGCTGCGAGCTGCTGGGTCAAGCTCGAGATGCCTTGGTCAGCTCATCAGCCGCTGAACGCCTCTCAGAGCCTGAGCTAAAGTTATTGCAGGCCCAGGACAAAGCGTTTTTAATCCGGGGCGAAGTCGCCACCGAGCCCATCACAATCTCTGGCCCTGATGGGCAAGCCCGCACCTTTAGCACCGTGCGTGCGCTGCTGCGTGATCACCACGACGGCCCGCTGTTAGTCAACACCCTACGAGATACGACCGAATTGTCCGTGGTGCAGCAGCGCAATCAGCGGTTGCAGCACGAGGTCGAAAAGCGCACAGAAAAACTCGAAACCCTGCTCGAGTTTGAAGCCACCCTAAAGCGCATCACCGACCGGGTGCGCGACAGCCTGGATGAAAAGCAAATTTTGCAAACCGCCGTTCAGGAACTGACAGAAGCAATGGGCGTGAAGGGCTCGAATACAGCCCTCTATGACCTGGAACAAGGTACCTCCACCATTTACTTTGAGTTCACCACCTCGCTCTCGTCTTCGCGGGGGCGGGTATCACAGATGGAAGCCTTTCCCGAGGTGTACCACCAGCTGCTAGAGGGGCAGTACTTTCAGTTTTGCTCAATTTTCCCGAACCCAGTGCGGGGCCACGTGTCGATGTTTGCTTGCCCGATT
>JBCDDJ010000368.1:0-6852 GCA_039180385.1 Cyanobacteria bacterium P01_G01_bin.38 | reverse complement strand
CTGGCAGTTGGTGGTCTGTTGAAAAAGCCGAAACAATGTTAGCCCTCAGAGTGTTGCGAGCTAACCAAGATTGGGATGATTATTGGTTAAATCTACCTCCTAGCAAGGCTTGATGGAACATCCCACTTTTAATTACACCCGGTAGAACCAGGGCGCTGTCCAATTAAATCGCCGTTAGATTGGCAAAAAGTTGTTGCGGTATGATAATAGCGAAACTGCTGCTAAACAGGGGAGGAGGCCATCGCCCATGGGTCGCAAAATTGAATGGACAGATGAGGCTACCGCTCGGCTCAAAGAAATTCCATTTTTTGTGCGCCCAGCGGCTCGCAAAAAGATTGAAAAATTTGCTGAGGAAGCTGGCGTCACGCAGGTTACTGCCGAAATCTACGAGCAGGCTAAACAGAAATTTGGCTAAAAATCTACCCCGCGCTTAAGCTCAACCCCGCGTTCGGCGTAGTGCTTGTGGCAAAATACCTCAGAATGGGCACTGGCCAGTTCAAAGTAAGCAGGCGGATTTTTGCACCGCCCGGTGATGATCACCTCAGTATCCTTCGGCTTACGCAACAATGCCTGAATAATCGGTTCCTCCGGCAGCAGCTCTAGATCAACTGTGGGGTTCAGCTCATCAAGAATAATGGTTTTATACAGACCCGAGGCAATTGCAGTGCGGGCAATCTCCCAGCCACGCTCAGCTTCAACGTAGTCAATAGTTTGCTGCTGTCCCCGCCAAACAATGGCATCCCGCCCGCAGCGCTGGTGATCAACCAGGTTAGGGTAACTCTGGCGCAGGGCTGCGATCGCAGCATCCTCCGTATAGCCATTGCCGCCCTTGAGCCACTGCACAATCATCACCCGGTGCGACTTATCCTGGCTGATCCCACGCCCAATCGCCTGTAGGGCCTTGCCCAAGGCGCTGGTTGATTTGCCTTTGCCGTCGCCAGTATAGATTTCAATACCCTTGAGCCCCGGAATATCTAACTCGGCATGGATTTGCGGCTTCATCTCCGAGTGCAGATCGGCGATCTCTAGCAGCTCAGGCGGGGCACCGCGCCCGGTGGCAATCACTTCAAGGTGGTTGTGCTTGCGCTTAAGGGTGCGGACCACGTCATCTACGGGCAGCAGCCCCAGGTCAAGTACCGGGTTGACCTCATCGAGCACCACCACCGAATAGAGGCCAGAGGCGATCGCCCCCTTAGCCACATCCCACCCCCGCTGCGCCTCTTGCTTGTCAAAGCGAGTAATCTCATCGGGACCAAAAAACTCAGCCCGCCCGGTGCGCACCTGGTCGATCAGATGCGGAAAGCCCCGCTGTAGGGCCTCAATGGCAGCGTCTTCATCGTAGGTACGCCCTGGTCCTTTCAGAAACCGCAGTAGCAGCACCCGGCTTTCCATAAAGGTCTGAATGCCTAACCCAATGGAGCGCAGCACCACCCCCAACGCCACCTGGGATTTGCCTTTACCCTCACCGTCATAGACATGGATCTGCCCGACCATGCGTTCGGAGTGCTGCTGGGCAGTGCGGATACCAATGTCTGTACGAACCATGGAAAAGCCTGACGATCGTTGGTCCTATTGTATCGGCAATGGGGAGACACGTTGAATAAACCCGATATTCACCCTGCGTTTCCAGTGTTTACCCTGCGTTCCCTAGTCGTAAGGGTCTACGTATATTCTGGGAAACGTGAGTTTATTATTAACCTGGGCATTCTAAGTAGGTGGAATTAGGCAAAGCTTTATTGTCGCTCGCTATGCTATCTGATCAGGCACTTATTGAGACCTTTGTACAAGACTCGCTCCAGGGTCGAGAATCTCTGCTAGCTAACCCCAACCTGCAAGCCACGATGAATGCAGGTGTGCAACAGCTGATGGCCAAGCAGGCCGGCATTGTTATGAGTTCTAGTGTTGAAGGCGGTCATCCACAATTTTTGGTACAGCTCACCTCAACCTACAGCCAACTTATCGGTCAGGTCTTAGTTAGCCAAGGGTTTTTGCCCTCAGAAGACATGCTTGATCGCAACGCTGGGACTCAACAACACACTTTTCTTAAATATATCCCGGTTAAACTACCTAAGGGTTACGAACCTCGCTGTACTGGCGCTATCGACCTTTGGAAAACATGGTGGAGCTATGCAAAACGCAGCCGCTCCCAGGTGATTCCCCTGGATTTGGTGATTCGCTGCCGCCATACCTGGTATCCCATTAAAGATATCTTCGTCACCGAAGGGCTCATCTATATCAAAACACTGGGCGCTGAAATCGCCCTACACTCTGGAGATACCGTGTTTTGGCTCAAAAAAGACAAGCCGGTGAGTCTCCCTGTAAAGCCCTCCGTCTTGGGGCGTCGGGTGCTAAACTCAGGCGTCAGCAGTCGAATCGCAGCCAATGGTTGAAGAGCCTGTCCGCCACACCCGCTGACCCAGCTACCAGCCCAGGGCCGTGCGAATTTGACTAGCCAACTCTAACGGACGAAAGGGTTTGGCAATCACAGCAGCCACCTCGGCAGGGTTGATATTGTCTTGGGTCAACGGTTTGGTTTTAGCCGTCACAAAAATCACTGGAATGGCCGCCGTCTCAGGGTTTGCCTTAAGGGTTCGCAGCGTCGTTGGGCCATCGATCTCAGGCATCATCATGTCTAACAAGATCGCATCAGGTATTTGTTCGGTCGCCATTTCGACAGCTTGATGCCCGGAGTTGGCTTGCAAAATTGTCCAATCCGTTTGCATCTCAAGGGCAAGATTGGCGATCGCCCTGGCATCATCTTCGTCATCGACTAACAAAATAGTTTTGCTCATGGGGCCTCCTGGGTAATCGGTAATGCAATATAAAATATGCTGCCTTGGCCCAGGGTGCTCTCGACCCAGATCTGGCCGCCGTGTTGCTGCACAATGTTACGACAAATTGCCAGCCCTAAACCCGTCCCCCCTTTTTTGCGAGAGTCTGAGGCATCCACCTGCTGGAATCGTTCAAAAATACTGTGTAATTTGTCATGGGGAATACCCCGCCCCTGGTCCGCTACCTGAATCAACAGATAGGGGGATGACAAGGCGACCGGAGGGCCAGCATCCGTGTTTTCAATCACTTGACCACTCAGTTGCACGGTGCCATTGGCCTGGGAAAACTTAATCGCATTGCTCAAAAGATTGGTAAAGGTTTGCAACATGCGATCAGGATCAACCGTTAAGGTCGCACTGAGGGGAGAGACTGTTAGGGTTACCTGAGCATTGTCTGCCATCGCCTGCATAGCTTCGGTAGACTGGGTCAGCAGGTTACCGACGTCGCACGGTTGTAGCTGCATTGTAATAGTACCCGATTTGATTCGCTCCAGATCGAGAATGTCATTGACCAGCCGAATCAATCGCTCAGTATTTGTCGTCGCCATCTGCAAGATTTGGTTACCCTGGGATGAGAGTTCACCCAACTGACCACTGCTGAGCAAATCAAGGGCCCCAATCAATGAGTGCATAGGGGTGCGCAGTTCGTGGCTAACAATGGAGATAAATTCATTTTCTAATCGCTTGCGCTCGGTAATATCATTAATAATGTTGAGTGCACAGGGTTTGTGGTTAAGGGTGATGTGCTCAACAGATAGCAGCACCGTGCGTACCGTGTTTGCTTTGGTGCGAAACTCTAATTCCTGGTTGTAGCGTGCCCCTTGACAATGGATAGCAGTGTCATATTGCTCATGGTCAAGCCAACAGTTTAGATCTCCAGCTGTATGGTTAACCACTTCATCCGTTGCATAACCGCTCATGCGCAGAAAACTGGGATTCACTTCCAGAAATCGATTATCAGCCAGATCGGTGATCGCGATTGGGCTAGGGCTCGCTAAAAAGGCCTTCTCAAATTTTTCCTCAGCTCGACGACGTTCATCAATCTCTTGCTGCAGCTGCTGATTTTTTTGTTGGAGTTGCTTTTGCAGGTTGCGAATAGTCAGATGATTGTCGATGCGGGCTAAAACTTCCTCCACCTGAAAGGGTTTCGTAATAAAGTCTACCCCCCCCACACTAAAAGCTTTGACCTTATCAAGCACATCCCCCAGGGCACTGATAAAAATCACTGGGATATCCTGTGTAACTGGCTGAGCTTTAAGCTGTTCACAGACCTCGTAGCCGTTCATCTGGGGCATATTAATATCGAGCAAAATTAGGTCCGGTGGGGCCGCCTGAGCCCCCCGCAAGCCCGTCATGCCTTTAGTGACGCTGCGCACTTTATATCCTTTTTCTGTCAGCATCGACGAGAGTAAATGGAGATTTTCTGGCGTATCATCAATGACCAAAATATCCGCTTTGTAAGTTCCGGTCATTACAAAATCTCCTCCGTCAGTGCGATGATGGTGTCAAAGTCAAAACTGTCAGTCAGGGTTGAGAGCTGTCCTGCCATCGTGGCCTGCCGCTGCGGTATCTGTTGAATCAGCTGCTTAATATGCTCAGCATCTACCTGAACAGCCGCTTGATGGAGTCGACAAATCCAGGGTTGAGGCATTTTAGCGAGATCTTGAGGCCGCAACCCCGTTTTTTCACCATCAGCAGAGGCATCCGATAGCTCACCAGCATAGGTATATTGCACCCCCAGATGGTGAGCCATAGCAGCAAAGATAGTCTGTTCTTGAAACGGCTTACGAACAAAATCATTACACCCCGACGCCAGCACAGCGGTGCGTTCTTCCTCAAAGGCACTGGCGGTGAGGGCGATGATAATGGGGAATTTTGGTGACTGGTGACTGGTGATTGGTGATTGGTGATTGGTGATTGGTTGATTGCTATTAATGTTGCCTTGTGCCTGCCCAAGGCCAGCCCCTACACCCCGATCTTTCCGATCTCCCCTATCTTCCCTATTCCCGCGTTCGCTCGTTCCCGCGTCCCTGCGGTTTTCTCCCCCATCTCCCCCATCTCTGCATCCCTCCATCCCCGCGTCCCCGCGCCTTGCACCTGCCGCTGCCCGAATCCGCCTCGTCGCTTCATACCCATCCATTACCGGCATCCGCATATCCATCCAAATCAAATGGGGCTGCCACGTTTGCCAGAGGTCAAACGCAGCTTGACCATTAGCAGCTTCTCGGAGAGAAAACCCCACCGAAGATAACAGTTCGACCAGTAATCGACGGCTGTCGTCGGCGTCTTCCACCACCAGAATTCGAAAATCGGGCTGGTTGAGGGCTAGTCCGGTGACGTGCTGACTGGGTAACCGTTGGGGGACGGCAACCGCCGGGGTTGGTCTGGCAAACATATCAAAAACAAAGGTGGCCCCCTGGGAGGGGCGACTCTGAACGGTGATGTTACCACCCATCAGCTGGATAAACCGTTGACTGATGGCTAGCCCCAAACCAGTGCCCTGTTGGGCATTTGGGTTTTGGGCCGATTGATAAAAGGGATCAAAGAGATGATCAAGTTCTTCGGAGGCGATGCCTGGGCCGGTATCTTGGACTTTGAAGGTGATTTTGTAGGAAGACGAAGAGGGAGCAGAGGGAGCAGGGGGGGCAAGGGAAGATGGAGAGGAGTGCTCTATTGTTTGTGCTGATACTGTTTGTGCTGACACCTGGAGGAGTACTTTGCCTTGTTCAGTAAACTTGATGGCGTTGCCGAGCAGATTGAGTAAGACCTGACGGAGTTTGCCCTGATCGGCTTCTACATATTGGGGGACAGCCGTGTCCACTTCAAATCTGAGCTGGAGGTCTTTGGCATCTGCTTTAATCAGCAGCATCTCTTCAAGGGAGGTTAAGAGCTGGTAAAGGTCAAAACGGGTTTCATTCAGGAGGGTGCGCCCGGCCTCAATTTTAGACATGGAGAGGACATCATTGATGAGGGCCAGCAAGTGTTCTCCACTACGATTGATAATATTGACTCGCTCTAGCTGGTAAGTACTGAGGTCGCGATCGCGACCCATCAGCTGGGTAAATCCGAGAATTGCATTGAGAGGCGTGCGGAGTTCGTGGCTCATGTTTGCCAGAAACTCACTTTTGGCAAGATTGGCAGCATCGGCCTCCTGGGCTTTTTGCTCAAGCTGACGGCTGTAGTTTTCGAGCTGCGATCGCGACTGGCTCAGCTGCCGGGCCAGCCCAGTCACCCCCAAAAATAAAACCCCGGCAGACCCTAACCCAACGACAACAATCGCGCCAGCCAGCTGACGAGCGGGGCTAAACGCCTCGTCTTGAGACATTTCAACAATTAGGGCGAGGTCTTGATCATTGAGCCAGCTATAGACCCCCAACACCGACACCCCACCGTAGTTAACATAGAGCGCTTCACTGCTTAACCCCTGCATAGCCTCGTTGATACCTTGACTGCTGGGCTCGTCGGGCAAATCACGCGTCATACTCTCCTGGCGAGAAATAAAAGAGGTTTTTTCGGCCAGGGAGCCCACCACATAGGTTTCGCCCGTATCTCCCAAACCAGCGCGCTCCCGAACGATTTGGTCAATCCGGTTGAGGTTGAGATCGGCCATCACCAGGCCAATGCGCTTGCCGGTGCGATCGCGAATCGGCGACGCATAGGTCACCGCCGGTTTTCCTGTCTCTGGGGACACATAAAATACCGGTGTAAACTTATCCCCAGCCACAACCGTTTCAAAATAAGTCAGGTTAGTAGCAATTTCGTATTTGCCTTCTCGTGCTTTATCTGTCGAGAGAATGATACGATTGCTGCGATCAACAATGGAGATTTCAGAAAACTTGGGTTTAAGCGCTTTGATCTCTAGCAGATAATTGCTCAAGCTCTCATAAGCAGAGCGATCAAGCGCAGACGGGGTTGCCAGCAACCGCTGTAACTGCCGACTCACATCTGGAAATCGCGCAATGATCAGAAAATCTTGCTCGCAAGACTCCAGCCACCGATTAATCTCATTTTGTTTGAGGGT
>JBCDDJ010000367.1:0-6895 GCA_039180385.1 Cyanobacteria bacterium P01_G01_bin.38 | reverse complement strand
GCAGCGTATGAGCCGTTTACCTCCACCTTGTAATTGACTGAGTCCTGCAGTTCGCGACGCATATTCCAGGCAATCAGCGCCCCTTCACCACTGACAGGATCTTCAGCCAGATTAAATTCAAACGTGTGGATCATCCTGCCGGCAATCTCACTAGACGCAACTTTTAAGTCAATAGATCGATCAGAGATATGCTTATAATCCGCGACAATGGCCATGGTAGATAGTTCCTTTATTGTTTAGGTTAAAAGAGCCAGGCGAGTCGTGAACCGCTCCCTTCGCTCGTCTCCCCACTTTAAGCAGCACTGCTGGGGGGTGGCAGTACCCCTTCAGGTGCTTTATGGACTAGATGCGCTGACCCAATGGGGGCGTCAGCTTTGATATACCCATCCGTCAGCTAGCGATATTTGATCAGCTGTGCTAAATATGTAATTAGTTACGTAATGAGTATTATGTAATGGATTTTTATCATCAAACTGGAAAAATGGCGCTGGGTAGCCGTCTCCGTCGCCTCAGTGAACGGTTCATGGAAGATGCGGCGAAAACCTATGCCCTATACGAAGTAGGGCTAGACCCTAAGTGGTTTCCCGTCTTTTACGTGCTCTCCCATCAGCCGACCGCATCGATCACTGAAATTGCTCAAATCATTGGTCATTCCCATCCGTCCGTCAGTCAAATTGTCAAAGAAATGAAGCAAAAAGGGTTGGTGGTCACCCAAAAAAGCGACCAGGATGCGAGGGTGAGTGTGGCAAGCCTGTCTGACGGCGGGAAACAACTTCTCCCCAAAATCGACAAGCAGTATCTTGACGTGGGTCAGGCTGTTGAAACGCTGTTGTCAGAGGCACAATCTGATCTCTGGAAGGCGGTTGAAGAGGTTGAGTTTTTGTTGAATGAAAAAAACTTTTTTGATCGGGTGCGAGAGACCCGTAAACAGCGAGAACGTGAGCAGGTTGAGATTATTGATTACTCACCTGACTTTCTGGAGGACTTCAAGCGGTTGAACTATAACTGGATTGAGCAATACTTCAAGATCGAGGATGCCGACCGTCAATATCTTGAACATCCTCAGGAAAAGATTTTAAACCCAGGGGGGCATATCTACATGGCCCGTTTTGACGGTGAGATTGTGGGGACGTGTGCTTTAGTTAAATTGGATGATGATATCTATGAACTGGCGAAAATGGGGGTTACTAAAGACGTCAGAGGTCGGGGAGTGGGTTGGGTGTTAGGGCGCGCTGCGATCGCAAAGGCCCGAGAACTCGGCGCAAAGTCTTTATATTTAGAAAGTAACACGATTCTAGAGCCTGCCATCAAGCTCTATCAAAAGCTAGGCTTCCAGAAAATGGTTGGACATCCCTCTCCCTACGAGCGGTGTAACATTCAGATGGAACTGAAACTTGTTTAGTCAGGTGAGAAAGTTTTATGGAATACAAAGCGTTAAATTTCCAAGAAAAGCTGAGTCTGTTTGACGAACAGTGGACGCCTAAAGTCATTGCTGAGATGAATGACTATCAGTTCAAGGTGGTCAAAATCAAAGGCGACTTTATCTGGCACGATCACCCAGACACAGATGAAACCTTCATCGTTCTTGAAGGCCATCTGCGGATTGATTTTAGAGACGGCCAGGTTCATCTCGCGCAAGGCGAAATGTATGTCGTTCCTAAGGGGGTTGAGCACAAACCTTTTGCAGAAGATGAGGTCAAAATGCTCCTGATCGAACCTCGCGGGGTGCTCAATACAGGGGATGAGGGCGGAGAGCTGACCGCCGAGAATGATGTCTGGATATAGTTTAGCTTGAGAAAACTCTCTAGGCCGATTCACCTTTAGGAGATTTTATGTCAACTCAGCTGATTTTATTTTTCACGACGGCCATTGTTATGATTTGCACGCCTGGCCCTGACATTATTTATGTCAGCACGCGGGGAGTTGCCCAAGGCAGAAGGGTTGCGTTGCTCTCTACGTTAGGTGTTTGCTTAGGCTATATTGTTCATACTTTTTTGGCAGTGCTTGGGTTATCAGCACTCCTTCAAGCTTCATCTCTTGCTTTTAACATTGTGCGGTATGCAGGTGCAGCCTACCTGGTGTACTTAGGGATTAAAACCCTGGCTAGCAAGCGTCCTTTGTTAGAAACAGCGTCTACCCAAAAAGTGGCGACAGGCAGGACCCATCGCATTGTCTTACAAGGCATGTTGACAAGTATGCTCAACCCTAAAGGTATTTTGTTTTTCATGGCATTTTTGCCTCAGTTTATGAGTGCAGGGAGCCTCGCTATTCCTCTCCAAATGCTCTTGCTGGGTTTGACTTTCACGCTGCTCTGTTTGATCATTTATGGACTGATTGGCACATTGACGGGCACAGTCGGCAATCGCCTTGTACAACGTCCAAACGTCGCAGGTTTTATGAAGTGGTTTTCTGGCAGTGTCTTAGTCGGTTTGGGGTTGCGTATGGCGCTGCCAGAGCGTCGATGAATCCCCCTGTTCGTATCAAATAAATGAGTGCTGAAGACCCTGTGCAAAATATTGAGGTTAGGACTGGATATCTACCGGGTTCAATGGGTCGTGTGGCTGAGTTACATGGGACTTACTATCACCAGCATTGGGGCTTTGGGCTGTTTCTTGAGGCCAAAGTTGCCACTGGGCTATCTGAATTTTTAGCCAGGTATGATGAAAGCCGAGACGGTTTTTGGACAGTCTCGGTGGCAGGCAGGGTTGAGGGGTCTATTGCCATCGATGGCATAGATACAGAGGGTCAAGGCGCTCATCTGAGATATTTCATCCTGTCAGATCGTCTACGCGGCCAGGGGGTTGGCAATCGGTTGATCAATGCAGCCATTGATTTTTGTCGCCATCGACAATACAGGCGCGTCTATCTTTGGACCTTTGAAGGTCTCGATGCAGCCCGTCATCTGTATGAAAAAGCTGGGTTTGAGCTGGTTGAGCAATTTCAGGGAACCCAGTGGGGCCAAGCCATGAATGAGCAGCGATTTGAGTTAACTCTCTAGGAGTCAATTATGCCGTATGTCAATATCCAGATTACCCAGGGTGCCACAAGGACTCAGAAGGCGGAGTTGGTTAAGGAGGTGACGGATTCTCTGGTTCGAGTGCTGGGTAAAAAGCCAGAGCATATTCATATTGTCATTCAAGAGATTAAGGAGGAAGATTGGGGATTCTCCGGGTTATTGACCGATGAGTGGAAACGCCAGCAGCGTTAATGCAGTCATTTTTTACTAAACGGTTTAGTATAGTTTAGATGTGCTCCCTTGTTCACTTGAGGCAAAGGAGCACATCTTCTAGAGAACCACCGGGAGGCAATATGGCGCTCTATGCATTTGATGGGACCGGGGATGCCTGGGATCAGGAATCTCTAATCACGCCCACGACCAAAACGAAAAATGATCGTTACCTCACCAACGTTGTTTTCTTTTACAAAGAGTATATTGAATCTGGGCTACAGGCCGAGTACTTGCCGGGGGTTGGCTCTGCGACCCGACTGACGAACCGAATTATCGGTGGGGCCTTTGGTCTTGGCGCAAGAGGCGTGGTCAATAATGCTTTTGATAAGCTCAAGGCGCATTATAAAAACGGTGATCGGGTGATTGATATCGTGGGGTATAGCCGAGGGGCTGCGATCGCACGGGCCTTTGCAGATAAAACCTTCCAAGACTACGCTCAGCTAATTGACAACAATGGACACCCCTTAATAGAGCCACCCGAGATCAGATTTATCGGGCTTTTTGACACAGTGGCTTCATTCGGCAGCCCCCTCAATGACAACGAGCTGCTCTTTCAAGAACGGATTCCGAAGACGGCTAAATACACATTCCACGCGATGTCGCTGGATGTTAGAAAAATTGGCTTTGGTTTAGATAGAGCCTATGGAGAAAACGTTCTAGAAGTTTGGTTTAGAGGCGGACACGGCGACATCGGCGGCAATTCCACCCTGAGCGATGGCTCACCCAATCGCAGCCGCACGAATATCGCCTTAAATTTTATGCTCAAGAAGGCCAGGGCCGCTGGCATTGAGCTGAGAGAGCCCACCAACTATCCGATGGATATCAAAGCACCGGTTGTGATTGATGGCAACAGTGAGACATTAGATGAAGACCCGTCGCGACAGTACCGAAACCATGATATTTTTCACCACTCAATATTTGACGCCTCGGGGCAGGAGATTTCTTTTCCTGGCTGTGTAGAGCTACCTGAGCGCAGCCAGTTGGTGATAGAAGAGCTTGACAATGAATCTCAGCTATCGGAGCTACGGCTCTTGCAGCTTACACCTGAGCTTGCAAAGCGATATCCAGATACAGCGTCTATCTATCGTAAACTCTATCAATAGACTTAAGGACACAGCAGCCACCCAGCAGTGATGCTGTCAAACTCATAAGATAGGCCCATGAAAATAGTCATGGTGCAATGGTGACCTTTGACAGATTGAAAATAGACGACAGCAGACTAACGTAGGGGCATCCATCAAAGCTCCTCTTATGAGTTTGAAATTGCCTCCCACCGCTGAGCAGGTTGCTATCTCATCGGTAGAAACTGCTTTCAAGCGCCCAAAGAAAAATCGTCTCGTTCAAGGTGTCGCTGGCCTCCTCGTTTTCGGCCTCCTCACAGGTGGCAGCTATCTGCTCTATCGGCAGTTTGTCTTAGTGCCGCAACAGCAGGAGCAAGCTCAAACCCGGACCGTGGCTGTTGAAACCGCAACGCTCCCGATTACAGTTGCAGCCAACGGGACGGTTGAGCCAGAGCAACTGACGAATGTCAGCCCTAAGACCTCAGAGCGTTTGGATCGCGTAACCGTTGCCGAGGGCGATGCCGTAGAAGCAGGACAAATTTTAGCCTATATGGACGATTCTGATTTGCAGGGAGAATTGATTGAAGCGCAGGGGCAACTCGCCTCGGCCCGAGCGAATCTGGCCATGCTCATTGCCGGGAACCGTCCCCAAGAGATCGCCCAAGCCGAGGCAACCCTGGCCAGCGCCGAAGCCAGCTTAAATCAGGCCGAGGAAGAGCTGCGCCGCTATGAAGGGCTTTATACCGAGGGGGCGATCTCTGCACAGGAAACAACAAGCTATCGAACCGCCCGCGACACGGCCCAGGCCGAGGTAACCAGCGCACAGCAGGCGCTAAATCTGAGTCAGGCAGGCAACCGTCAGGAAGAGATCGCACAGGCCGAAGCGGATGTAATCCAGGCGGAAGGTGCTTTGACGACGATCGAAACTCAGGTTGAAGATACGGTGATCCGGGCTCCTTTTGGCGGCGTAGTGACTGCCCGCTATGCGGATCCAGGCGACTTTGTATCCCCTTCCACGGCTGCGAGTGAGACAGATTCGTCTTCGTCGTCGTCTATTCTCTCTTTGGCGTTTAATTATCAAGTAGTCGCCAATGTGGCAGAAACAGACATCGCTCAGATTCAAGCAGGTCAATCGGCCAGCATCCAGGCCGACGCTTATCCAGATCGACAGTTTGAGGGCACCGTGGCCCAGGTTGCAGAGCAGGCAACGGTCAGCTCTAACGTGACCAGTTTTGAGGTGCGGGTCAATCTGTCCGAAGATGCGCAGTCACAGCTACGGCCTGGGATGAATGTAGATGTGGAATTTCAAGCAGGTGAGCTGACTAACGTGCTGGTGGTGCCAACTGTCGCTGTGGTACGAGAGGAACAAGGAGAAGGCGTTTTGGTCTTGAGCGCAGACGGCACACCTCAGTTTCAACCGATTGAAACTGGATTAACGGTCGATGATCGAACAGAGGTGATTGCAGGGCTAGAAGGGGATGAAAAGATTGTTTTGAGTGCGGCCCAGGGGCTCCCTGAAAATCGACAAAACCGAGGAGGGCCACCGCTGATACCCGGTGGCGGTTCCGGAGGTGGTCCTGGCGGTGGGGGCGGTGGCCCGGGAGGGGGTGGTCCTGATGGTTAAGCCCCGGCAGAAAGCGGTTATAGAGGCTATCCATTTGCCCTCAATTTCCATAACAGAAATCTTGGCGATGGCGATCGCAGCTCTGTGGAGTAACAAATTACGAACGGCTCTCACCATGTTAGGTGTCATCATTGGCATTACCGCTGTCATTGCAGTGACCTCAGTGGGGCAAGGGGTGCAGTCTGCTACAGAAGCAAATTTGCAGGGCCTGGGCGCAGATTTGTTGCAAGTGCGGGCAGGGGCTGCCAATACAGGTAACGTCAGCCAGGGGAGTGGGAGCGCGACCACGCTCACCTGGAGTGACGCCCAGGCAATCGAATCTCAGGTGTCGGCAGCTGGTACAGTCACAGCCTATCTCCAGCAAACTACCCAGGTAGTTTATGCCGAAAACAATACGTCCACCACTGTTTTAGGCACAGATACAAACTACGCAGAAGTCAATAATATTACATTGCAATCGGGGCGTTTTTTCACCCCAGATGAGCTGGCAGAAGCTCAGGCAGTAGCCGTATTGGGGCCGACGGTGAGGGATGATTTATTCGGTAGCAATCTTGAGCCTATTGGTGAAAATATTCGAATTCAAGGGCAGCGGTATAGCGTAGTTGGCATTGCCAATGAGAAGGGTGCCCGAGGCCGTGAGAACCCGGATGAACAGATCTACGTGCCACTCACGAATATGTCAGCCCGGTTGGTCGGCAACAACGCCCTGAGCGGGATTGCTGTTCAAGGCATTTCTGTGAAAGTGACCGAGCAAGATCAGTTAGAGGCGGTTGATTTTCAAATGACAAACCTCCTGCGGGTGCGCCACAATATTCATCCCGCCAGGGGCGATGAGGATGATTTTCGGATTATCAGTGCGGCTGATTTGGTGGCAACCCTGACCAGTACAGTGGGCCTGTTTACGATTATGGTGGTTGCGATCGCAGCCATCTCGCTAGTCGTAGGCGGCATTGGCATCGCCAACATTATGCTGGTCTCGGT